>CAKNLF010000079.1 GCA_930989305.1 uncultured Roseburia sp. | reverse complement strand
CGGATGATCGGATATCTGTTCGATATTTTTAAATCCTACAAATCCCTGTCCCCCTCTTGCAAGATTGGCGAATCTTGGAGATACTTCCTCCGGCGTAAACATACCGATGGTCTTAAAGGCAGCTCCCGCCCATCCCATTTCAAAAGCTCTTGCCGTCATTTCATAATTGCTTCCTACAACTGAGGAAGACAAAAAAAACGGATTTTCACAGGGCACGCCGCAAAGCACTGTTTCCAGACTGGCTTTTTTATTTTCTTTTGTTTCCGGCGGATCCATTTTCTGGAGAATTCCCATAACCTCTTTGATCTTTACCTGTATTCCGGTATCTTTCAGACAGCAGCCCTCTTCACAGGCCGGATTGGGGCACTGGGCGCAGGCGGCGGCTGTCTTTTTTTTCAATACGGTCCTCACATTGTCAAATCGGATGGATCGGAGCGCTTCCGAAATAGCCAGGTGCCTGACACAGGCCTTCTCACAGGACGGGCTGCCGCACAGCAGACAATTGTCCGCCTGCCTGGTCAAAAATATTTGTTCTTTCAAATCCATCACCCCTGTTTGCGCGCATTTTTCGGCACACGCTTGATATATTGTCCCATACCGGGTTTTCCCGTAAATACTCCGTTGTCATAGATCAGCTGTCCCCGGAGATATGTCTGCACCGGATATCCGTGAAACTTTTTTCCTTCCCAGATCGTATGATCGTAATCGGAATGCATATTGGAAACGCTGACGGTAAAATCTTTCCGGGGATCGTAGATCACGATATCCGCGTCTTTTCCGGGGGCAATGGTTCCTTTTGTCACGCAGCCGAAGATTTTCGCCGGATTGGCCGCGCATACTTCCACAGCCCTCTCATAGGAAATTTCCCCTCTGTTTGCCGCGTCCAGCATATAAGGATAGAGATTTTCCACACCGGCGCAGCCGTTGGGGATTTTGGAAAAGTCATCTTTTCCCCAGTCTTTTTCATATGACTGAAACGGACAGTGATCGGTTGCCACCGTATCGATAAATCCGCTTTTCAGCGCTGTCCAAAGGGCCCTTTTGCTTTCTTCGCCTTTCATAGGCGGAGAACATACAAAATTTCTTCCATCCTCTCTTTTATATACGTCGCAGGTAAATTCCAGATACTGGGGACAGGTTTCCACATAAATCTCATGTCCTTCTTCTTTTGCTTTTATACAGGCTTCCAGTCCTTCTTTGTCCGCCATGTGCACCAGATATACCGGCGTATGCAGATGGCTTGCCCAGTGAACGGTTCTTTTATCTGCCTCCGCCTCTACAAATTCCGGTCTGCTCATATAATGGTACCAGGCTGAGGTCTTCCCTTCCGCCAGAAACTGCTCCGTATACAGATCGATCAGGTCCGGATTTTCCGCATGAACATTGATCATAGCCCCCAGTTCCTTTGCCCGCAGCATCAAACGCACAAGCATGCCGTCGTCCACCATCATGCCTTCTTTTTTGTAAACGAGAAAACATTTAAAACTGGTAATGCCCTGCTCCACAGCCTTTTCCATTTCCTGCAGGATCTCGCCGCCGTTCAGGTCCGTAATGCAGCAGTGCATGGCATAGTCCACACAGGCCTCTTTTTCCAGTATCTTCTTTTTGGACTCTACAAGACCGCATATGGTCTCACCTTTATGCTGTACCGGATAATCAAAAATCGTAGTGACTCCGCCGCAGGCAGCCGCCCTGGTTCCGGCCAGATAACTGTCTGCCGAAACCGTGCCGCCAAAGGGCATAGCCATATGGGTATGGACATCCAGCGCTCCCGGCAGAACCAGTCTGCCGGAAACGTCTTTGATTTCCTTTGCTTTCAGATCGAGATTTTGCCCAAGAGCCGCGATTTTGCCGTCTTTTACCGCCACATCGGCTTTTGCTATTCCCTGGGGAGTTACTACGGCGCCGTTTTTAAATATTAAGTCCATCATACTTCTCACTCCTTGTTCCCGGTCCTATTCCAGGAAATTGCTGTATTTGTAAACAAGATCCAGACCTGATCTCTGATAGATCTGCGCTACTTCCAGCAGATCCATGCCTCCTGCATTGGCGGAAACCAGATTGGTCACCCAGGTAACGCCGAAGTCAACGGTTCCATTATTTACTGCCGTTGTCTCGGAAATATCGCCGCCGCCCGGAACAATTTCCACATTCAGCCCGGCATCTTTGTAGTATCCTTTATCAAGCGCTACATAATAGCCCATAAACTGTGCCTGAGGCAGCCATTTCAGCTGAATGGATACATCTGTTTTTTCAGGAGTGCCAAGGTCTTTTCCGTCTGTTGATGCTACTGCCGCGTCATAATACGAAGTATCCCGGAAAGAATCCAGCGTCGTATCCTTCAGTTTTTTTGCTGCCGCCGCATCGTCCAGGGTCACATACTGCTTTGCCAGATCCAGCGTCTGCTCCATTGCGTCATCATCCATTTTTCCGATATCTGTTACCGGATTTCCATCCATATCCGTTGTTACAAGCTTTGCAACTTCTTCTGCCATATACGCCTGATGTTCCGATGATACCGAAGAACCGTATTTGTATACGATTTCAGCAGCTTCATCCGGATGTTCGCAGGCGTATTCCCATCCTTTGATGGAAGCGTAAACAAAATTCTTTACGGTATTCGGATTTTGTTCCGCGAATTCTCTTGTACAGAACAGATTGTCTTCCAGCATGGCCACCCCTTCTTCATTCATATCAATGGTGCCCACTGTATCGCCGTAGCCGTATGCGCCTTCGTAGTCATTTTTCACCAGTCCCAGTTCGTTGAATGTCATAGCGGACGCAAGGGTAATGGAATCATTGTCAAAGCTGTCCATATCATAAGACTGGCTCAGATAATCTGTGGGCAGTCCGTATTTTTCCAGAAGGGCCTCCACTTCATATTCATTTCCAAGACCCCAGTTTCCGATCTTTCCTTCCGAAGCGGCTTTTTTGATGATCTCTTCGTTGGTCATGGATGTTGATGTCAGGTCGGCTCCCGTCTGATCCCCGCTCCCCATATCTTTGTTTCCGCTGCTGCCGCATCCGGCAAAAAGCATCGCTGCCATAGAAACAGTGCTGATCACTGCTATTGTCTTTTTCCATTTCTTTCTCATCATAAAATTTTCCTCCTTGTTTTGATTATTTTCTATGTTTCAGGATAATAGCTTCCACTATCATCAAAACAACGTAAAATACGATACCTATAATACATGCGGTCAATATGTATGCCCATGCGGTGGAATACTGCGCCAGTACGATATTTTCCCGAATCTGACGTCCTACGCCGATAATATATTCCGCAAAATACTCCGCCACAATAGCGCTGATCACACTGTTGGGCGCGCTTACACGCAGCGCTGTAAAAATGTAGGGTACACTGTTGGGAAACTGCAGTTTCCAGAATACCTCTCTTCTTTTTGCCGCATAGGACGTCATCATATCCATTGCGTATGGTTTCAATTCTGTCAGCCCCCGGTAGGCGTTGATGCTCATAGACGCAATGCTTACGATCATGACAACCAGTATTTTGGACACCATACTTCGGACACTTGCGTCGGGGCTTACATCCCTCGTCCAGTTCGTCATAACCGGCGCAAGGGCAACAATGGGAATCGCGTTAAAGGCAGTTACAATGATCAGACCGCCGCTGCCGAATCCTTTCCACCGGTCAGCTACCCAGGCGATCACATATCCGATCACAGACCCGATCAGAAGCCCTATTGCCGCCGCAAAAACCGTAGCTTTGGTATTTATAAGGATGTCGGATATATTGTCGATCATAATGGATACGATTCTCGTAGGCAGCGGAAGGGTGAACACATCTACATGAAAAATCTTATGGATCACCTGGGTCTGCCATAAAACAAATATGACAATTCCCAGCAGTACCGGAAGAATAACACCAAGAGCTTTCTGAACGTTTACATTCTCCGACATTCTTACAAAAATGTTCTTTTTTCTTGTATACATATGTTATTTTCCTCCCCTCCTGCCGATCTGTCTGTCAATCCGTTTCAGCGGTGAAACCAGGTCTTCGATCCATCCCATAAGTTTGGTACTGAGAATACCGATCACTGCGCTTACCAGGACAATGTCCCAGAATACATAAATGCTCATTGCGTGTCGCAGCGACTGAGACAACATACAGCCCAGTCCTCCGTCTCCCTGAAGGGTATCCACCAAGATCGATGCGGTGATCGCCATAGGCGCCGCGATCTTTAATCCTGTGAAAAAGTAGGGCAGACAGGCCGGGATCAGCACTTTCGTGTAGATCATTCTCTTTGGTGCCGCGTAGGAATACATCAGCTCATATTTTTCTGTCTCCACAGATTTCAAACCTGCCAGTGTATTTGCCGCTACCGGATAAAACGTCAGGATAGCCGCTATGATAATACGGCTGGTTCCGATATCTCCGGTAAGGGACAGGATAATAGGTGCCATACCCAGGATTGGGATCATCTGGATCAACATCAGATAAGGAAATGCCAGTTTTTCAATTATTCCGGACAGCTTCATCAGAAGCGCCAGAACAAATCCAAGTCCCATGCCCAGTAAAAAACCTACCGCTGCTCTCAAAAGAGTGGCCACGGCATTGGAAGCAACTACCATAAGCGCCGTCTGTCCGCCTGCCACCGGAGAGGAATCAATAAAGGAATACAGGATCTGATAAATATGGGGAAGGATGTTTTCCGGTGTTCTTTTTACCGCAGCCACACGAAACGCCATAATTTCCCAGACGATCACGATCCCTATGACCCAAACAAGTGTAACCAGCCATTTTTTTTGTCCGAGTTTCCGTATTTTTTTCATAGGCTGCCTCCTTCAAAACTGTTTCTTACCTTTGCCACCAGTTCTGAGAAATGAAGGGTATCTCTGATATCCAGCGTACGTTTCTTCGGCAGATCCACATCCACTACCGCCGACAGACGTCCCGGATGGGGAGAGAGTACACAGATCCGGTTGGAAAGGAACACCGCTTCCTGGATATTATGAGTAACAAAAATAATCGTTTTATTTGTTTTTTCCCAGATATCCAGCATATCTACATGGAGTTTTTCTTTGGTAAATTCATCCAGCGCGGAGAAAGGCTCATCCATCAGCAGCAGCTCAGGTTCGATCCCCAGGGCTCTGGCAATCCCTACCCTCTGCTGCATGCCGCCGCTGAGCTGTTTGGGATAATGATTGGCAAATTCCTCCAATCCCACCAGTTTCAGCATTTCCGCAGAACGCTCAGGAAGTCTTTGAGCGTCGTAATGCATGATCTCTAAGGGCAGTTCAATATTCTTTCTTACGGTCCTCCAGTCCAGCAGCACGGGACTTTGAAAAACAATCCCGAATTTCTGCTGCATCCGTATTTCTCTGGGCATCATTCCGTCAATGCGGACAGATCCTTTCGTCGGTTTCAACAGATCTGCGATGATACGCAGCAATGTTGTCTTGCCGCACCCGGACGGCCCCAGCAGGGAAATAAACTCTCCTTTTTTTATATCCAGATTAATATCTTTTAATGCTTCCATATCGTTGCCTTTATTGTCTTTAAAGGTCATTCCCACATGATTGATATGGATCTGCACATCTTTGCTGTTCATTCTTTCTTCCATGACTACCTCCATAAGAAAAGCGGCAAAGAACGGTTGTGCCTTACAACTTCCTGCACATCCCGGCTCCTTTGCCGCCTTTGATATTTTTATTTATTTTCATAGGCCTTTCGGTAAAGCTCTTTTACATCTTCCATGGAAATCTCTTTTCGGACATTGGCAGGGCTCCCGCTGTCCAGGGCATCCCGGGCCATTTTATCGATCTGCTCCAGATAGGAGCTTTCCTGAATTCCGTATTCTTTTATGGATGGCACCTGACAAATATCGCAAAGTTCTTTTATTTTTTTCAGAAATGCCTCTGCAGCCTGTTCCTGCTTTTCTTCTCTGTCCACAATTCCCGCTTCTTTTGCCAGCTGCGCAAACTGTCTGCCGGAAACGTCTTTTACAAACGTCAGGCAGGTATACAGCAGCATGGCGTTTGACATCCCATGAGGCACATGGAACAGTGCGCCCAGCGGACGGCTCATGCCGTGTACCAGCGTCACGCTGGAATTATTGATGCAGATTCCCGCTTCCAGCGCTGCCAGCGCCATCTGACGGCCTGCCTCTTTGTCATTTCTGTCCCGGCAGGCTTTTGGCAGATAGGTCAGTATCCGTTTTACTGCGGATACCGCCAGCGTATCCGTCAGATCCATAGCCTTTTTGGAAATATAGGCTTCCACCGCATGGGTCAAAGCGTCCAGACCGGTGGACACCGCCACTGTTTTTGGTGCGGACATATTATAAGTTTCGTCTACCACAGCCAGATACGGCATCAGGCAGCTGCCTTTTAAGAGCATTTTAATATCCCGTTTCGTATCTGTGATCACAGTAAACCGTGTGGCTTCCGATCCGGTCCCCGCCGTTGTAGGGATTGCCGCGATCCTGCAGGCGCATTTTGTGATCTCGCCTCCGTTAAAATCTGACAGGTCCCCGTCCCAGGCAACGGCCGCTGCAATTGCTTTTGCGGTATCCAGAACGCTTCCCCCTCCGATTCCGATAACAAAATCACAGCTGTTTTTCAAATACAGTTCTTTTCCCTCTTCTGCCATCCAATCTTCCGGTTCTCCTGATACTCCGGAAAACACCGTATACCTGATGCCGTTTTCCTTAAGGACTGTCTTCAGTTCTTCCATCATTTCTGATTTCACTACATGTCTGCCTGTTACGATCAGTCCCTGTGTTCCCATTTCTTTGAAATAGGGAACTGCTTCTTTTAATATATGTTCACCGGTAATCACATGAGCCGGCAATGTAAAATGTGCCATATCTGTTTTCCTCTTTCTTTTATTAGGATCAATCCAGCATTTTATCTACTTCTGTAAGCACTTCGTCCATCTTCACCATTTCTTCCCGAAGCTGTTCTTCTGTAATGATCAGCGGCGGGCTTACAAAAATCATATTTTCATGGGAATATGTCATAAATCTCTTTGCTTTCAGCATTCCCACTATTTTCGGCATAATGCCTTCCGGATCTTTTCCATAGGGTACCACAGGCTCTTTTGTTTCTTTATCTTTTACCAGCTCAATACTGGAAAAAAGTCCAATGTATCGTACGTCTCCGACGCAGGGATGTTTTTCTTTTAAAGATTCCAGAATCTGTCCCAGTACCTTTCCGCATCGATTTACATTTTCCAGTATATTGGCTTTGCTGTAATAATTTACACAGGCAACTCCTGCCGCGCATGCCAAAGGATGTCCGCTGTATGTTAGTCCGCAGGAAAGCACATGGTCATCGAAATAGGACGCGATTTCTTTTGAAACCGCTACGCCTCCCAGCTGAACATATCCGCAGGTAACGCCTTTAGCAAAAGTAACTATATCAGGCTTGATCCCGAAATTTTCAAATGCGAACATCTTTCCTGTTCTGCCCCATCCCGCCATCACTTCATCACAGATAAGCAGAATGCCGAATTCATCACAAAGTTTTCGAAGTCCCGGCATATAGCCTTTTGGAGGAATGATCACGCCGTTGGATCCGGTTATTGTTTCCACCACGATCGCCGCCACATTGCCGGCTCCCTCATAAATAATCTGCTCTCTGAGTTTTGCCAGGTAATACTCCGATGCTTTTTCTTCTGACTCAAATGCAATGGACTCCCGGTATATGTAGGGATCAAAAAATTTTACAAATCCCGGTATGCCCGGCTGAAGAGTCAGTCCTCTCGGTTCCCCCGTAAGATTTCCCGCTCCGTAGCTGGAACCGTGATAACTTCTGTATCTGGAAAACACTTTAAATCTTCCCGTATACATTTTCGCTATTTTTACCGCGTTTTCATTGGCGTCCGCTCCTCCGTTGGTAAAAAAGATTTTTCCGAAGTTATCCGGAAGCAGATCTACGATCATCTTGGCCAGTTTGGAACGGCTTTCTGCTGCATAGGATGGTCCTATAAAACAAAATTTCTCTGCCTGTTCTTTGATGGCTTCTATGATATCCCGGTTTCCGAATCCCAGATTCATATTCACCAGCTGAGACGACATATCGCTGTAACGATTTCCGTCATAATCGTAAAAATATATTCCTTCCGCCTGTTCCACCGGTATGGGGTCCAGACCTTTCTGTTTGCTCCATGACTGAAGTACATAATGTTTCTGCAGTTCTTTTATCTCTTCTTTTTTCATCTCAAGATCTCCTTCCCGGCCGGAACATACAGCCGGCCGTATCTCAATGAAAAAAGGGACTTCAAGATCACAACTGTGATCTCAAAGCCCCTTTGCTTTTATTGATAGTGATATTCTATCAGCTTTCAACTAAAATACAATCTGCAAAGTTCCAATTTTTTTTGTGCTTTAGCACATATGTCCTTTTATTTTCGTTCAGCTCATCCTTCCGTTTTCTACAGCATATACCTGATCCGCGATTCCCATTGTGGACTCTCTGTGAGATACCAGGATCATCGTTTTCCCCTCTTTTTCCTCATCCAGCGCTTTCAGCACCGCTCCTTCATTGAGGCTGTCCAGATTGCTGGTGGGCTCATCCAGGAGTATCAGCGGCGCATCATGGAGAAAACTTCTTGCCAGAGCGATCCTCTGCTTCTCTCCGCCGGAAAGCGTATCTCCCAGTTCTCCCACCGGCGTATCATAACCTTTCGGCAGACTGCATATAAATTCATGTATGGAAGCCATCCTGCATGCCTTTTCGATTTCTTCCCTTGTGGCGTCCAATTTGGCGATCCGGATATTATTTTCAATGCTGTCATGAAACAAATGGGTTTCCTGGGTGACAAAACTTTCCATCTGCCGCAGATTTCCTGTATTGATCCCGTTGATATTTCTGTCCGAGATCAGGATCCGCCCTTTTTGGGTCTCCCAGAACCGCATCATCAGCTTTAAAAAGGTGGACTTTCCGCTTCCGCTTCTGCCCTTGATTCCAATGATCCTGTTTTTTGGGATTTCAACGGAAAAATCGGAAAGTATTATGTCCTCTCCATAGCCGAATGTTATATGTTCCGCCTTCGCCCCGTCAAAATCCGTTTCCGGCTGCCCCGCGATCTCCTCTGTCGCAGGCTCCTCGTCCAGCAAATCCATTACACGATTACCAGCCGCAAACGTCTGCTGAAGGGTGCTTCCCAGATTTGCCAGGGCGATCACCGGACCAAAAGAACTCATCAGCGCCACCGCAGCGGTTACTGCTCCTTCAAAGGAAACAGCATGTCTCATATACAGCGCCGCTGCCAAAAACAGCATTCCCAGATCCAACGCCAGCACAGCGGTATTGGTTAACGCCGTATTGCGGCCCGCTGTTTTTTTCAGCCTGCTCTCCTGAACAGACAGGGCATCCGCTCTGTCGTCCATTTCTTCCAGCCTTTTTTCCTCCATGCGATACTGGATATTTTCTTCCAGACCTCTTAAACTGTCCAGCACATAGCTGCTGAGCTCTCCTGTCTGTTTCCGAAATAGAGCTCCGTAATCCCGGCTCATCCCGGATATCAGGACCGGGATCACCACGCCCACCACCAGATATGCTCCCGCGGCGAAAATACCCAGTCCCGGGTGGTAATGCCCGATAAACAGACACATGATCAAAGACATAAAAAACGCGATCAGTATAGGAGAAATCGTATGGGCGTAAAATACTTCCAGAAGTTCGATATCCGATGTGATCACAGATATCAGATTTCCCTTTTCTTTTCCTTCCAGCTTGGCAGGGCAGAGTCTGCGCAGGGCTTTGAAAACCTTATCCCGGATCAGCGCCAGCAGTTTAAAAGCAATAAAGTGATTGCATGTCTGCTCCCCGTACCGGAGAAATCCTCTTGACGCGGCAAGAAGGATCAGCAGCACGAAGATCCATTTCAGATCCCATATCCGGACCGCGCCCAGCACTTCAAGTACCCCCCGTGTTCCCAGCACGGGAATAAAAACAGCGCACAGGTTTCCTGCGACCCCCATGCAGACCGCCAGTACCATAAAACCGGCCAGAGGTCTGACCAGGCGGATCAGCCGCATACACAAAGCCGGATTGCTTCTTTTTTTATCCATTTACAGCCTCCCCCTTTCCATATCCTTCCAGTTCCTGCTGGATATCCCACATGGCTTTATAAATGCCGGCTTTCTGGAGCAGTTCTTCGTGAGTTCCTTCCTCCGCGATCTTTCCCCTATTCATAACGTAAATCCGGTCCGCGCCCACTACATTCAGCAGCCGGTGGGATATCATCAATACCGTCTTTTCTCCGGCCAGTCCCCGGATGAGCGCAACAAGATCATTTTCACTGTCCGGATCGATATTTGACGTTGCTTCATCAAATATATAGATCGGACTGTCATGAAGCAATGCTCTGGCCAGGGCCAGACGCTGTCTCTGTCCCCCGGAAAAATTGCTTCCCCTTTCTGTGAGTTTGGTTTCCAGCCCCTGTCCGCTCCTTAAAAAGTCCGCCAGCCGGGTCTGTTCCAGCACTTCCCAAAGACGCTTTTCACTGGCGTTAGGACAGCCCATCAGCAGATTATCCCGGACTGTTCCCGGAAACAGATAACTGTTATAGCTTACATATGTTATATTTTCCATCCGTTCTTTCTCATCCAGCTCAGACATATCCAGTCCCCCTATGCGCAGTTCTCCCTGCCAGCCTGTATTCCGGCCCATCAGGATTGAGGCAATGGTAGATTTTCCGCTTCCGCTTTCTCCCGCCACTCCGATAAAACTTCCTTCCGGTATTTCAAAAGAAATCCCCTTTAATATTTCTCTGTCTTTTTCATAGGAAAAATGAAGATCCTGACAGCGAATCGTCCTGCCTGTTTCCGGGAAGGATTTCCCTGCGCGTTTTTCTTCTTCCAGATCCAGCAGCCGGAATATCTTTTCACTGGCCGCCATCCCGTTCATGGCAATATGGAAAAAGCTTCCCAGCAGCCGCATTGGAATAAAAAACTCCGCAGACAGCAGAATGATCGCCAGACATCCGTCAAATCCCACATTTCCCGCCTGCATCTGCCATACTCCGATAATGATTCCCAGAGCAGCTCCTCCATAGGCCACAAGATCCATAATGGTAATGGAATTCAGCTGCATAGTCAGTACTTTCATGGTAATCTTCCGAAATTTTTCAGCCTCCCGGTTCATTTCACTGTTTTTCCATTCATCCGCCTGATAAATCTTTAAGGTGGTCAATCCCTGAAGATTTTCCAGGAAACTGTCTCCCATTGCCGTGTACTGTCCCCAGTATCCTGCCAAAAGCTTTTTGGCGAACTTCTGCACCCCCATAATCGCCCCTGGGATCAAAGGAACGCAGATCAGCAATATCACCGCAGCCGGCAGATTTACAAAAGCCAGCGCCACAAATAAAGTCACCGGAGCCAGCAGACTGTAAAAAAACTGAGGCAGATAGGATCCAAAATAGGTTTCCAGCTGATCCACACCTTCCACTGCCACCTGCACGATTTCTGAAGAAGACGCTTTTTCTTGATAGGATACGCCCAGTCTCATTAACTTCTCATAAATGCTCCGGCGGAGCGTCTTTTTTACACTTTTCGATGAAAGAAAACTCATTCTGCTGGAGATTCTGGCACACAAATAGCGCACTGCCAGTACGATCCCGGCGGTAATAATACATCGAATCAGCCCATGCTCCTCCAGCTGCCTGTCCGCCAGATCCTGCAATATGGCTGTGATCTGAAAAATAAGCACCATATTGGCCACCAGGCTCAGCCACTGGGCGATCACATTTCCCGCCACATATTTTTTCCCGTCCCGGAGCATACGGATCAAACGTTTATTCATCATCATAGTCGCATTTCCCCTTTTCTCTTTGGTTAGTTTTTCCTAACCACTTTTCAAAAAAATATACCTTTTATACACCATCAAAGGAATATACAGGTATTTCTTTCTCATCCGCGCTCCATTGTATCACAAACATTCAGGGAATATGCGCTGTGTTTTGTAGCGTATCCGCAACATCCGTATCTCATGAAACTGTCTTTGCCCTTTCCGGCGGCTGAAAATAGCACAAATTTCTTTTTGTAGCGCATCTGCAACTTTTTCAAAGGATCAAAGTAAAAATCGCCCTGCTCTCCGGCATATGGACAATTCCCACAGAGCTTGTCATTTTTAAATAAATACTTCCGTGGAAAATGCAGTCTGTACTGTTCCCGATATTTACAAACCTGAGAAACTGAGCCGGGAACTGTATAAAATCACCTCTCTTCTCTGTATCGCAAAAAGTATCTCCGTCATAATATTTCAGCGTATCTATCTTTCCCCGCATCAGGCTGCCCCCTGCAGCGGAACTGTGAGTCAGCGGCAGGGCACGCAGCCGTACAAGCCCTTTCCCTTTCCGCACGATCAGGTCGCATGGATGTTCAAATCCCTCATTTGCCATAGACATGTGATTGCCATTCTCCGTATTTTCTCTGTAGATCACAAAGGGCACCTGATAGATCCCGTCCCGAAGATTTCGGCACAGCACATCTCCATCGAACTGTTTCCTTCCTTTCAGCTTGTACTTGATCCGGTAACGCTCCTCCATTCCCTGGATCACCTGAAACGTTTCGTTCGAGCAATACATGGACAAGTACATGGCGTCCTGCTGGGCAGACTGAGAATTGACTCCTTCGTAAATCAGATGATTCATG
>CAKNLF010000078.1 GCA_930989305.1 uncultured Roseburia sp. | reverse complement strand
GACGCAAACATGACACCGGAAGTTGCGAAAGCAATGATGGAAGAAGAAATCGAAAACAAAAAGACAACTGTATGGAAACTGAACCATACGCTGACTACAAGAGATTTCTGGTTTATCACACTTCCGGCAGGTGCTCTTCTTGCATTCTCCGTAGGTATGATGACTCAGTCCAACGCGATCATCGCTACTATGGGTCAGGCAGTTGACAAATTCGGCGGATTCTCAGGCATTATGCTGATGATCTGTATCTTTGGTATCATCGGAAGTTTCGTACTGGGTCTTCTGGATTCCAAATTCGGTACAAAGGCAGCTATGACTCTTGCTTGTATTATCATGGCTCTGGCAGGCCTTTTAGGCGCCCTTTCCAGTCCGGAGAGAGCAGGCCTTATGGTTGGCGCTCTGATCTGCCTGGCTCTGTTCATGGGCGCAGGTTCCAACTTCACCGTTTCACTGGCAGCACAGTACTGGCGCCGTGAAGACTTCGGTACCGTATTTGCGGCAGTTAACCCCATCGCAAACCTGATCAACGCACTTGGACCTGCAGTAGTGGCAATGCTTCTTCTCGGTTTCGGATACAAAACACTGTTTATTGTAACAGCAGTTACAGGTGTGATCGCCATCATCCTGATGCTTCTGTTCAGCCCGAAACATGTAAAAGCAAAAGACGATCAGTACAGACAGGCAGCCGGCAAACCGCTGGATGACGCTCTGGTTGGACGTAAATAATCGCAAAAGACAAACAAATACATACATCTCCGGCGGGACGAAAGTCCTGTCCGGGGATGTTTTTTATTACAAAACTCTTGCTGTTTTACTGACTGCGTCATACAATAATTTCTGTATAAAATATATGCCCGCTGCAAGGAGCGGACACAGAAAGGATTTCTTATGGAACACGCACTTGTTATTTTATGCGGCGGTAAAAGCAGCCGCATGGGTACAGATAAAACATTTCTTCCCTTTGGAGCGGAATCTCTGCTGAAATACCAGATCAGACGATTCCGTCCATATTTTTCTAATATCTATGTATCCGTTCAGGATAAACATGATAAAAATTTTGACTATGAATCTTACTGCGGCTGCAGGGAAATACAGGACCTGTATCCGGGGATCGGTCCCATGGGCGGACTGTACAGCTGTCTGAAACAGATTCCCGAGGATATCGTCTACTTTAACGCAGTAGACACTCCCTTTTCTGATCCCGGTCTGGCTATGCGCCTGTGCGAAACACTGGAAAACCAGCCTGACGCCCCAGCCTGCCTGATACGCAATCCCCAGGGCCGTCTTCAGCCCCTCCAGGGGGCCTATACAAAGAAACTCCTTCCCCTAATGGAAAAACTGATCACAGAAGGGACCTATGCCCTGAGAGCCCTTTTTGACGTCTTTCCTCCTGTGATCTGCGACACCTTCCACAAGGAAGAGCAGTTTTTCAATATGAATGATATGCAGGCCTATTATTACGGCCTCCGGCAGCTTGCCGCAAAAAATCCCGGAGAATTCCCCTCTGGTTTCAGCCCTTCCGTATCCGGTCCGGGAGATATTCCCGTCCTGTCCTTTACGGCCAGATCCGGCACCGGCAAGACCACATATCTGGAAAAACTGATCCCTCTGCTGAAAAAGGAGCATCTGCGTCTGGCGGTCTTAAAACATGATGCCCACGGTTTTCAAATGGACAAGCCCGGCAAAGACAGTTACCGCTTTACCTGCGCAGGAGCGGACCATGTAATCCTTACCAGCGCCCGGCAGACAGCGGCTATCTTCTCCCATCCCGGCGAAAATCCGGATCTGCCCTTTCTGCTGGCACAAATCCGCAACGTAGACCTTATTATCACCGAAGGATACAAACTGGAAAACATGCCGAAAATTGAACTTCTGCGAAAAGGGTACCATGAAACCCCTGTGAGCAATCCTCAAAACCGCCTGGCTCTTGTTACGGATTTCCCTTATGAAACAAGCCTTCCGGTATTTGATCTGAACAGTCCTGCCGATATAGTCCCTTTTATCCGATCATATATCCGGGACTATAAAAAAGCATCCCTTTCCTCTGACGCGGACTGACTTTTCCGAAAAGCCACGGAAGGAAAACAGCGTTACACCTGGTCATCTTAAACCTGTTCTTGTTCCGCGGCTTTTTTGTGTTTTTCCAGAAGTTCCATAAACAGCGCAATAGCCGGATTATAATTCTGCTTCAGCCATGCCACGGTAATATCATGTCCCTTTGCCTCCGGCACGGGTATCTCACGTATTACTACAAAGGGATTCATTTTTTCAATGGTTTTATCTGTAGTAATGGCTACTGCGTTTCCCGTCTGCACCCACAACAGCACATCTTCCATTTTATTGACCAGTTTGATGTTGGGATGTATTCCGCATTTATCACAGAGGTTGATAATATACTGATAGCCTTCCTCGCTTACTTCTCTGTCAAGCTGGACAAACATTTCACTTTTCAGATCCGACAGGGACACCCCTTCTTTGTCAGCAAGGGGATGATTTCTGTGGAGCATGATACAGGAATCATATTTCTGGATATCCACTGTCATAAGACTCGGCTTATCAAATAAAGAAAATCCGTAAGTCAGAATCAGATCCAGACTCCCATCGTACAGATTATCCGGCAGCACCCCCAAAGAAAAGCGTTCCATTGTCAGCTGGATCTGTGGATATTTTTCCTGAAAAATCTGTATCGTATCTGTAAACAGCTCCGATATATCATATACATCCAGGATCCCGATCCTTAAATGCCCTTCATAGCCCTGATTGGCGCTTCTGGCCTCCCGGATAAGATTCCCGTATGTTTTCAGCAGATCCGGCAGTCCGTTGTACAAAATACTGCCTCCAGGTGTCAGCTTCAGCGTTTTCCGCTCTCTGACAAACAGCTCTGTTCCAAGCTCTTCCTCCATAGCCGCAATCTGACGGCTCAGAGCCGGCTGGGTGATAAAAAGACTTTTTGCCGCCTCCGTAAAATTTAAGCATCTGGCTACCGCAATAAAATATTTCATCTGATTTAGGGTCATATTCTGTTCCTTTCCAATCCATGCTGTTTTTCTTAATCCTAACAGTTTCATTACCAAAAAGCAATTATTCCATTACCAAAAGGCATAATAATATAAAATATTTGCATTTTCATTTTGTATACAATAAATTGAAACCCTAAATCAAAAGTGTTAAAATCTCTTTGGGTTTAAGATTAAAACGTATGAAAATAGGTTGTATTTATTTTTTGTACTTTTAATATACGGTTACACGGAAAACAACTCAGGAGGGAAAACAGGATGAAAGTATTAGGTATCGTAGCCGGAAGGCACAATGGAAACAGTGAAATATTAGTAAAAGAGGCGCTTCTGGCCTGTCAGGAAGCCGGAGCGGAATGCAAAATGATCAATCTGTTTGATTATCACATTGAACACTGCACCGGCTGTGAAGCATGTACCATGCAGATGGGTGATGTAGCAATGGGTAAGGGTACATATAAGGGATGTATCCTGAAAGACAAAGATGATATGGACAAGATTGTAAACGAAATGCAGACATGCAACGGTATTATCGTAGGCGTGCCTACCTATGATCTGACGCCAAGTTCTCTGTATCTGAAATTTGCTCAGAGATTCCTGGCTTATGAATTATCTTTCCGTCTGGAAATCGGCGAAGTAAAAGAAGATCCTCATATGGTAGGCGGTCTGATCGCAGTAGGCGGTTCCTGCCACGACTGGCAGACACTGGCTCTGGAGGGCATGGGCGCTACCATGTTCACACAGTCTATCAATGTAGTGGATCAGATGATGGCTACGAGAAACGGACGTCCGGGCAATGTTCTGTTAAGAGACGATCAGATTGAACGCGCTCATAAAATGGGTGAAAATATCATCAAGGCAATCCAGACTCCGGTAGAAGAACGTGGATGGCTGGGAGATCCTGATATGGGAATGTGTCCAAGATGTCATTCTTCCCTTATCTACAAAGGAGATAAACACTGGGACGGCATCGAATTCCCGTTTGAATGCGCTGTATGCGGCGCAGGCGGAGACCTGGTAAAAGATGAAAACGGAGAATACAAATTCGTACTGGCAGAAAACGGTCTTATCAGAGACAGAAACATCAATGAAGCCCGTGCGGAACATCTGAAAGAAATCGTCGCAACACGTATTGATTTCATGAAAAAACAGGATATTGTCCAGGCAAAATACGGAAAATACAAAAATCTCCAGTTCCCTGCAATCTAACGGGAGCCTTTTAATCCGATCACAAATACATATTTTTCCCATATGGGGCTATCAATTTCTTGATAGCCCCAATATTTGTTGAAATCATGTATCTTCTCCCGGTTATTACTGGTAAATCCGTTCCGGATGCGTATAAATATTGAATCTCTGATCTCTGGCAAAACCGATCAGTGTCACCCCAAGCCGCTGAGCCATCTGACAGGAACAGGCTGTAGGCGCGGATTTGGCGATAATGACCGGGCAGCCCATAGAGGCCACTTTCTGGAGGATCTCCGCCGGAACCCTGCCGCTGAACACAAGGATTCCCCCTTCCATAGAAATTCCCCGCAGAAGGCAGTCTCCTACTACTTTATCCACAGCCACATGACGGCTGACGTCTTCTTTGTAGGAAAGAAAGACGCTGCCCCTGGCAAATGCCGCGCAGTGGACTCCTCCGGTCCGATGAAATAATCCTGACTTTTCTTCCAGTTTTCTGGAAAGATGCAGCACTTCTTTCACTGACAAACGGGTATCAGATTCAATGGCGGACAAAAACTTCTGGTTCCCGGGTCCGTAAGGCGAAATATGAGCGCTTACCCACACATGGATTTCCATTCCGTCAGCAGATTCCCTCCAGGACTTTACATCGGAAGCCTCCCCAATATATTCTTTCATAAACAGATAGCCAATCACTGCTTCTTTTACTTCCCAGGGAGAACAGGTCATAGTATCCTCATACTCTCCGTTGATGATCAAACGATATCTGCTTTCCTCAATGATATCCTTTCTGGAGGGTACCAGCTCGCTGCCATTGTAAGAAATCACATTTACGGAAACCGATTCTCTTCCCTTTGTTTCTTTCGCGTTTACACCCATATTGTCACCTCCCGCTGCTTTCTATTTACTAATGCCCTGTGGCTTTTCTCCGCTTCCCGCATTTTTAACTTACTGTTCTTTTTTATTTTTTCTGACGTATACGAACCAGTACACGCATCCTACGCAGATCGCTCCTCCGATAATGTTTCCGATAGTTACCGGCAGAAGGTTTTTGCCGAAAAAGCTGCCCCATGTAAGCGCGCTTGTATCAATGCCCGCGTCTGCCGCCGCCTGCAGATATGCGGCGTTTGATTTTGCGAACAGACCTGCGCTGATGAAATACATGTTGGCCACACTATGTTCAAATCCGCACAGCACGAAGAGCATGATCGGGAAAAACAGACCGACGATTTTTCCCACTACATCTTTTGCCGCAAAAGCAATCCATACGGCGATACATACAAGGAAGTTACATGCAATGCCTTTCAGCAGCGCGTCCCCAAAAGGCATGGTGCATTTTGTTACAGCGGTGCTGATCACAGATGCCGCCATCCCGTTGCTAAAGAGACTCGCCTGATGGCCAAAGATCACAATAGCCCCAACGATCATTGCTCCGATAAAGTTTCCTATGTACACAAACACCCAGTTTTTGATCATGCCTCCGAATTTGATCTCTCTTTCCAAAAGAGGGATCGTCATCAGACAGTTTCCGGTAAACAGCTCGCTGCCGGACAGCAGTACCATTGTCAGGCCTCCGGGGAATACACAGGCCCCGAGAAATTTTCCAAGAGACGCCGCTTCCACAGATACTCCTACCGTAGTGGACGCCACCCCGCCGAAAGCGATAAACGCTCCCGCCAGGATTCCCAGCAGGATCATTTTGCTTATGGGAAGCGCAGCTTTTCCTTTTCCTATACCTATATAATTTCTGGCTACTTCAGCCGGTGAAAACAGATTCATAATCCGTTACCTCCTTTTACAGCTCTCTTTTGTTTGTTTTATTGTAAATGATTTTTCACTGCTTTTGTATGTAAAAAAACACATAATACGCGAAAAAATTTATGCATTTCATACATTTTTGAAAAAAACACCCCCATATGGTATAATACGATAAAAAGATTCAGCGAGGTTTTTTATGCAGATCCCTTTAAATGTGCTGCTCTATCGTCTGTCTCCCAATATACGTTTTCAGACGCAGAATATCGACATTTCTTCCACATTCGGCGGCATTCAGCTTTTTGACGCCAACGATGCCGTAGATGATTCCAGAACAAGCCTGTATCTTGTTTCAGAAGGAATGCTCCGCAGCTATACCAATAAATTTTTATGCGAACAGTTTTTAAATTCCAGCGTTTTTCTCTGTATCTCGTCCTCTGAGACAACAGATATCCATGACTTTAATAAGGGACTTTCCATGGTATTGTTGTATACTAAAGATTCCTTTCCTCTTATTTTTAATAAGATTCTAGATATCTTTCACGACTTTGATATGTGGGATAAATCCTTTCATCTTTCTTTGCTCCAGGGAGGAAGTCTCCAGCAGCTGCTGGATATCTCCCATAGCATCCTGGTGCATCCCATGATCGTATTTGACCGGAATTATACTATACTCGGCTATCTCCGCAGCGAAGACGCGGCGGATCCGTTTATGGAGCACTTGATCCAAAACGGCTACGCTTCCCCGGAAGATATTTCCAGGCTCCAGTCAGATGGACTTTTATCCGCTTCCGAAAACGCGGAAAATCCTCTGATCAACTGGTACTGCAATGCTGACGGCAGCTGCTATTACAGTATGATGTACCGATTCAGCGCTAACCACCATGTAGTCGGCTACGCCCTTGTATTCTGCTGCCGGCGTCATCCGAACACCAACTATCTGCATCTGATGAACATGGTGTGCGATAATCTGCAGCTGTATTTCCAGCAGGAACGCTTTACCAGCCGGTCTTCTTCGGAAATATATGAACCGGTCCTCACAGGAATCCTGGAACATCCGGATATACCGGAAAAACAGCTGGAAGCCCAGCTTGGCTACATACCGGATCTGAACCTGAAGGGACGCTTTGTACTGGCCCGGATTTCCTATACGGATACGGTGCAGCTTCCCTTCTCCTTTGTCAGCTGGAATCTGAGGACTTCGCTCCCCCAGCTGAAACCTTTTGTATACAATAATACGCTGTATGTGCTCCGGGACAACATGGACCGAAGAGATTTTACCGGTTTTCTGGCGGAAAATGAAAAGAAGATTTTTGCGGACGTTTTCCGGGAACATTTTGTCACATGCGGCATCAGTCTGACCTTTTTCAGCCTGACAGATCTTCCCACGGCAGTCAGCCAGTGCCGGGAAGCCCTGCGTATCGGCCGGATCCTTTCTCCTGATCCCCGGCCCATTTATAAATTTGAAGACGCGGCTATCTATTATTTCCTTCTGGAAATGAAAAAAGCGATGCCTCTGAAGATGATAGCATCGCCTTATTATGAATTGCTGAAGCAATATGATAAAGAACACAACAGTGATCTGTGTGAAACTTTTTTTCAGTTTCTGCTCAACGGAAGAAATGTAAACCAAACTTCCGCAGCTATTTATATGCATCGAAATACTGTTTTAAACAAGATCAAAAAAGCTTCCGCGATTATGAACAATGATTTTAATGATTATCAGACGCAGCTGTATTTTATCATTTCCTATCTGACTGATCACAGTCCTGTTCTGAACTGATCCGGAACTGAAAGCTCCTTCGGATCTGGTTTTTCTTCAGCTGCATACCGATAAATACGACAGAACTCTCTTTGGAGGGCTCTGTCCCTGTTATGGAAAAACGGCTGTCTGTAATGTCAAAGCGCAGCCACTCTTTTCCGCAGGGCAGAATGCCTTTTCCTCTCACTACAGCCCCCAGATTTCCGGAAATCGCCTCCCACAGAAGATACAGCAGTTCTTCCGGTGAGGAAAGGCGGACGTTTCTCAGACCTATATTTTCCCATCCGGCAGAAGATTCTTTTCCGGGAGCAGAGATTTTTCTTCCATCCATACCGGCGGAAAGAAGGTCTTTCCACCACCTGAACGGTTTTTCAGAATATGGTTCCGTGACAATATCCGCTGCAGGATTCATCCGCCTTAAATCCCGGCGGATCTCCTCCAGTTCCCGGACTGACATATGTTCTCCCTTTGAAAGCAGGATCGTCCCCGCCGCCTGTATCTGATCCTGAAAGGTTGTATCGAATTTGTTTTGATAGTAAAAATAGGTTCCCGCGTCCACGATAGTAACCGGACGCAGCAGGACGATCCTGTCATATTCAATCTGGCTGATATTAGCGAGGATATTGGACAAAAGTCCCACTCCCGTGGCTTCCACGATCAGGTACTCCGGATCAAGGGCGCCTGAAATCGTCAGCAGAGAGGACGCAAAACTCTGTTTCATAGAACAGCAGATACATCCTTCCGTCATTTCCCAGACATTGATATTTTCAGTTTCTTCTTTCAACAGCGCCGTATCCACATCTACTTCTCCATATTCATTTTCCAGAATACAGAAATCCTGTCCGGAACACTGCGCCATTGTTTTAATAAAGGTGGTTTTTCCGGCTCCCAAAAAGCCGGAAACCACCAGTACTTTCATTTGCTTTGTTTCAAAAGAAACGGGGATTTTCAGCAGCCCCGGTCCGCTGTCTGTATATTTTTTTGTTATCACGCTACTACTACAATAGGCTTGATCAGATCAGCCGGCTTCTCCTTCATCAAATATAATGCTTCTTCTGTTTTCTCCCAGCCGCTAAACACATGGGTGCAAAGAGGTTTTACATCCAGTTTGCCGCCGGCTACCAGCGCCCCCAGTTTTTCCATACGAAGCCGTCCGCCCGGCATCAGTCCGCAGTTGATCTGTTTGTGGCTCATACCGCAGCCCCATTCTGTACGGGGGATTGTTACAAAATCCCCTTTGCCCAGATAATTAACGCTTCCTATCTTTCCGCCCGGTTTCAGGCACTTGATAGCGGACTCAAAAGTCTGTACCGTACCCCCAGCAATCACCACCCGGTCTACGCCTTTTCCATTGGTCAGCTCCAGCACCTGATCTTCGATAGCGCCGTTTTTATAACTGATAATGTCCGTTGCTCCGTATTGTTTTGCCGCTTCCACGCATACCGGCCTGGTTCCTACCGCCATGATCCTGGAAGCGCCCCGCATTGCAGTTCCCGCTACCGCCATCAGACCTACCGGTCCGATCCCGATTACCAGCACATCATCTCCGAACTGTACGTCCGCCAATTCTACGCCGTGAAATCCGGTAGGCACCATATCGGAAAGAATGGTTGCTTCCACCGGAGTAATACCCTCTGGAAGGAGCGCCAGGTTGCCGTCCGCGTCATTTACATGAAAATATTCTCCGAAAACCCCGTCTTTGAAATTAGAAAATTTCCATCCTGCAAGCATGCCGCCGGAATGCATGGAAAAACCCGCCTGAGCCTCCAGAGAATTCCAGTCCGGAGTGATTGCCGGCACAAGTACTTTGTCGCCGGGTTTAAAATCTTTTACCTCAGAACCTACTTCCACAATTTCCGCACAGCATTCATGGCCAAGTATCATATTATGCCTGTCGCCGATAGCGCCTTCAAAAACCGTATGGATGTCAGATGTGCAGATGGCGATAGCCAGCGGCCTGCAGATAGCGTCCATGGGCCCGCATTCAGGCACTTCTTTTTCTATCCAGCCAGCTTCTCCGATCCGCAGCATTGCGAATCCTTTCATCATTTTTGCCATAGTTCATACCTCTCTTTTCCTTTTTCCACTATTGTTCCCTGCATCCAGCAATACATTCTCTAAAAAAGTCTTTGTTCAAAAAAATCTGAATATTACTTTTCATATCATGTATTATCTGAATTTATTTCATTATATCGGAACCTGTAAAAAAGGAACAGAACCAGTTCAATCTTTTTTTTCAATGTCAGCCTCAAAGATTTTCTCAAGAGTGGAAACCGCCTGATCGATCTTGTCAGGCTCAATACTGGCATAATTAATAACAATTGTCCCGGATGTCCCATGCTCCGGAGCATGAAAATACCCGGACAGCAGTTCCAGATGCATATCCTTTTCTTCGGCTTTTTCCCTGATCTCCTCATCGGACATGGCAGTCCTCACTTTCAGCAGGAAATGGGTCCCTGTATGATGCTCGCAGATCCGGGCTATTTCCATCAGTCTGGAACGTCCCAGAGCTGCGATCACCTTGTCACGCTTGTCCTTATAGTAGGTTTTCTGCCGGTTCACATGCCGTTCCAGATAGCCTTCGGAAATAAACTTTGCCAGCGTACACTGTTCAAAACTGGACACCGTGCAGGAATAAAAACTGAGAGTCCGCCGGTATCGCTCCATCAGCGGATCCGGCAGTACCATATAACTGATGCGGATAGAAGGAACAAGGCTTTTGGAAAAGGTATTCATATATATAACCCTCTGCTGCCGGTCCATGGCATAGATCGTAGGCAGGATCTTTCCCCTGTAGCGCAGTTCGCTGTCATAATCGTCTTCAATAATATACCGCTCCCTCTCCTCATACGCCCACTCCAGCAGTTCCCTGCGCCGCTGCCGGGGCATGACAATACCTGTGGGGAAGTGATTTGCCGGAGACACATGCACCGCCCCGGCTCCGCTTTCTGCCAGGGCCTTTGTCTGTATGCCCTTCCCGTCTATGGGAATATGCACCCATGGAATCTTCAGACTGTCAGCAATAGCCCCAAACTTCTTATATCCCGGATCCTCCATAGCAACTGCGCTTCCCCCCAACAGCTGCAGCAGCCTGCTGTATAAATACTCTGTTCCTGCTCCGATGATGATCTGGGACGGCTTTACCTGCATCCCTCTCACCCTCCTGAGATAGTCGGAAATAGCCTTTCTCAGAATAAACAGACCATTGTAGGGTACCGTCTTCAGCAATTCCGGCGACTGTTCAGAAAGGACCTGTCTCATGAGCTTAGCCCATACCGAAGCCGGGAATCTGCTCATACCGCTTTTATTCGCCTTAAAATCCACCAGGTATTCATGCTCGGCTTCTTCTCTTCCTCCTCTCCGCTGCTTGCCTCCTGTATGGCCTCTGACGGTCCGGACTGGACAAAGTATCCTCTGAAAGGGATCGAATAGATATATCCCTCCTGCTGGAGCTGGGCATATGCGTTTTCCACCGTAATAAGCCCCACACTCAGATGAGACGCCAGGGCTCTTTTGGACGGAAGCTGTTCCCCAGGCCCTATTACTCCTTTGCGGATATCCTGCAATATGCACTGGTAAAGATATTGATAAAGAGACGTGTTTCCCCGTTCTGAAAGATCGTAAGTGAGCATTCTGTTTTCTCCTTTATAAAAAATTGCAGACGTATTCTCCGTCTGCAATCTTTGTCCATGTTATCTGTGTCTTTTGTCCGTCTTTATTTCAATATAACCGGTGTCGTTTTTCCGGAAATTTTTCTTTCTGAAATACAACAGTAAAAATACAACCGCCGCGCATACAGCTGCGATCACAATGATCTTTACAGGAGCAGATATTCCTAGGCCGTCCGCCTCATCTGAAAACGGATAGGGCTCTATCTGAACGTCTTCCACTGTTACATCCGCAGTGCCTACGGTCCTGTCTCCCAGTTTATAAACCAGAGTGCCTGCCGTTTGATCTCCTGCTTTATCATAATTAACCTCTACCTGAGTCTCATCAAATTCCGCAGTTTTCGGCAGTATAATCCTGGCGCTGCTGTCAATCCGGGCATACGGACTAATCTCATTGATCCTCAGTCCCATATCTCCTGTCTCATCTGTATATCTGGTCTCACTGTTGGATACATTATACATCTGGAAATTATCAAAACAATAGTTAAACAGTTTTTCCGTATCCGTATACTGAGATGTGGGATTACTCCTCATTACAACGCAGACCAACAGCATGCCGTCCTTCTGGGCATAAGTCACCAGTGTATTCCGGGCCGCATTGGTATAACCTGTTTTTCCCCCAATGGCGTAATCATACAGATACCGGCTTGTCCGGTTATTGGATATCATTTTATGATGATTGTACATGACCAGCTCCTGATCCTTTTTATTGGTTTTCGGAAGCGTATAAGTCTTGGTACTGACAATCTTTCGGAACATATCGTTTTCAATGGCTGCTTTGGAAATCAACGCCATATCATAGCAGCTTGTGTAGTGCTTTTCATCAGGCAGACCGTTTGCATTGGTAAAATGGGTATCCGTACATCCCAGATCCTTTGCCTTTTGGTTCATCATACTGATAAATTTACTGTAATCTCCGCCTCCTACATGTTCTGCCGCGGCATAAGCGCATTCATTGGCTGATTCCAGCATTACGGCATACAGAGTATCTTTCATACTGAGCTGTTCCCCGATATCCCTGGCCACGCCGGAACCTTCTGTATTGTAAATAGAGTCCTCGGAAAAAGTAACTGTTTCATCCAGCGAGCTGTTTTCCAGAGCCAGCAGAGTGGTCAGGATCTTTGTAATGCTTGCCGGATAGCATTTCTGATGTTCCTTTTTCCCATAAAGGACGGTCCCTGTATTCACTTCCATCACAATAGCGCACTCGGAATCTATGGAAGGCCCTGAAGGCCA
>CAKNLF010000077.1 GCA_930989305.1 uncultured Roseburia sp. | reverse complement strand
GCCAATGATATGACCCGTCTGATCTTTTCCGGTCTGCTCAAATACGGAAAAGACAGGACGCTGGAGACGGACCTGGCAGAACGCTACAGCTACGACGAAGAAACTCTGACTTATACCTTTTATCTCCGGGAAGGAGTCGTATGGCAGGACGGAGAAATGGTCACCGCCGATGATGTGGTCTATACATATAATCTGCTTACCCAGGATGAAACTCTGGACACGGATATTAAAAGCAATTATGAAAATATCGCTTCCATAGAAGAGGACGGGCCTTATACAGTCCGGATCCGGTTAAAGGAAAACTGTTCCTTTATGCCCTGTTATTTTACCATAGGCATTCTGCCCAAAAATCTTCTGGAGGGAGATAATATTAATACAACGGCATTTAATACCGCTCCTGTAGGGACCGGGCAGTACCGCCTTGCTTCCTGGAATGAGGACCAGATCGTGCTGGAACGGAATGAGCTTTATTACGGGGAAAAGTCTTCCATAAAAAAGATTATTTACAAAATGGCCGAAAACAGCGAAGAAAAAGCCCGGCTTCTGGAATCCGGCCAGGCGCAGCTGGCTTCCCTGGATCCCCGGGATGCCTCTGAATTTTCTAATAACCAGGCGTACACCCTGTATCCCTTTGAAACCTCGGAATTTTACGGGATTTCCATGGATTACAGCAGTCCCTTCTGGAAGGAAAACGCGGACAGCGTTTATGTCCTGAATTATCTCATCGATAAAGACTCCATTATCCGTGAAGTGCTGAATGGAGAAGGAACCGGGGCGTACAGTCCGCTCCAGACAATGGATATCAGCAGCGCTTCACCAACGGAGCCTTCTTCTGAGAAGTTCGCTTCTGAAATGGAAAAACTGGGATGGAAGAAAAACAGTGAAGGCATCTATCAGCGTAAAGGACAGATCTATTCCCTTACCCTTCAGGTCTCTCAGGGAGATGAGATTAGCGCAGAGATCGAACTTCAGATTCAAAAGCAGCTGGAACAGGCGGGAATCCGTCTGAATATCGAAACCGTGTCGGCATTGTCCTGGGACGGGAGCTGCGACGGAGCCATAAGCGCCTTTGATGTTTCCTGTAATCCGGACTCTCTGTACAAATGTTTTGTAACAGGATCCAGCGGAAACTTTATGCATTATTCCAACACCTCTGTAGATACCTGGCTTCGGGGCGCAAGATATGAAGAGGATACGGACCGGCAGACAGCTTTGTATCAGAAATTTGAGGCTGCCTATGTAAAATACGGAATACAGATCCCTATTGTGTATCCCAAGCGGTATTATGTGATCAGTTCTCAGATCCGTGGGTTTGATACCAATCTGATCCTCTGTGAAAATTCCGGGGGACTTTTGTACAATATTGAGAACTGGAGCATTGGCATGAAAGATATGCAGGAGACGTCGTAAAATATCATTTTTTCAGTTATTACTTCTTGTTATGATACCACCAGAAAAGAGAATTTTACGGTAAAAAGCGGATTATTATATAATACAGATAGAGACAGGGCTGATAAATGTAGCTGTTATGTTTATATTTATTTCAGGGACAGCAGCTGTTTTCACAGCGCAGGATTTTCTGGGCGCAATATTGAGGAGGTAAAACAATGAGCAAGTATGACGAAAATCTGGAACTGATCCGCAAGGCGGTACGGTGCGAACCTGTGGAACGTATCCCGGTAGTGCCCTGCGCCAACGCTTACTATGCCAAAAGCCAGGGGGTACTGCTGAAAGACTATATTACGGATTTTGACCTTGCCTGCGAGACCAATCTGAAAGAATTGAAACGGATCGACGCGGACGGAACGCAAAACGTGATCTTTTCTCCCTATCTGCTGGGTACCCAGTGGCTTTCCAAGGCAAAATATCCCGGAGCCGGCCTGGGCGACGATGATATGTGGCAGATGGCGGAAGCGGAAAACATGAAATTTGAAGACTATGCGGATATCAAAAAAATGGGATGGGACGCATGGCAGAAAAAATTTATCGCGGAAAGATGCGATGATAACTGGGAAAAACTGAAACCATTTTTTGCGGCTAACCCGAAAGCATACCAGCGATTCCATGAGGAAGGCATTCCCTGCGTCTGCGATTTCCTTATGATCACGCCTTTTGAGTATTTCTGCGGAGGACGTTCTCTGGAGTGTTTCTTTATGGATGATCTGATGGAAGAGCCGGAGCTGATGCATGAGATTTTTGATATAGTGCTGGAATCCAATCTGAAAACATACCGCCAGCAGATGATCGATATTCATGCTGTGGGCGTATGGATCGGCGGATGGCGAAGCGGTCCGGAACTGGTATCCCCCAAAATGATCGATGAGTTTGTATGGCCTGCTTTTGAAGCCTATTACAATTTGTGCATTGAAATGAACGTACTTCCCATTTTCCATTTGGATTCCAACTGGACCCTTGCTCTGGACAAATTCAAACGTTTCAAAGACAAAACCTATGTTATGGCGCTGGATTCCAAAACAGATATCCGGAAAGCAAGACAGGTGCTTGGAAAAGACGTATGTATCCTGGGAGATGTTCCATGCGAACTGATGACTTACGGTACTCCTGAGGAGGTAAAAGCGTATGTAACCAAACTTCTGGATGATATCGGCCCCTGGGGCGTTATCATCGCCACCGGATGCGATATTCCTTCAGACGCGAAACCGGAAAATGTACTGGCAATGAGTCAGGCAGCTCATGACTATCTGAAAAAATAAGATCTGCGGAAAATATAGTAACTCAGAAACTTGACACAAACAATTCAGGAAAAACATTCAGTAAACCTTATTATTGAATGTTTTTTCTGCGTGTTTAAACACAGGCCACAGAACAGGAGAAGGTATGACCATTACACAGATCAAATATTTTATCACAACCGCCAAATGTCTGAATTTTACAAAAGCCGCCAGCCAGCTTTATATTACCCAGCCGGCCCTAAGCCGGCAGATCGCTGCTATTGAGGCAGAGCTGAACATGCAGCTGTTTGTACGCAATAACCGTACGGTCAAGCTGACCCCGGCCGCTTCTGTTCTTCTACAGGAATTTGAAAAAATCTACAATGATTATAACCTGGCCATAGCCAAAGCCGCCAACAGCTTTGCGGGGCTGTCCGGAGAACTGAATATCGGAGTGCTGGAAGGAGCCTATGTGGGAGATCTGTTTCCGGATGTGCTCCAGTATTTCGCGGAATTCTATCCCCAGGTTAAGATCAATCTGCGTAATTACAGCTTTAATCAGCTGATTGAAAAACTCTACAGTAATCAGCTGGATCTGATCGTAACTTTAAAATTTGATGTGGCCGGACGTGACCGGATTCAGTACCGGGTCATTGAAAATACAAGAGATCATGTGGTAGTGCACAAAGATCACCGGCTGGCAGGAGCAAAGTATGTAAAGCTTTCGGACTTTAAAGATGACATCATTATGATGGTGTCTCCGGAAGATTCAGAAGAATCTCCAAGGCTGATCCTGGATGCCTGCAAAAACGCGGGATTTAATCCAAGGGTGAAATTTGCCACTTCTCTGCAGGAGGAAATGCTCTGGGTAGAAGCGGGAGTAGGGGTATGTATCCTGGACACCAGAAATAATCTGTACCATAATGAAACCGTTCGTTTTCTGAATGTGGATCCCATCAGCGATCCCAGTCTTTCTCTGGCCTGGAGCCTGGACAATTACAATCCGGTAAAAGAAATCTTTAAAAATAATTTTTTAAAAGACAGCAATTGAGATTTGCGCTGCGATTACTTTTTCGCATGGTGCCATAAGCTTTAAGTATTAATTTTATATAAAAATAATAAAAATTATATGAATTACAGGCAAAAAATGCTGATATAGGAATGGAATCCCAAAAGATCCGATTCGTATACCAGCATTTTTTGCATTTATTACACTTGGTAATAATGATATGCATTTCCTGAATTTTATTGCTTTTTATTGTGGGATTATAATAAAAAAGCATTAAAAACACCTGATGATTTCATGCAAATTGATTTATCAGGCACTGTATACCTGGTCATAAGCGCTGCACATCTGATATCCCTGATCAGACACTGCAGAGCGGGACAAAAAAGAAAAAGCAGTAAGGAGTGATGAAAGGATTATGAATTGGGGAATCTTAGCATTTGTAATTATTTATGAAGTGCTGACCGTACTGGTAGTAGGGGCTATTATCGCTAGGAAAAATAAGCAGGCCAGCGAGGAAGGGAACTTTGCCTTTGCCGGAAACGGTCTGCCTACCGCTCAGGTTGGCGTTACTCTGGCTCTCACCATGCTGGGAAGCGCGCATATCTGGGGAACCTGCGAAAACGCGGCTTCCATGGGAGCCATTGCGGTATGGTTCGGAATCGGATGTACGGTTATGATGATCGTTATCACACAGATCACCGGTCCCTGGGTCAGAAAAATCGGGACCGCGACAATACCGGATCTGTTCGGCAAACTGTTCGGATCTAAAATGCGGATACTTACAGCCTGTGTTATGGGACCTCTTGTTTTCGGATGCCTTTGTCTGGAAACCCAGTGTGTAGCTGTAACTTTTGTGGCATGTACAGGCTGGCCTTATATGGTGGGAGCCATTGTAGGAGGTGCCTTTGGTATTTTCTACGTATTGCTGGCAGGTATGAAAGAAGTATCCTGGCTGAATATGATCAATGCAGTATTTATGTACGGCGCTCTGATCGTTGCGCTGATTGCCATGTTTGTATGCCTTCCGGGCAACGGATGGGCAGATGTGGAGCAGAATATTAACGCCATGGGCAACGGATGGATGCTGGATATTTTCGGAAACAAGGATCTGATCATCAGTTTCGCCATTCCGACGATCTTTTGTACTTCTATGTTCCAGGGAGTTTCCCAGATGGGACTGCAGACCTGCATCGCTGCAAAAGATGTTAAATCCGTAAAGAAATCCATCTGGCTGGCAGGTCCTGTAAACGGATTATTCTGTATTATTCCCGCTCTGCTGGGAATTGCGGCTCTGGCTCTCGGATACCTTTCACAGGCAGGAAGCGCTATGTTTATGACACCGGCGATGCTGCTGGAGGTGCTGCCGCATTGGGTAGTTGCTCTGATCTGCGCGTCATTCCTGGGCGCTCTGTTATCCACATTTGCCATGACCTCCCTGTGTCCGGCAACTATTTTCGCCTATGATCTGTACGGCGGCCTGTATAAACCGGAAGCTTCCGAAAAGGAAAAGACCAGAGTCATGAGGATCATGATCGTAATAGTAGGCATACTGGCCATTGCGCTGTCTTCCTTCCAGCCGGCAGTGGTAACAACCATCAACTGGATCTTTACATGGGGCGTTCCTATGTTTGTTATGCTTGTGATCGGCCTTTGCTGGAAACGGAATACCAAGGCGGCTGTGATCACATACATCGTATCCTGGATCGCCAACGTAATCTGGGTTACATGCGGACTGATGGATAAGCTGGAAATGACCAATTTCCATCAGGTATACTTATGCACCATCATCTCTGTAGCTCTGGGCCTGATCCTTACGGCAGTCCTGCCCGGATCCAAACCCGGATATTTCAGACTTTCAAAAGAAGAACGGGAAGCGTGCTGATCTTAAAAACAGGAGGGAAAGAAATGGTAGCAAGAATTATAATCGAAAGCGCCGCAATGGTATTTGCCATTACCATCGCCGGATATTTTATAGGAAAATTATTTAAAGAGGCAGAAAAAGAAGATTAAGGAGGAAACGTACATGCTGGCAGCAATCACAACCACACAGGGCTGGATGATCGGTATCATCGCTATGATGGTGGGCTTTGGCGTCTGCGCTCTGATCTTCACCGCTATGGGGAAAAAAAGACATAAAAACAGTTGATAACAGCCGGAATACATCTGTTTATCAATAAAGTAATCTGCAAAAAATCACTGTGAAAGTCCGGAACCGGAACACAGTGATTTTTTGCGTTAGAGAAATTTCCTGACTTTGCCTGTTTACATTTAGAACATATGTTCTTATAATGGTATTGAACATATGTTCTATGTAAAGATTCTGTAGATGTACAAAAAAGAATAGTAAGGTGGAGCAAATGGAGAAAAAACAGGAAAAAAGTTATATTGCCATTGATCTGAAATCCTTTTACGCTTCTGTGGAATGCGCTAAACGCGGACTGGATCCCCTTGATACCAATCTGGTGGTCGCGGATTCTTCACGTACGCAAAAAACCATATGCCTGGCGGTTTCGCCTTCCCTGAAAGCCTTGGGTATTCCCGGACGTCCGAGACTTTTTGAAGTGGAACAAAAGGTAAAAGAGATTAACGCCGGCAGGAGAGAAAAGATATCCGGAAGGGACTTTAAAGACAGTTCTTGTTTTCAAGGAGCGCTGAAAAAGGATCCCTTCCTGAAGCTGGACTTCATTACCGCAGTTCCGCGTATGGCTCTTTATCTGGATTACAGTACCCGCATTTACAAGATTTATCTGAAATATCTGGCGCCGGAAGATATTCATGTATATTCCATCGACGAAGTCTTTATGGATGTGACCGGATATTTGAACACATATCAGATGTCCGCGAAAGAACTGGCCGGCGTTATCATAAGGGATGTTTATGACGCTACAGGGATCACGGCCGCTGCCGGAATCGGCACCAATCTGTATCTGTGCAAAATAGCAATGGACATTATGGCAAAGCATGCCCCAAGGAATGCAGACGGCGTAAGGATTGCAAGTCTGGATGAAATGAGTTACCGCAGGCAGTTGTGGGATCACAGACCCATTACGGATTTCTGGCGGGTAGGAAAGGGATACGCCGCAAAGCTGGCGGCAAACGGAATGTATACGATGGGAGATATTGCCAGATGCTCTCTGGGCGGTTCCGGGGATCTGTATAATGAAAATCTGCTGTACCGGCTGTTCGGCGTTAATGCGGAACTGCTGATCGATCATGCCTGGGGATGGGAACCCTGTACAATGGAAGCTATTAAAAATTACCGGCCTCAAAACAGCAGCATTTGCAGCGGGCAGGTTCTGCACTGTCCCTACACAGCGGACAAAGCAAGACTGGTAGTCAAGGAGATGACAGATCTGATGGGACTTGAGCTTACAGGTAAAGGACTGGTTACCGACCAGATCATACTGACCGTGGGATACGACAGACAAAATCTGACTGATCCAGACCGGCGGAACCGGTACCGGGGCGAGATTAAAAGCGACCGTTATGGACGAAAAGTGCCTGTACACGCCCATGGCACCGCAAATCTGAAACAGGGAACCGCTTCCTGCAGGCTGCTGATCCGGGCGGCTCTTGATTTATATGACCGTATTATAGACAGGGATCTTCTGGTACGGAGGATCACTATTACAGTCGGGCGTCTCAAGTCTGAAGCAGACCTTCGTTTCACCGCCATCTATACTCAGATGGATCTGTTCACTGATTGGAAGCACTGGGAGAAAGAACAGGCAAAAGAGACAGAGGAACTGGAAAAAGAAAAGCATCTGCAGCAGGCAGTGCTGAATATAAAAAAACGCTTTGGAAAAAACGCGCTGCTAAAAGGCATGAGTCTGGAAGAAGGCGCCACTGCCATGGAGCGGAACCGGCAGATCGGAGGCCATAAGGCGTAATACTTTTTGAAGCAGGAGGGATATAAGATCATGAAATCAAAAGCTGAAAATTCATATCAGGATATGCTGAATTTGCCCCATCATCAATCTGCCGACAGGCCTCATATGCCCCTGTCAGACAGAGCTGCCCAGTTTGCTCCCTTTTCTGCGTTGACCGGCTATGAAGAGGCTGTTTTGGAAGCTGCCCGTTATACGGAAACTCCCATATCCCTTTCAGAGGACCAGCTTGCGATTCTGGATGGAAAGATCCGGCTGCTGAACGTCTGTCAGTCTCAGAATCCGGAAATATCCGTAACCTGTTTCATACCGGATGAAAAAAAAGAAGGAGGCCGATACCGGACGTGGAACGGAACAGTTAAAAAACTGGATCTTCCCGGCCGCAGGCTGATATTTGAAGATAAAACAGAAGTTTTGCTGGACCGCATCACAGATATCAGAATGGAAGAAGCTTGTGAGCAACTTACAAAAAATCCGTCTGCATATTCCGGAAAATATAAAAAATAAATAAACTTTTTAAATTTCCATAAATTTTAACCTGGATTTTATGAAAATTACCATTTTATGTTTTAGAATCAAAAAAGAGACGGAAACTGTCCGCCATATTTTTTGAGTGTGAACGGACAGGAAATATGAATAAAATGATTCTGAAAACAAATGGAGGAAATTATGACTGGAGCACTGATGATTTTCATGATCTTATGTATGGGGATGGGATTGTTCTGTTTATATCTGTGGCTGCTTTCCCCTTGCTGCAGCAGAAAGGAACAGATGAAGCCTTTTGAGGAGGTACTGATTGCCCACAGGGGGTTGTTTGACAATGATTCCCAGGCACCGGAAAATTCCATGGCCGCTTTTCGCAGGGCGGTAAACGCCGGTTTTGGCATCGAGCTGGATGTTCAGATGACAGCTGACGGAAAGCTGATCGTATTTCATGATATGAATATGAAACGCATGATGGGAATTGACGGACGGGTAACGGAATATACTTATGAGGAACTTCTGGAATTTCCCCTGGCACGGTCCGGAGAACGGATTCCTCTTTTTTCCGATGTCCTGGAGATGGTAAACGGACAGGTGCCTCTTGTGATCGAGATCAAGGTGGGGCTTCGTTACAAAGCTACCACTGTAGCGGCAGCGCAGATGCTTCAGTCTTACAGGGGGATCTATTGTATGGAATGCTTTAATCCTCTGGCTCTTGCCTGGTACCGGAAACATATGCCTTCCATCCTGCGGGGACAGCTTTCTGAGGATTACAGTCAGGAGGAGCGCTGGATTCCTATGGTGCCCCGGTTTATTCTTACGAATATGCTTTTAAACTGTCTGGCAAGACCGGACTTTATCTCCTATAATCACAAAGATAAAAGAAAACAAAGTTTCCGTATATGCAGAAAACTGTTCAAGGGCAAGACCGCCGCATGGACAATTAAAAGCCAGCATGAGCTGGAAGCGGCCAGGGATATGTTTGACGTATTTATCTTTGACAGTTTTCTCCCGGAAAACCGTTGATCTCACTTACAGCGAAAAGCCGCTGCCTGTTGTTTTTCAGGGGGCGGCTTTTTGATGTAAAAATTGACATTACATCTTAACTATGATATACTGCGGCACATATGATAGGATATCGGCAGATGTGAGAGTGGAAAGGAAGGTAGCAACATTATGCAGCAGATGACGGAAGAAATGCGTGAGATCATAGATGCAGAGGAAGCCAAAAAAGCGGAATACGCTCAGCTTGCTTCCAAAATAATGACATTTGCCAGAGATCAGGTTATGATCTCCATGCGCTTTCTGGACCGGGCGCTGTTTCGGATGCCTATGGTGGCAGCAGATACTGTATCCACCTACGGCGTAAACGGCCGTATCATCTATTTCAATCCGGAATATGTGCTGCGTTCTTTCAAACAGGAAAGGAACCGATGCACCCGGGCATTTCTGCATATGATCTTTCATTGTATTTTCAGTCATCCTTTTCAATATGAAAAAATGGAGCGGCAATATTGGGATCTGGCCTGCGATGTGGCTGTGGAAAAATCCATTCTGGACCTGAAGCTTGAGGATACTGTTTTGGATACGGATCCTCAAAGAGAAAAGATACTGAAAAAATTTCAGGAAGAAGTCCCTGTACTGACTGCGGAGAGAATTTATCATTTTTTAAAAAAGACTCCGGAGCAGGCAAAGCTGTGGCTTCAGCATGAAGAATTGTTTGAACAGGACGATCATATCCACTGGATCCCGCCGAAAGAAACAGACGCCGCAGAACGGACCGGAGATACTTTTACAACAGATACCCGCTCAGCCATGGTAGGTTGTCATGAGGCTGATACCGGAGAAGAGGGCGCAGATCAGGTGGAAGATCTGGACGAAGTGCTGCTGGGACAGACTCAGAGCGATTGGGCGGATGTGAGCCAGCACGCCAAACTGGATCTGGAGACCTTTTCCAGAGAACAGGGCTTTGGCGCGGGAAGTCTTTTATGGAATCTGAAAGAGACTCTCCGGGAAAAATACGACTACGGTGAATTCCTGAAAAAATTCGCGGTAATGGGAGAGGAAATGCATATCAATGACGATGAGTTTGATTATGTGTATTATACATACGGTCTTGAACTTTACGGAAATATGCCCCTTGTGGAGCCGTTGGAATACCGGGAGAACAAGCGGATCCGTGAATTTGTCATTGCCATTGATACATCCGGTTCCTGTCAGGGATCCACAGTAGAAAAGTTTCTGCAGAAAACCTACAATATTTTAAAAAATACGGAGAGCTACTTCAGCCGTGTTAATATCCATATTATCCAGTGCGATTCAAAGATACAAAGAGATGTAAAAGTAACTTCCGATCAGGAATTTGACGCTTATATGCAGAATGTGGAGCTGTCCGGCTTTGGCGGAACGGATTTCAGACCGGTATTCGAGTATGTAGACGACATGATCCAGCGGCATGAATTCCAAAATCTGCGGGGGCTGATCTATTTCACAGACGGCAAAGGCACATTCCCGGAAAAGGCGCCGGATTATGAAACGGCTTTCGTATTTATTGAAGAAGGATTTTCCATACCGGAAGTACCCTCCTGGGCCATCCGCCTGGTGCTCCGGGAAGATGATATTTAAATACAATGTGAAAAATACAGACAACGGAGGTAAGCATGAATATACAGGAAGCAAAGGAACAGATTGAAAGAGCGGTAAAAATTTACCTGATGAAGGATTCTTATGGAAATTACCGAATCCCTCTGGAAAGGCAGCGGCCGGTATTTCTGCTGGGCGCTCCAGGGATCGGCAAAACGGCCATCATGGAGCAGATTGCCAGGGAACTGGATCTGGCGCTGGTTTCCTACTCTATGACCCATCATACCCGTCAGAGCGCTCTGGGACTGCCTTTTATCCGTCACCGGAATTATCAGGGAACGGAATTTGACGTATCAGAATATACCATGAGCGAGATCATTGCTTCTGTATATGAAGTGATGGAACAGACAGGAAAAAAGGAAGGAATCCTGTTCCTGGACGAGATCAACTGCGTATCAGAAACTCTGGCGCCGTCTATGCTGCAGTTTTTACAGTACAAGACCTTCGGTATGCATCAGATCCCCAAAGGCTGGGTAGTGGCCACCGCCGGCAATCCTCCCCAGTTTAACCGTTCCGTCCGGGAATTTGACGTAGTTACCCTGGACCGTCTGAAAGTGCTGGAAGTAGAAGCGGACTATCCGGCATGGCGCAGCTACGCCATCAACAAAGGCGTACATGGCGCGATCCTTACCTATCTGGACATCAAGAAAAATGATTTTTATGTTATTGAAAATACAGTAGACGGAAAGACCTATGTAACGGCCAGAGGCTGGGAAGATCTTTCGGAAATCCTTTCCCTTTATGAAGAAAACGGATTCCCGGTGGATGAAATACTGATCAGCCAGTATATCCGCAATAAACGGATTTCCCGTGACTTTGCATCATACTATGATCTTTACCGGAAATACAAACAGGACTATCGCGTCCGGGAAATTCTTTCCGGAAAAGATGACAAAGAAATCTGCGACAGAGCGAAACAGGCGGGATTTGACGAACGAATTTCTCTGATCGGACTTCTTTTGGATGCCATTCAATCACGGATACGCAAAAATGTCCGGGAGGAAGACACCCTGCGCCGTCTGCTGACGATTTTGAAAGGTGTAAAAGAAGAGCTGGGAAAAGCTGTCCGGTGGGATGAACAGACAGCAGTTGGAATCCTGCAGAATACCTGGGAATCACTGGAACAGACATTGGCTCAGGGAGAAGAAGCACATTCTATCAGCGCGACTGTCCGTACAGAATATCAGAAAGCCATTGAAGTCCTTCAGGAAGACGCCAAAGCTGTTCGTATGGCGGGAACATATGAACCGGAATCCGCTTTTGCTCTGATCAAAGAACGATTTGAATCTCAGGTAGGAGAAATGAAAAGAGAAGGGGAACAGATCAGCGGGGAACTGTCCAATCTTTTCCGGTTTGTGGAAAAGGTATTCGGTCAGGGAAATGAAATGCTGATCCTGGTGACAGATCTGACGGTAAACGGGAACAGCGCAAAATTTATCGGACGCCGGGGCAGCAAGGAATATGAGAAATACAACAAAAAATTCCAGATTTACGAAAGACAGCAGGAGATAGCAGATGAGGTGGAAAAATTACAGTTATGATCTGACACAAAATGGCGCCGTGATCACAGGCTATTTTTCCGATGGGGCGGAAACATCCATCTGTATCCCTTCTTATCTGGAAGGACATCCTGTGACAGAAATCGGAAAAGAAGCTTTTTCAGAAGAGGGAGCTTTGCTGGAACAGATTGAAGTTCCCGCTACAGTCAAGAAAATCGGAAACGGCGCATTTAAAATGTGTATGTGCCTGACGGAATTGATCCTTCACAACGGATTGGAAGAAATTGAGGTGGACGCTTTATGTCTGACACCTATAGACCATTTATATTTGCCGGATTCTCTGCGCAGAATCGCCTGCCCCTGGGATTTGGGAGGCATTCATTTTGAAATTTCCGAAAACAATCCCCACTTTTTTTCAGACGGAATCGGACTGTACGGCTGTGGCGGACAAAAAAGTTCCGATGAGAAGGAACTTCTTGTTGTTTCACAGACGGAATCTCCTGCAGAGTATCATGTGCTTTCAGATACCGGAGTGATCGGAGAGAGCGCTGCTGCCGGTCACCCTTATTTGAAAAAAATA
>CAKNLF010000076.1 GCA_930989305.1 uncultured Roseburia sp. | reverse complement strand
CGGAAACAAATCTGAAAAAACAGATTTCTACGGATCGTTTCCAGGGAATTCATGAAGTGATAAAAAAAATACAGGAGTTTGCTGAAGCACACAGGGAGGACCGGAATGAATATTGAAGAACGAAAAAAACTGGTGGCAAGGCTCCTTTTTGCTTCACAGCAGACAGCCATGGAAGAGGCGGAACAGATAAAAAAACAGCCGCAGCCGACCAGGGATTTTTTATATAAGCATTTAAGAAACTATGTATTGGCAAAATATTTGCTTCCAAAGGATTGTCAGGAAGATCATATAAAAGAACTGGCGGTGCTCAGCCTTGCCCGGACTATGAAGCTGGATAAAGACGTAATACGTAATCTGGATCAGGCAACGCCCTGTGACCACGCGACATCGGAATCCACAAAAAAAGTACTTCTGCTCTATGCGGTACAGACAGATCTGGGATTGAAACCGGCGGCGGAAAAACTCGCAAAAGTGGAAACTTTGACGGAACTTACGGAATATGTATACGACAGTCTGAAAAACAAAAATTGAAAATACAAGATAAAAACGGTACAGAAAATTTTTTTGCAAGATTTTCTGTACCGTTTTTTGTAAAAAAAAGATACAAAAATGTAAAAAAATTGGTTATTCTAAATAAAATCATAAAAACTTTGACTTTACAAAAATATTAGTATATAATGAAATAAAATTTGGAGTAGAACTATACATTTTGAAAAAAATGGCAGAATGTTTGTTCCCGACAAATGAAAATGATTATATGTTCCGTCCTTGGCTGGACGGCTAAGAGGGAAGCAGGTCAAAATCCTGCGCGGTCCCGCCACTGTGATTGGCAAGTCCTGTTCAGATCGTTTGATCATCCACTGGAAAACCGGGAAGGAGAATGCGGACGTTTGAGCCATAAGCCAGGAGACCTGCATATAATATACAGCATGCTTGACGGAGTATCAGAATTGTTGTAAATAGAGTTGTTTTGCGCAGAAAAACGGACTGTGGTCTTAAGACCATGGTCTTTTTTTCTTGTGCGCCCGGCGGGCGTACAAGAAAACCCCTAACCCCTCATGATTGAGGGGCAGGGGAGCTGAATAGGAGGAGCCTATTTTTTATATGTAGCCGGCAAAGCAGCGTAATATGAAGCGATATTTATGAAAAGAGGAGAACGCAGGCATGAAACTGACAGAAAAAGACGCAAAGAAGCTGAAAGCCGCTTTTTTCTCCGCAGTGATGGGAACAGCCGGAGACCGGCAAAAAGTCCGTGGAGATTATTACCGGAGAGATTCGGAATACTGGATGTTGTTTTCTTTGAATTCTCAAATGGGAAAGGCGTTGTATCGGGTAATTGCGGACGAAGAATTACTGGAAATGTTGAGATGCACGGCGCAAAAGCTGGGATATTCCCCTTCTCAGAGCGAGGTGCTGTGGATATTTCGGGAGTATGTAAAAAAAAGATTTGAAAAATGGCCTTATGCGCTGCAAAAAGCGGGTTTGGGAAAGAGCGCCGGAAAAGGCGGAAAAACAATTCAGAAAAGTGAAACAGAAAACAGACAGAAACAAAAGCTGTTGGGACAGTTAAAAAATAAAGCAGAAAAAAACGGTTATCTGCCGCACCCGAATCAATGTCCGCAGCTGCGGGAAGAGCTGAAGAAATATTTTTATACGTGGGGAGACGCACTGGCAGCAGCAGGAATTGACAATAGCAGATCTGCAGGGGATTTCAAATATAAGGTGATGGAATCTGATGGGGCATATAGCCAGATGTTGGAAGAAGTAAAAAAGCAGGCTGTGGAATATGGAAGAGCCCCGATGCATTTCGAGGTTGACAAAGAGATGCGGCGAAAACTGCTGAAAAAATACGGATCCTGGGGAAACGTCCTATATCAGGTCGGGTTGGAATCGGCGGTATGTATCCGCCCTTTTGCGGACTATTATCTGGACTATCGGAGCAGGACAAATAAAAAAAAGCACAGCCATAATCTGAGTAATTACTATTACACAGTTTTCAATCTTACGGATGAGCATAAAAAAGATTTGGAAATCCTGAAAGAGCAGATTCAAAAAACAGGAAAAATCCCGGGGAAAAAGGAGGTCCCAGATCAGATGCGCAAACGGCTGATTGCGGTATGCGGTTCATGGCAGAATGTATTGTGGCAGATTACAAGAAACAATGATTGGGAAATACGAAATGAGAAAACGACAAGGTAAAGCGGTATGCGAGTTCGCATCTTTTCATCCTCTGGTAACAGCACTGTATTATCTGTTGGTGATCGGCGTCAGTATGTTTTCCATGGATCCGTTGTTTTTATGTGCCACATGCGCGGCTGCCTGGGGATACGCGTTTTTTTTGAAGGGAAAGCAAAACGTTAGAAAAAATATTATTATGGCGGGCTTTGTTCTGGTATTGATGACGGTGGTCAACACCCTATTTACACACAATGGAGAAACGGTGCTGTTTTATATCAACAGAAATCGAGTGACGCTGGAAGCTTTTTTATACGGCCTTTGCGCTTCGGTCATGTTGATATCTGTAATTATGTGGCTTGAGAGTTTTCAGATATTGATGACGTCCGATAAGCTGATTTATCTGTTTGGAAAGATCGCTCCGGTATTCGGCCTGGTAATATCCATGATTTTCCGATTTATTCCATTGCTAAAAGCAAGATATGCGGAAATTGCCATGGGACAGAAATGTATGGGAAGAGGCGCGCAGACCGGTTTTGTAAAACGCAGCAGGCAATTGATAAAAGAGGTATCCATTTTGATCGCATGGTCTCTGGAAGCTTCTATTGAGAGCGCGGATTCTATGGCGGCAAGGGGGTACGGACTTCGGGGACGCAGCAGTTTTCATCTGTTTAAATTGACAGGCCGTGATGGAGCGGCGCTTGTGTTTCTGGTAGCTGCGGGGAGTGTTGCGGTTGCCGGAGCGGTAACCGGCTGTACGGCGATGCATTTTTATCCGAGGCTGGCTTCGGGATCTGAGGACGGCTGGAAAATGCTTGCCTTTGCAGCGTTTGCGGCATTGCTGTGCATGCCTTTTATCATAGAGATGGCGGGAGATTACAAATGGAAAAAATCAGCGTTGAAAAATTGACATTTACATATCCTTTATGTGAAACCCCGGCCCTGAAGGAGATTTCCTTTCAGATACGCCAGTCGGAATTTATTGTGCTATGCGGAAAGTCCGGCTGCGGGAAAAGTACGCTTTTGAAACATTTAAAGAAAAATCTGATCCCCTATGGGAAGCGGACGGGAGAAATATATTACGAAGGAACAGAGATAGAACAACTGAATGACAGAAAAAGCGCTTCGGCGATAGGATTTGTACAGCAAAATCCGGACAATCAGATCGTAACGGATACGGTTTGGCACGAACTGGCTTTTGGTCTGGAAAATCTTGGATTGCCCGTAAAAGTAATCAAGCGGCGCGTGGCTGAAATGACAAGTTACTTTGGGATACAGACGTGGTTTCGTAAAAAAGTCAACCAGCTTTCCGGCGGACAGAAACAGCTATTGAATCTTGCGTCTATTATGGCAATGCAGCCGGAATTGCTGATATTGGATGAACCGGCATCTCAGCTGGATCCGATCGCGGCTTCGGATTTTCTGGAGACAGTCTATCGGATCAATCGGGAACTGGGTACTACAGTAATCATATCCGAACATCGTCTGGAAGAGGTATTTCCGATGGCGGATCGGGTTATGGTAATGGATCAGGGAAAAATCTTGGCTTTTGACAACCCGGGAAAAATCGGGGCGGTTCTGGCCGGAGACAAACCGGGAGGAGAACATCCCATGTTTTACGGACTGCCCTGCGTTATGCGGATGTTTCAGCATACCTTGCGGGACGGTGAACAAAGTCCTCTTACAATCAGGGATGGGAGGCTCAAAATGGAAGCGCTGCTGGCGGCCTGTCCGAAGGAGAAATTCCCAAACATTTGCAAGGAAGCGTTTCCCGAAAACAAATACAGAAGAAAGCATGCATTGCGCAAAGGGGAAAAAACAGACAGCGCTATAGTGCTGAAAGACCTGTGGTTTCGTTATGAAAGAGATATGCCCGATGTGCTTCGCGGACTTTCTTTTGAGGTCGGAAAGGGAGAGTGGTATTGCCTGCTGGGTGGAAATGGAACCGGGAAAAGTACGACGCTGAAAGCGATCTGCGGAATTATAAAACCCCAGAGAGGAACCGCACTGGTGGATGGTATCAAAGTAGAAAAAGGACATGAAAAGGAACTTTTTAATCACCGGCTTGCTATGGTGCCACAGGATCCCCAGGCACTTTTTACGGAGATTACCGTGGAAGAAGAATTGTATGAAGCCATGAGCGATATGGAAATACAGGAAGAAGAAAAAATAAAAAAGATAGAAGCAATGCTGGATCTGATGGAAATCAGGCATCTGCGGAAAGCAAATCCCTACGACTTGTCCGGCGGGGAACAGCAGAGACTTGCCATAGGAAAGATTCTTTTACTGGAACCAACCGTACTTTTGCTGGATGAGCCGACCAAGGGATTGGATCCTTTTTTTAAAAGGACACTGGCCGATATTCTTGGCGGATTGCGGGACCAGGGGATGACGATTTTTATGGTAAGCCATGATATCGAATTCTGCGCTTCTTACGGAGATACATGCGCCATGTTTTTTGACGGAGAGCTGGTATCAGAAGCTGATCCGGCGGATTTTTTTGCCGGGAATAATTTTTATACAACGGCGGCAAATCGGATCGTGAGAAAGTGGAATCCGAAATTGATTACCTGTGAGGAGGTACAGAAATGGATCCGGGAAATCATGTGACATTGCGTCAGGCGATAGAAAAAAAAAGACTGCGGGTATCTGCGGCGATTATATTTATCGGAATCCCTTTGATTATCTTTTTGGGGATGCGTTTTTTGCCGCAAAGCTGGTACATACTCATGAGCCTGGGCGTGCTGGCCTTGACGATGGCGCCTTTTTTTATGGTATTTGAACGGCGGAGACCAAGGGCCAGGGAAATTGTACTAATCGCCATGATGTGCGCACTGACTGTGTCGGCGCATCTGTTTTTCCATATAGTGCTGCCCATACAGATTGGAACGGCGCTTGTGATCATTTCCGGAATCTCCCTGGGGCCGGAAGCAGGTTTCCTGATCGGCGCACTGTCCAGATTTGTGTGTAATTTTTACATGGGACAAGGTACCTGGACTCCCTGGCAGATGTTCTGCTGGGGCCTGCTGGGGTTCCTGGCAGGACTTGCCTTTAACAGAGACAATATAGAAACATTAAAATCCCGCAGTTTTAAAGTCGTGCTGGGGCCGGTGCTGGTCATGGTGTTCGCTTTTATCGCCGCCTATGTCAGCTTTTTGATCTGGCCGGGCGAGGATACGACTGTAGTCGGATGGCGGCTGTATGTGTTTGGCGCTTTCGGACTGCTGGCTGGAGTGCTGCTTCAGAGAAAACGGCTTCCGGTAGATGGGGTGACGTTGTCTTTGTTTACTTTTTTTACGGTGTTTGTCATTTACGGAGGAATTATGAATATCAGTAAAATGATCCTGTCAGTGAATCTGCCGGGAGGAGATGCGGTCAGCTTTGATACGATGCGAGTACTGTACATAACAGGCGCACCCTATGATTTTATGCATGGGATCACAGCGGCTGTCTGCGTGTTCCTGTTCGGCGGGAGCATTATAAAAAAACTGGAGCGGATTAAAATTAAATACGGCATTTATAGATAGAAGAGAAGTAAAAAAACAGCAGGTGGCATGATGGATAAAGATTTTGAAAAGAAGATCAGAACCAGGAAAATACGATCTCGGCTGGTTATTCTTGTGCTGGCGGCGGCAATTGCAGTCGCCGTAATCGCAGCACTGAGAGAACGGGGAAAAGGAAAGGAAATCACGGTATCGCTGGAAATCCGGTGTGATGAACTGGCAAGGGATACATCAAAATTAAAGGATGAACTGCTGGCGGAATATGTTCCGGAGGATGGATGTATTTTGCCGGAGACAAAAGTGCAGGCAGCTGAAGGAGAGACCGTATTTGACGTGTTGGATCGGGTTTGCAGAGAGCATGATATACAGATTGAATATTCTTATACACCCGGGTATGACTCCTATTATGTAGAGGGCATCCATTACCTATACGAATTTGACGCAGGCAAAACGAGCGGCTGGTCATATACGGTAAACGGAGAGTCTCCGCAGGTAGGATGCTCTCAGTATGAATTAAAAGGAAATGATAAGATCCTGTGGGAATATGTCTGCAGTTTCCGCAGTGATATGGGAGGAGGAGACGGAAAATGAATCAGAAAATAGAGTTGATTAAACAGGAAATCGCAAAAGCGGTAGTAGGAAAGGAAGCGGTAACGGAGAAGGTGCTGACTGCAATCCTGGCAGGAGGGCATATCCTTCTGGAAGATATACCGGGCGTGGGAAAAACAACGCTTGCGCTGGCTTTCAGTCGGACGATGGGGCTGGATTTTCAAAGAGTTCAGTTCACTCCGGACGTGGTGCCTTCTGATATTACAGGATTTACCATGTACGAAAAAGAAAACGCTGCCTTCCGGTATCGACCGGGAGCGGTTATGTGCAATTTTTTCCTCGCAGATGAAATCAACAGGACTTCCAGCAAAACACAGTCGGCATTGCTGGAGGCCATGCAGGAGGGCAAAGTGACGGTGGACGGACAGAGTCACCCACTTCCGGATCCGTTTGTTGTTATGGCTACGCAGAACCCTCTGGGTACTGCAGGTACGCAGATGCTGCCGGAAGCACAGCTGGATCGATTTATGATCAAGTTATCGATGGGATATCCGGATTTTGAAGCACAGGTCAATATCCTGAAGGATAGAGAACAAAAAGATCCTCTGGATACCGTGAAGAATGTGGTTTCGCGGGAAGAAGTCATCCGGATGAGACAGGAAGCCCGGGAAATTTATGTGGACGATAAAATCTACCGTTATATTACCGCGCTGACAGAAGCAACAAGAAATCATAAATATATCCGGCTGGGGATCAGTCCAAGGGGAGCACTGGCACTTTGTTCTATGGCAAAAGCAGGGGCTTACATCCAGGGCAGGGATTACGTGGTTCCGGAAGATGTGCAGAATGTGTTTGCAGACGTATGCAGACACAGGATCCGGCTGCTTCCCAAAGCAGCGCTGGCAGAGTCCTCGCCGGAAAAAGTACTGACGGAAATATTAGAGGAAATCCACGCGCCAAAGCTGGAGGGGGAAGCAAGCTAAATGAAGGCGGGAAAAATAAACCGGAAAGAAAATGTAAGAGAAAAAATACTGTTTTTTTGCGCCCTTGGAGCAGCGGCGAGCCTGTATTTTTTCACAGATGCGGATTTCCCGGCGTTTCTGACCCTTCTGCTGCTTGTATATCTACTGGCGGCATTTCTGATCATAAGGTGTTCAGGAAAAAAACTGGAATATGATTTTGAAGGCCCTGTTCAGGGAGAGAAAAAAGAAACTGTCCCGGTATGTCTGCATGTGAAAAATAACGGTCTGCTGCCGGTTATAAAATGCTGTCTGCATCTGTCTGCCGAAAATATACTGACGGGAGAAAAAATCGTCCGCCGGGAAGTACTGGCGCTCCCGCCCAGAGGCGAGAAAAAAGTACTGTTTACGCTTACCGATGCATACTGCGGTCAGATAGAAATGAAAGTGGACAGAGCGGCGGTGGAAGATCCGCTGTCTGTTTTTCAAAGAGAGCGGGAATGCGGCGGGAAAAAAGAATATTATGTGATGCCTTCTATGCAAGAAATCAGATTATCGGAAGAGTCTGTAAGTCATTACGATATGGAGAGTTTCCGGTATTCTTCCGAAAAAAAGGGAATCGATCCAAGTGAAACTTTCGATCTGCGCGGCTATATGCCCGGAGACAGTATAAAAATGATCCATTGGAAACTTTCCGGAAAACTGGGGGATCTGATCGTCAGAGAACCGGGACTGCCGGTGGAAAACAGCCTGATGATGATTCTGGATAAGAAGATACCGGAAGAAGAAAACCCGGATCCCCGGGAAGCCGCCGGAACGGCTGAACTGCTGGTATCTTTGTCACAGGGAGCGATAAAGCTGGGAATCGCGCATACGATCGGCTGGTATAACTATGCGAGAAAAAGCTTTGTAACATTCAAAATAAAAAGCCGGGAAGATATTTTCCGCGCGCTTCCGGAACTGCTTTCCAGTCCCTGCAGGAAGGACAGAATCTCTTCCGCAGAACGTTTCCTGGAAGCAGATTCGGACAAAGATTTTGCGTGTTTTTTCTATGTGGCAATGAGAGGAAGCAACGGGCAAAACGAGACAGAAAGGCTGAAGCAATATGGAAACGTTACGATATATCGAACGGAAAACGAAGAACCGTAAGGGAAGCATATGGAAAAGTATGCTGCTGGCCCTGGCAGTCAGTCTTGGATTCTGGCTGTGCATGGGACATCTCTTCGGACTTTCCTGGAGTCCGGGAGAAATGTTCAGCGGAGGTCTGGGAAGCGGCCTTTGCACTGCATGGAATCAGGCGGCGGACATCCTCGGAAGCAGTGATTATATATTGTTGACAAAAACAGCGGGCGGCGGTGATTCCGCAGGATTAGTGCTGACGCTGTGTTTTCTTGGAACAGCGGTTTTGGCATGGTTCCTGATTCGGAGCAGACGGCTGTGGACTCTGTTGATCTTCGTATTTCCCGCAGTGCTGGGGGCAGCCTTTCAGATGTCTCTGGGAATGGCGGGAACCGGGGTACTGGCCGCGGCACTGCTGGCTTCGGCGGGCTATATGAAATTACCGGATGGTTTCTGGATGGTCGTAATCCTGGCAGGAGCGCTTACCGGGTTTTGTATGCTGCTGATCCAGATACCTGGGATTTCCAATTTGGCCGAAAGGCCGTATGCGGTACGGGAAATTCAGACGGCGGCCTCCGGATGGTTCCGGGATCTGTGGTATGGGACGAACGGTCTTGGGAACGGCAACCTGACGGAACGGGAACGCTCGGCCGGAACAGGCACAGCGCTGGAAGTGACGATGTCCGTTCCACAGTCTATGTATCTGCGGGGATTTACCGGGGATATGTATACCGGGGACAGTTGGGAGCATCTGCCGGCATCGGTGTATTACAATGCCGGAAATCTGATGTACTGGCTGGAGCAAAAGGACTTTTCACCGGCAGGACAGGTGGGGCAGGCGGCCGCACTTACGGGACAGGAGCAGGGCAGAAACCAGATAGAAATCACGTTGAAAGACGCCGATGGCCAATACGCTTATATCCCTTATGAAATACAGGATGCTGAAATCGAAAATACCAGAAATTGGGGAAATGAATTTTTCACCTCTCAAAAAGGGAGCAGGATCCGGTCATACACCTGTTCGGCAAATGATAATTCTGTGAAAAGCTGGACTTCCATTGCAGGCGAACTGTTTACCGATGCGCAGAATCAGGAAGCGGACCGGGAACGGATACAGGAGTATCTGCTGAATGAGAGTTATTACAACGAGTTTGTATATAACAATTATACCTATATTTCAAAAAGCGACAGAAAACTGTTGTACCAAAGTTTCGGAAGCGGAGGAGACCAGTTGAAGGGACATATTGATTATAAGAAAGCCATCAGCGATATCCGTTCTTATCTGAAGGATAACTTTATCTATACGGAAAATCTGGGAGCAAAGGCCGGGCAGGCAGATGCGCTGGAAGAATTTTTGAGTACCAAAAAAGGATACGATGTGCAGTTCGCTACGGCGGCAACCCTGCTGTTTCGGTATTACGGGATACCGGCCAGATATGTGGAAGGATATTTGATCACGCCGGAAGATGCGGACGGCGTTCAGCCGGGAGAAACGATAAGGATTATGCGAGACAGGATTCACGCATGGACGGAAATTTATATAGATGGCGTCGGTTTTGTACCCGTGGAGGTAAGTCCGCCATATGAAGGGCTTATGGAAGAAGCGGATATGGAAATCGGTATATCCAATAACTCCCTGCTGCGGACGTTCAGCAGAGAAAATACCGGCGGCGCTTCTGAGGATACAGAACTGATCAGCGGCGGCGATGAAGAGAAACAGCAGCTGGTACCGTATCGGCTCATCCTGACAGTCACAGTTTGCGTTCTGATCCTGTTTTTGCTGATACTGGCGGCAAGAATCCTGTACAGACGTTTTGCGGGAACATTAAAAAGAAAACGGCTGTTTCAAAAAGGAGAACCAAAAATCGCGGTGAGCGCGATTTACGGATATATGGAGCGGATGCATTATCCGATCTCTGGTGAGCTCAGGGCGCTCGGAAACAGGGCGGCTTACAGTCGGCATCCTGTCAGTGAAGCGGAGCGAAAACAAATGCTGATATGCTGCAAAGAGGCAAAAAAGGAGAAGAAAAATCATGACAGAGAATGCCGTAAGCGGGAAAAGAAGAAAAATAAAATATAGGTTGACGCCGGTCTTTTTCGCAGCCGCTGCAACCATGGCTTTGGGCGGATGCGCGGGAAAAGAACCTCCCGGACTGGAAGATGCAATTCAGGAGACCGGCGCCTATGTGAGGAAGACCACGCCGGCGCCGGGAATATCGTCCATCGGTGGAGAATGGGCGGTGATCGCCCTGCAAAAAGGCGGAGTCGAGACAGAAGACTACTATTACGAAAGCTATTATGACAATGTGCGGGCACAGGTAAAGTCTTCCGGAGGCATTCTGTCAGAGGACACTTATACAGAATACGCCAGGGTGGTGCTGGCGCTGTGCGCCATTGGGGAAGATCCTGCAAATGTGGAAGGCTATGATCTGACGGAGCCTTTGGATGACTATAGGATTGTGACAGATCAGGGGATAAACGCGGCGGCATTTGCCCTGCTTGCGGCTTATACAGTGGGAGTCAGCCTGGAAAACGAAGAAAACTATCTGGATTATATCGTGACAGAACTGGAACAGGAAAACATGTACACGGTCGAAGATGCGTCGGATTATGTGGCCATCGCTCTGGAGGGTCTGGCCTTTTATCAGGAAAGAACAGATGTAAAGGCAGCGGTAGAAAAGGGCATAAAAGCGCTGTCAGGATTTCAGGACGCGGACGGCGGGTTTGGAAATTGTGAATCTACGGCGGAAGCGATCATAGCGCTGACGCAGCTTGGAATCGATGTGACAAAAGACAGCCGTTTTATCAAAGACGGTCACAGCCTGCAGGATGGATTGATGGAATATTACATCAGAGGCGGCGGTTTCTGCCATGTGGCAGAGGAAAAAGAACCCAATGCAATGGCCACGGAAAAAGCGTTGCTGGCCCTGGATGCTATCCGGCTTTTTGAAGATGGGAAGACCTTGTATGAAAGGGAAGGAGAGTAGCCGTGAAAGTAAAGGATTTTATGCGAAAAAACAGGATGTGGCTGATTCCCGTTGCCTGCGCTGTGCTGGCGGTAATCCTGTGTATGGCTTATCTGGGATCCCGGACACCGGAAATCGGAGATGATCCGATAGGAAAGATCAACCCGGCCCGGTCTCAGATTTATGTGACAGGAGAAGGCTATTCTCTGAATTACGAACAGGAGCAGGAATACAAGAAGGAGACGCAGGAAAAAGAGATACAGATCAAAAAAGAGAACAAGACAGAAGTACAGGAGGAAATAGAAGCTGTTCCCTCAAATGCAGAAGAGACAAAGGCGAAGCCTGCCCGCGCAGAAACAAATCAAGAGACAGACAGTAAATCCGACGGGGTAACAGAAGGAGGATCGGATACAGCCAGTGGTAACCGGGCTGACACTGGAACGGATACCGGCAGGGGAAACAACGGCGGATCTGATAAGACGACAGACACATCCGATCAGACAGAAACAGAGTCGGAGAAGCCCGGAGGCAGCGGCACAGAAGAAGAGGGAGAAGACGGACCCGGCGATAACACCGGAGGGGATGAGGAAGAATCAAAAAAACCTCTGATTGAGTGCAGCCTGAAAAACGGACAGGAGATCAGCGGCAGTTTCTTTAAATTCACTGTAAAGGCGGTGGATTACAAGAAAAATACGTTAAGCGCTTTTTATATTCATGTATATCTGAACGGAAATGTGCTGACCAGCTCCGGTACTTCCAACGGTTGGGTATCTTATATCGCGGATGCAGAAAATCCGCCGGAAGACGGCAATAACGAGATCCTGATAAGTGTTGCAGATCAGGAAGGAAACACTGCTTCCAAGACGTATATCGTGTCCGTAGATGCGGATGGAGAAAGAGAAATCGGCGGCGAAGTGACGATTACGGTAGAGGCAAGAACGCTGGGCCTTGGGACTTTGATAAACAAGACGGTGGAATTTTATGAAGGAGAGACAATCCCTTATGTATTAGACCGTGTGATCTTGGACGCCGGATATGAATATGAACGGGATAAAAGCCTGCGGCAGGGATTTTATCTGAAATCAATCAACAGACCGGGGATTACCAACGGATGGAAAGTGCCGGATCCGATACTGGAGAAGCTGGAAGAAGAGAACGCGTCCATTATGGGATATGACAGCGATCGGCTTGCGGAAAAAAATTTTTATGAAAATTCCGGCTGGATGTATATGTGGAACGGTTCCATATTGGAGAGTGGTATGTCGGCTGTCCAGGTGGAGAACGGAGATGAAATCGTTATATTTTTTACTTTAGATATGGGAAAAGAATATAACGGAAAATGGTTTTCAGGAGACTGGTGACCTTTACCGTTATAGATAAAATGAAATTTGTCCGTGTATGCGGATAGAAAAAGGAGGAAAAGAATGAAAAAGAAAGCAGCAGGAAAGTTTGTGTCGCTGCTGGCGGCTGGATTGATGGCACTTTCCATGATTCCGACCACAGCGCTGGCGGCACAGCCAAAAGCAGAGACGGTGGATCAGGAAT
>CAKNLF010000075.1 GCA_930989305.1 uncultured Roseburia sp. | reverse complement strand
CACGATCGGTCCGTATGCGTCCTGTTTGCGGACGGAGCGGGCGCCGCTGTTGTAAAGGCCAGTGAAACCGGCGGGCTGATCGCCAGCTCTCTGGGCAGCGACGGCAGCAAAAGCAGCGCGCTGATCGTAAAAAACAGGGAAAACCACAATCCCTTTGTTCCAGAAGAAAAGCCAATGGATTTTCTCTATATGGACGGACAGGAAGTTTTCCGCTTTGCGGTAAGGACTGTTCCCAAAAGTATCCAGCATACGCTGGATAAAGCGGATCTGACAACAGAGGATATTGATCTGTTCCTGCTCCATCAGGCAAATATGCGGATCAACCAGTCCATATCCCACAAGCTGAAAGTGCCGATTGAGAAATTTCCGGCCAATATGGATCACTGCGGAAATACTTCCGGCGCCTCTATCCCTATCCTGATGGATGAGGTCAATCAGAAAGGCCTGCTGAAAGAGGGAGATACCATTGTCCTGGCAGGATTCGGCGCGGGGCTTACATGGGGAAGCGCTATTATGAAATGGTAATCTAATAACAAAACACAAAAGCTGACGTATTCTCAGGGGATTTCCTTATCCGGGCTGCGTCAGCTTTTTATTTAAACAAATCTTAAGATTTTCCTTATAGAGTCTTCCTTGTTATTTTACATATCGAATGTTATAGTAGCTATATCATAGTAATTTATATTTTGTTAATAAAATAAGGAGGACTGTCATGTTCCAGCTGAACTATCGGGATACCAGACCCTTTTATGAGCAGATCAAAGACAATCTGCGTCAGCTTATGGTAACCCACTCCATTGCTGAAAATGAAAAACTTCCTTCGGTCCGGGAGCTTGCCTCATCTCTGACAATCAACCCTCACACGATTCAGAAAGCCTACCGTGAACTGGAAGACGAAGGTTATGTTTATACGATCCCCGGAAAAGGAACATTCGCCGCTTCCGGTAATGATACGCCGCTCAGATGCAGAAAAGAAATGCTTGAGCATTTCGATCATCTTGTAACAGAGCTGCTTTTTTTATCGGTTTCTGCAGCCGAATTAAAAGAACGGATCCAAAAAATTTCAGAAAGGAGAAACTCCCCATGATCCAGGTTAACGACATCAGCAAATCCTTTCATGGATTTCAGGCATTAGATCATGCTTCCATGCATGTTCCAAAAGGTGCCGTATATGGCCTTGTTGGTCCCAATGGCGCAGGGAAATCCACATTGCTGCGTCATGTTACAGGTATTTACCGCCCTGACAGCGGCAGTATTCTGATCGATGGAGAGCCTGTCCTTGACAGCAGCCGTGCCAAAAGCAAATTTGCCTATATCCCGGACGATATTTTTTATTTTCTTCAGTCCAACACTCTGGATATGATGAAATTTTACCGGGGCATCTATCCGAATTTCGATCAGGAACTCTTTTTTAAGCTTCGTGACTGCTTCCCTACCATAGATATCAAGTGTAATGTCCGACGGCTTTCCAAAGGTATGCAAAAGCAGGTGGCTTTCTGGCTGTCTATCTGCTGCATGCCCCAGATCCTGATCCTGGATGAGCCTATTGACGGCCTGGATCCGGTCATGCGCAGACAGATCTGGAATCTGATCCTTTCGGAAGTCACGGAACGGGAAACTACCGTACTGGTATCCTCCCACAATTTACGGGAACTGGAAGATATCTGCGATCATGTTGGGATCATGCACAAAGGGCAGATCATATTGGAACGGACTCTCACTGAACTCCAGGGCAACGTTTCCAAAATACAGGTGGCCTTTCAGGAGGGTATGCCGGTGCTTCCGGACAATTTTGAAATCCTCCATATGTCCAATATCGGCCGGGTTTATACACTGATCGTTAAAGGAAATCCCCGGGATGCTCAGGCAATTTTATCTTCTATGCATCCTATTTTGATTGATATCCTTCCGCTCTCTCTGGAAGAAATCTTTATTTATGAAATGGGAGGTGTAAACTATGAAATCAAAGACATCCTATTTTAACAAAACGATTTTTGTGAAAAATATGTTCCGGTTCTGGCCAATCTGGGTGCTGTATCTGGCAATCCTGATCTTTTCCATGCCGGTAAACCTGTTTGTTATGACCCATCCGCCGATTACAGACCCTTATAAGCTCCAGGCCCTGTCTGTAGCCCTGGGCTGGGGGCTGCGCACGCTTCCACTGTGTGTATTTGCGCTTTTGAGCGCTATAGCTGTATTTTCTTATCTGTACAGCGCGCGGAGCTGCGATACCCTTCACGCTATGCCCCTGCAAAGGCGGGAATTGTTCATCACAAACTATACTTCCGGTATTTTGTTTTTGTTCATCCCTCAGATCCTGATCTTTTTATGCACGCTGATCGTATGCATTGTCCGCAATATCACCAATGTGGAACACCTGCTGTTCTGGCTGCTGTGCTGTATGGGAATTTCCTTTTTCTTTTACAGCCTAGGGGTATTTTGCTGTATGCTCAGCGGCAATTACGTAGGCAGTGCAGCCCTTTTCCTGATCTTGCTGATGCTTTTCAAGATCATCCGGAGTATTGTTACTAATCTTCTTGCTGCTCTGTGTTTTGGATATGGAGAGCTGGGAAGCGGTATTCTTTTTGATGTATCCCTGTCCCGCTGGGAATTTCTGTCGCCGTTTACGTTTCTGAGAAATTTCGTCTATGTACAGGAAAACGTATCCGACAGCGGCTCTTTACAGTCCATATCCCTTACAGGAGGCGTTTATGTAGCTTTATACTGTATCCCGGCAGCAGTCCTTCTGATCCTGTCCGGTATTTTATATAAACGCAGGCAGCTGGAATCCGCCGGAGACATGATTGCGGTAAACTGGCTGGCGCCGGTTTTTCGCTGGCTGCTATCCATACTGGGCGGTCTCACCTGCGGAATGATATTTGTAAACGACATCTTCCTTTATGCTTTCCGCCATTATTTTCTGGCATTTACAGTGACTGCTGTTATTTTTTCGGGGATTTTTTATGCTATTGCGGAAATGCTAATCCAGAAAAAGTTTCAGATTTTTTCCCGGAAGGGTGTTTTTCACTGGTGCATATGCGCCGGAATCTGTGTGGCTTTACTGGGATGCATAAAAGGGGATGTGTTCCGCATCGAGGAATATATGCCAAAAGAAGAGGAAATACAGGCTGTGGAAATTTCCAATGAGGGCGTTGTCACTTCAGACCCGGAGATCATCCACAAAGTCTACACAGTCCATCAGGGTATACTGGAAAACAAGGATATGTATCAGAAGTTTCTGAAGGACCATGCCGTTGATACCACAGATGGATCCGATGATTCCCTTACGGATCCTACAGCTTCCCTCAGTCTTGTCTACTACTTAAAAGACGGAGGACAGGTATCCAGAAGTTATGCCATCCCTGTATCCAAAGAATTTTATGATGATCCGGACAGCGCAGTGTCCCAGATCAACTCCATTCTTTCCGATGGAGATCTGTATCTGAAATCGATCATCGGTTCCAACTATACGGAGGCAACTGTAACAGGAGGCACCTTTACATCCATTGATCCCGCTGACACTTCGGAGCATTATACGGATCTGGATGCCGATACCGCTTCCGCGATCTTTGAAGCGTATGAAAAAGATGTAAAAGCCGGACATATCGGTATGCAGATACCGCCTGAAGACTATGAGGCCCCTGAGGATTATTACAATTCTCTCTCAATCCTGTTTTACTGCTCTGACGGTATTCAAAGTTCTTTTTCCTCAGGCAGTTTTTCAACTTCCATTGAGGAGGGAAATGGCCGGTTCCTGTCCCAAAGCAACGCCAGACCTCAGACAACGGATGCTGTATCCACAACAGAGGAAATCTATCTGAATTTCACAGAGGACTGCACCTATACGGTCCAGGCGCTTAAGGACCAGGGACTTCTAGGTGAACAATCCGTCCTTATGACCACCAGCGACTACGTTGACTAGTACGAATAAATAAAATAACCGGAGATCTTTTGGTGAAGGAAACTCCTTCCCGAAAGATCTCCGGTCTGTTTTTATGTTCCGGTTTTTTTTCGATTTTTGGTTCTCTATTCTCTCCGGCTGACTCAGCCTCTGTCCTGCCGCCCCTTCTGCCATGTTTTCAGCACTCCGGGCAGCTCTGCCAGTCTGTGGATCTCGCCGAATACAGATTCCTTGTTTACCCTTCCGAATCCGTAGGACGCATAAATAAAGGGAATCCCTGCCTTATCGCTGGCGTCCGCGTCTCCTTGAGTATCCCCCACATAGATTGCCCGATCTATGTGGTTGCGATCCATCAGCCGGCGGATATTAAAGCTTTTCCCCTGAAGTGTATTTCCGTAACATTCAATATCACGGAAATACTTTTCAAAGTGGTAATACTCCAGAAAAGCTTCTATGTATCCTTTCTGGCAATTGCTAACAATATACAGGTCATATTCTCCTTCAAGGAGCTTTAATGTGTCTTCCAATCCATCGTAAAGGACCGCCCCGTGAGCCGCCAGATAACGGTTTTCATCCTCTGCGCAGATATCCATCAATGCCACCGCCCGTTCATAGCTGAGCCATGGGAATAAAGAGGTGGCAATGTCGTCCATAGGTTTTCCAAGCTCCGCCTGCAGACGTTTCAGCGTGATTTCCTCCCATATCTGAGGAAAGCGGTCTATGGTCCGGTTCCAGGAAATTACAATCTGAGAGGACGCGTCCCAGAGTGTTCCGTCCATATCAAAAATTACCGCCGGTCTGGTATTATGCTTCATCAATAGCCTTTCCAATATCATGCCGCATATATTTATTGTCAAACCGGATCCAGTCTGCGGCCTTGTAAGCATTGGCTCTTGCCTCTTTCAAATCTTTTCCCTTTGCAGTCACGCCCAGAACACGGCCTCCGTTTGTTACAAAACGTCCTTCCTCATCCAGTTTAGTTCCCGCATGGAAACAGTAATATCCTTCTTTGCCCTCAAAAGCATCCAGTCCCTGGATTACTTTTCCCTTTTCGTAGGCCACCGGATATCCGTCGCTGGCCAATACCACACATACACAGGCATTGTCTTCAAACTCCAGCTCGATCTGGTCTAAGGTGCCGTTTATGCAGGCCTGGATCACATCTATGATATCGTTCTTCATTCTTGGGAGCACTACCTGGGCCTCCGGATCTCCGAAACGGGCATTGTATTCCAGCACTTTCGGTCCCTCTTCTGTGAGCATCAAACCGAAAAATATGATTCCTTTAAATTCCCGGCCTTCTGCAGCCATGGCGTCTACGGTAGCCTGATAAATATACTTTTTGCAGAATTCATCCACTTCTTTTGTATAAAAGGGACTAGGAGAAAAGGTTCCCATTCCGCCTGTATTCAGCCCGGTATCCCCGTCTCCGGCACGTTTGTGATCCTGAGCGGAAGACATGATCCGGATAGTCTTTCCGTCTACAAAGGAAAGGACGGATACTTCCCTTCCTGTCATAAATTCTTCCACTACCATGTGATTGCCCGCGGCGCCGAATTTTTTATCTTCCATGATCTCTTTGACTCCGGCTTTTGCCTCTTCCAGGTTCTGACAGATCAGCACCCCTTTGCCCAGAGCCAGTCCGTCCGCCTTTAATACAATGGGCATTTTGGCTGTTTCCAGATATTCCAGCGCTTTTCCCGGATCGTCAAATGTCTCATAAGCCGCAGTAGGAATGTGGTATTTTTTCATAAGGTCTTTGGAAAACGCTTTGGAACCTTCCAGTATAGCGGCGTTTTTCCGCGGTCCGAACACCTTCAGTCCTCTGCCTTCAAATACATCCACGATTCCGCCCACCAGCGGATCATCCATACCCACAATAGTCAGGTCAATGGACTTTTCCTCCGCAAAGTCCGCCAAAGCGTCAAATTCCATCGCTCCAATAGGCACGCATTCCGCAATCTGTCCGATTCCGGCATTCCCGGGAGCGCAGTAAATTTTGTCCGCATGACTGCTTCTTTGGACCGCCCAGGCTATGGCGTGTTCTCTTCCTCCGCTTCCTACAATCAAAATATTCATAGCTTTATCATTCCTTTCCCTTCGCTCAGGTCCGGACAAGTAATGAAAACCACCTGTTTTTCATTCTTTCTCCCCTACTGCGAGATCAATACTTTTCCGTCTTTTACCGTTACTTTATGATTGGCGATCAGATCCACCGCTTTTGGCAAAATGATCCATTCCGCTTCTTCCATAACCCGTCTCTGAAGGATTTCCGGTGTATCTCCCTCTTTTACTTCCACTGCTTTCTGAAGGATGATCGGGCCGGTGTCTGTGCCCTCATCTACGAAATGGCAGGTAGCTCCGGTGATCTTTACTCCCCGCTTTAACGCGCCCTCATGGACTTTCAGACCATAGTAGCCCGTTCCGCAAAAAGACGGAATTAAAGAGGGATGTATATTTATGATCCTGTTTCTGTATTTTTGTATCATACGCTCTGGAATGACCACCAGATAGCCGGCCAGCACGATCAGATCCGCCTGTGCTTCTTCCAGAGCTTCCATCATAGCGTCGCAGAAAAGTTCTCTGTTTTCAAAATCTTTCGGAGAGATGCACTGTCCGGGTATGCCGTGGTTTCTGGCCCGTTCCAGGGCATAAGCTTTTTTATTGTTGCTGATCACCGTTACGATCTGCGTGTTGGTGACGGTTCCGTTATCAATGGCATCCATCAGCGCCTGCAGATTTGTACCTCCTCCGGATACCAGCACTGCTGTCCTTAACATACGGTAACTCCTTTTTCTCCGTCCTTTACGTAGCCCACTTCATAGGGAGTCTCTCCGGCTGCGCGGATGGCTTCCATTGTTTTTTCCACATCGGCCTTATCCACTGCCAGCACCATTCCAAGTCCCATGTTGTAGGTGTTGTACATTACTTTTTCCTCTATGCCCCCTTCTTCTTCCAGCATTTTAAAGATAGGCGGCACAGGATAACTGTCTTTTTTCACAACCGCATGTTTTCCATCGATCATCATACGGGGAATGTTTTCATAAAAACCGCCTCCGGTAATATGGCTGCACGCTTTTATGGTTACTCCCGCGGCTTTGATAGCGGCCAGGGCTTTTACATAAATCTTTGTGGGGGCGATCAGCGCCTCCCCCAAAGTTGTGCCCAGTTCATCGTAATAGGTATCCAGCGCTTCTTTTTCCATGCGGAATACTTTTCGCACAAGGGAAAATCCGTTGGAGTGCACTCCTGATGACGCCATTCCGATCAGCACATCTCCGTCTTTCAGATCTTTGCCGGTGATCAGGTCTTTTTCATCTACAACGCCAACGGCAAATCCCGCCAGATCGTATTCGTCCTCCGGATAGAATCCCGGCATTTCTGCGGTCTCACCGCCGATGAGAGCGGCTCCTGCCTGCTTGCATCCTTCCGCAACGCCTTTTACGATATCCGCGATCTTTTCCGGCGTATTCTTGCCGCATGCGATATAATCCAGGAAAAACAGCGGTTCTCCTCCTGCGCAGGCAATATCGTTTACGCACATTGCCACACAGTCGATCCCTACTGTATCATGTCTGTCCATAAGGAAAGCCAGCTTTAATTTGGTTCCAACGCCATCGGTGCCGGAAACGAGGGTCGGTTTTTCCATATCTTTAAATTTTTCCATGGAAAACGCTCCGGAAAATCCCCCCAGATTGGTGAGCACTTCCGGTCTCATAGTCTCCTGTACATGTTTTTTCATAAGTTCTACGGACTTGTAACCCGCCTCGATATCTACTCCCGCATTTTTGTAATCCATATTGATCCTCCCCTGATTATTTCATATAAGCTTTATAGCCCACTTCCTGAAGTTTCGCATCTTTTTCCTGCACCTGCTCTTTCAGCTCCACAGAATATGCTTTTACCCGGTCTAAAAGTTCGCTGTCAGATACAGCAAGGATCTTGGCAGCAAGGATCCCTGCATTGGCGCCGCCGTTAATAGCAACTGTGGCAACCGGAATGCCGGAAGGCATCTGCACAATGGAATACAGAGAGTCTACGCCGCCCAGATCCGATGTTTTCATTGGAATCCCGATCACAGGCATGGGAAAAATCGCCGCGCACATCCCCGGCAGATGGGCCGCTTTGCCTGCTCCTGCTATGATCACTTTGAATCCTTTGCTTTCAGCGGATTTTGCGTATTCAAAAAATACATCCGGCTCCCTGTGAGCGGAAATGATCGTCATTTCGTAATCAATTCCCAGTTTTTCAAGAATCTCCGCCGCTTTTGCCATTACGGGCATATCTGAATCACTGCCCATTACAATTCCTACTTTTGCCATAGTTGCAGTCTCCTTTTCTCTCTCATTTTTTTCTCTTGCGTTGCTCCTGCCGGTTACACCGGCTATGATACCATCATTATATCCTATCCCTGTATGAATTGCTAATTACAAATTATGATACTTTTTATTAGCCTCGCTAATAGAGAAATATTTATTCTAAAGTTCTGCTTATTTTTCTCCTTCTTCTAAAGGAATGTTCAGTTCCTCACATCCGGGCACTGCGAATTTGCCCTCCCGGATCACGTCTTTTTCACTGCCGTCCCGGTAAACAGCGGTAATCCGATCCAATTCATGATACGGGATGGTAATATCCGTATGGCAGTTGAAATACGCTTTGCTCATGTCCTCTCGGCGAAGAAGTGAAATCTCATTATCTCTTGCCATAATTTCCTTTCCGTCCGGATTGTAGACTTTTGTATCTTCCGCATGGGAATAACAGGTATCTCCCACTGCAAAGTGAGGCCCGCATTTTTCCGCGATCAGGATCGGCATTTTGTCCATAATATGATATTTCTGTCCCATCCGGTAAGCTGTAGTATTGGTCCCGATGGCAAATTCTCCCATAGGAAGGGTGTCGTGATGCATCAGCACATTGTCCCGGATATAGTTTTTCCCTTCCTGAGGAGAGTCAAAGTTTCCGCAGCTGTAGTCAGTGACCATACCGTCCTTGAACACGATCTTCAGATCTTTGTACTGCAGTCCGTTTAAAAATACTTCAGATACCTGCAGGGTCCCTTCTGTTCCTTTCAGCACCGGTGATGTAAATACCTCCCCTACGGGAATGTTCACATCCGCTACGCAGTTTTCAAACGCAGTCTGGGCTTCCGGGGCTTCCAGCTGTCTGATTGCTACCCGCAAATCTGTTTTGTTGTCTCCCCGGCCTTTAATCTTTACAAAAACCGCTCCGTCCAGCACATCGATCAGTTTCTGCTGCATTTGCTGATATTTTTTATAATCCAATGTATTGACCTTGACTGTTTCCGCAAAAATTTCCCGGAAATCCGCTCCCACTGCAGGGACCGGATAAGCAATGATCGTAAAGCTCCGTTCTTCTCCCGGGATATATTCGTTTGTGATCTGCCCTGACATGGAGGCATTGTACACATTCAGCTGCTGCTGTTTGTCGCTGTAACGGATAGCTTCCTCACACACATCAGGGGAAAACGGCGCTTCCCCAAATGTCTCCAGCACTGCCGGTCCCCCATGTTCAACCGCTGCCTTTTTCTTTTTTTCAAAAGCCGTACGCAATGCTTCCAGTCTGCGCTCCACAAAGGATTTATCAAAATAATAAGCTTTGTCCTCCCGGTGGTCATAATCGAACTGACGGTTTACAGATGTGGAATACGCTCCCCGTTTTGTTCCTCCTTTATTGAAAAAAGAAGAGAACGCCTCTCTGGAAATGGTAGGTCTCAGACCGATTTTTTCAAAATTTTTTATCGCCGCCCGCATCATGCGCTCAAATCCAAGGGCATAATGCAGATTTACTGTTTTCTTTTTGGACAGATCTTTGCCGGTCACCTCAAACCCGATCCGATATCCTTCCGTATACGTATCAGCCATGGCCTGAACCTCTGCCTCCGGCATCCCGTTCAGATATTCCGCAATCTTTAATTCATTTTCCCCTACAGGCAGTCCGTATCGATACAAGTACCTCAGATCGGTCAGATCCGAGTCCATAATGATACGGGTACAAAAATCCAGCTGGGGATCTGTCATTTCGTCCACCTGCCACTGAGCAAAGATCTCGCTGTAATCGTGGAAATACCAGTAGATCACCTGGCCGGCCTCTTTCAGATCCGGTCCCGCCTCCTGTTCAAAGCAATTGTAAACCTGCACAAACAGTTCGCAAAGGGTCACAAATGCCGCCTTTTTTTCTTCAAATACGTAACCAATACCCGCCTGAAGTTCAGAATACAGAAAGGTCAGCATCTGTCCCGCTTCCTTCCCGAATTTTTCTGCCGCGTAGGCCGGATTTCCATAGCTTGCTTTATAATGTTCAGGCCGGATATCTCCATACAGCCGGTCATTTCTTTTTTTACATTCCTCCATGCTTTCCATATCCAGGCTTCCCTTTTCCTGCTTTTTCAAAAGCCCGTCCAGATAAAGCAGAAAATCCGCTGCTTTGGAAAAATAATCCCGATACTGTTCCGGCACAGTTTCCTCCTCAGAAATGGATCTCAGTCTGTCCGTTACCAGTTCATATCTTTCCTGCGCCTTTTCATTTTCTTCTTTATAAATTTCACGATATCCCATTTACAACGCTCCTTTGATTGCAAAAAGCCGCCGCAAAACGGCAGCTTTTTCTATTTCTATGTTTTATATAATGATTCCGTAAATATAAAGACAGCCAAATACTACTGTCAGTATTCCTCCGAAAATGATCCCCGTTCTCGGCGGTATCACACGGATATTTTTTTCCCTGAAGGAAACAACGGCAAGGGCAACCGCACCCAATGCAAAGACGAGACCCAACAGTCCTGCCGTCCCTGTGTAAGTGCCCGCGTCGCCTTCCGCCTGAAAAGATCTTATGACAGTCACCCCAAACAGGACCGCCGCTGCGATCCCAAAACAGGCTGACAAAATACCGGAAACCGTCTGTTTTTGTTCCCGCTTTAAGATTTTTCTGTTTTTCCGGAAATATTCTCTCCTACTGTTTGCCATCGTGTTTTCTCCTCCTTCTGCGAAGCCATGCATAGCACGCGAACCCGATCATTCCGCCTGCCGTGTTCAGCAGAATATCATCTACGTCACAGCTTCCTGTTTTTGTGATCAGCTGGATCAGTTCCACAGCCAGGCTCAGCTCAAAACTCAGCAGCGTCACACACCAGAATTTTTTGTACCTTCTGCTCAGGATAGGAACAAGCATCCCGAAGGGGAGAAATATCAATATATTTCCTATCAGGTTCTGAAATACCGGCATCCAGCCCAAAACATCATGGTATTTGATAAACCTGGTGATTTCTTTGAACAGGATCAGGTTATAGCGGTACGTCCGCCCTTCCTCCATCCTGCCGGCCATTTCCGCAAAAAACAGAAAGTAAAATAACACAACCAGATATACCCCGAAAAGGATATTACAAAATATCTTTATTTTTCTGTTTTTATTTTCCCGCATGAGCCAACATACTACCTCTATCTTGCACCGTATTGCTCATAGTATGCGTCAATCGCAGCCTTTAATGTATCATCGATAACGATTTTCCCATTGCATGGCTGATTGTAAAGATATGCAACGACTTCCTCCATTGTCACAATCGCATTTGTTTCAAATCCGTACAGATCCTTAATTTCATCCAGAGCGCACTTATCCCCTTTGCCCCGCTCCATACGGTTTAAGGAAACCATCAGCCCTACGATTTCCACATCTCCCTGGGCTTTGATGATTGGAAAAGTTTCTTCAATAGACTTTCCGGAGGTAGTAACATCTTCGATGATCACCACTCTGTCTCCGTCTTTCATAGGACTTCCCAGAAGAATCCCTGTATCTCCATGATCTTTTATTTCTTTTCTGTTGGAACAATATCTGATATCTTTTCCATACAGTTCGCTGAAAGCGATAGTCGTAGCTACACTCAAGGGAATTCCCTTATAAGCCGGTCCGAACAGCACGTCAAAATCTTCTCCGTAATTTTCATGGATCGCTTTTGCGTAATACTGGCCCAGACGGCGCAGCTGAGTACCTGTTACATAAGCTCCCGCATTCATGAAAAAGGGCGATTTCCTTCCGCTCTTTAATGTAAACTCGCCGAACTTCAGCACATCTGACTCTACCATAAATTGAATAAATTCTTCTTTATACTGTTCCATTCCATTCATCCTCCATATCTCTCTTCACCATTTTTACTGCATATTTTAAACATATGAGCAGTTTTTCCATTCCCGTCACGTCATTTTATTCCAAGACGTGCATTTTATGTAAATTGAATTTTCATTTTCTCATAACCGATCACAAAATCGGATCTTTCTGATTTTATCACATTTTCATACGGTTTACAATTAACAGAGTCTTAATATTTTATAACGCATATACTCTCCCTGTTCAGCAACATGTATATGCTTTCTTTCCTCTCTTATATGCTTTTTGCATCTGCTCCATACCTTTTATGATCGATTACGGTTAGTCCAGACTTTTTTCTTCCTTCAACCGTATTTTCTTCGGGGACGCTACGGTTAGTTCAGACTTTTTCCTCCTTTCAACCGTATTTTTTTCGGGGACGCTACGGTCAGTTCAGACTTTTTTTCTTTCAACCGTATTTTCTTCGGGGACGCTACGGTTAATTCAGACTTTTTTCTTCTTTCAACCGTATTTTCTTCGGGGACACTACGGTTAATTCTGACTTTCTCCTTCTTTCAACCGTATTTTTTTCGGGGACGCTACGGTTAGTTCAGACTTTTTTCTTCTTTCAACCGTATTTTCTTCGGGGACGCTACGGTTAATTCAGACTTTTTCCTTCTTTCAACCGTATTTTCTTCGGGGATGCTACGGTCAGTTCAGACTTTTTCCTCCTTTCAACCGTATTTTCCCCTGGGGCACTACGGTTAGTTCAAACTTTTTTCTTCTTTCAACCGTATTTTCTTCGGGGACACTACGGTTAATTCTGAC
>CAKNLF010000074.1 GCA_930989305.1 uncultured Roseburia sp. | reverse complement strand
GGCCCAATGGAAGCGTTCTGGGGAATGCTGAAAACCGAAATGTATTACTTAAAGGCATTTGCTTCCTATGAGGAACTGAAACAGGCAGTGATTGACTATATAGGGTACTATAATGGCTCACGATATCAAAAACGGCTTAATTGTATGACACCTTTAGAATACAGGCACTACCTGCAAACCAAATCCGCATAAAAATATCTCCAACCGTACAACTACGGCTGGAGATAGAATAATTTTATTTTTTCATCTGTCTACTTGACAGGGAGCAGTTCAATTTTTAATTTTGGCGCGTCAGCCTTTTTAATATTCTCTCAAAAGAATTATGCTTCTTCATCTTCCTGCATTTCTTTTTCCCACTGGGAAACGGTATCTCCAAGAATCTTTAATACCTCGTCTTCATCCAGCTGATTGGAAATGCTTTCTATTTTATCGAAAAATCCTTCCTGTTTTGCGTCTGTGCTGCAGGCGGAACCGCAAGTATGGCAGTTGTGTGTGCATTCATTTTTTAATTTGTCGTCCATACTGTACTCCTTTCTGAATAAACCTCAGGCATCGGCAGATAAAACCGTTGTCCTGTTATTAAAGTATACTATATCGGGGAAAAATAAACTACCAAATTCAGATAGGTTTCACAATTTTTTCATACAGTTTGATTTGAAAAATTAGACGCATAAGTACTTGTTGACAAACAATATTATATGACATATAGTATTGAATATAAAATAATATTACATATTGCGCAGGGAGTGATGATATGGTTTTTAATACAGGAGCTGCCCTTCTGGACGCTATTGTGCTGGCGGTGGTATCCCTGGAAGAAGAAGGCACCTATGGGTACAAGATCACCCAGGACGTACGCAGGACCATTGAAATATCCGAGTCTACGCTGTATCCGGTTCTCCGGAGACTGCAGAAAGATCAGTGCCTGGAAGTATATGACATGGAATGCGGCGGAAGAAACAGACGGTATTACAAGATAACAGAAAAAGGGTATGCGCAGCTTCAGCTGTACAAAGCGGAGTGGGAAAGATATTCAACGAAGATATCAAATCTGTTTTCGGGAGGAAAAAGCGTATGAATCAGGAAAAATTTTTGCAGGAACTGGAATATCTGCTATCTGATATATCCCAGGTGGAGCGGGAAGAAGCCATGGAGTATTACAGATGTTATTTTGAAGACGCCGGGGCGGAAAATGAGGCAAGGGTACTCAGGGAGCTGGGGTCCCCACAGAAAGTGGCGGATATGATAAAAGAAGGTCTTCGCAGCAGCGGCGAAGCCGGGGAATATACGGAGACCGGATATCACACAGAGGAGAAAAAAGAACCCCCTGCCGGCTGGGAAGGTCCGGCAGACAGGACTATGGAGAAAAATAACCGGAAAGCGGAAAGGCATCTGGAAAAGAACAGCCGGAAAGCCCGCAGGAAAGTAGAGAAAAACAATGAAAAAGCTGAAAAACAGCTTCAGAAGAAAAACCGCAAGGCGGAAAAGAAGCTGGAGAAAAGTAACCGCAAAGTAGAAAAGAAAAAAGAGAAAAAGAACAGAAAAGCGGAAAAGAAACAGGAAAAAGATTATAAAAAAGCAGAAAAGAAACGTGAACAAGCCGAAAGACAGACATACGGGCATACAGAGGGCTGGAGAGAAGATCTGCTGTATTTCCCGGGGCTGATCATAGATATTGTGATCTTTTGCGTGATGATCGCAGTCCTTGTGGCAGCCGCAGTGCTGGCGGCGGCAATCGGGGCCGCCTGTGTGCTGTCCTTTATATCAGGATTTGTAATACTGGGATTTGCCGTGATTTCCCTGGCCGGCAGTCTGGGACTGGCGGGAATGGCTTTGCTGGCAGTATCGTTTTTTATTCTGGCGGTTGGCGTTCTGCTCCTGATGGCGCTGGTGCTCTATTGCAGCAAAGTACTGCCTGAGGGGATGCGCAGGATTTCCCGGTCGGCAAGACAGGCCGGCGCCAGAGTGAACAGAGGGGAGGAATAAAAATATGAACAAATTTGTAAAAGGATGTCTGATCCTGGTCATTATACTGGCGGCGGCAGGCGTTGCCCTTCTTGGAACAGCAGCGTTTCGGGGATTTCGATGGGCTGTTTTGCGGGAAGCAAGCCAGGAGGGAAACTTTCATATCGGACCGGTGTATCTGTATATGGACGACCCCTTCGGTCTGAGCATTTCCTGGGGCAGACCGGGAGAAGACGGACAGGATGCAGGGAGAGGAAATCAGCGTACGTATACCTTTGACGGGAAACAGATACGTGAAATGCAGATTGATTCCGGATCCGGAGACGTGCGGATCTGCCCCAGGGACGACGGCGGCAGCCAGGTGGAAGTCAGCGTAACGGAACGCAACTATACTCATTATGAAGTAAATCAGAGCGGAGAAACTCTGAAGATCACAGGCAAAGGATCCTGGAACGGGATCGGTATCGGAAGACATCAGAGTTCGGAAGTGACCATATATGTGCCGGAAAATATGGATCTTGACAATCTGGAGCTGTATGTTGGCGCAGGTGATCTGGAAGTGGAGGCGCCTCTGACAACAGACGGACTGTATGTGGATACCGGCGTGGGCGATATGGAGGTATCTGAAGAACTTACAGTAGACGGAGATGCCCGGATTGATGTGGGAACGGGAAATATTACCATATATGACTTAAATTGTTCCGGCAGCCTTGACAGCAGCTGCGGGGTAGGAGATCTGGAACTGCTGGGGACTGTCCGAGGGGATATCGCGGCCAAGTGCGGGACCGGGGATATGAAGATCGATCTGAAAGGAGACAGCAGTAAATATAATTATGAGCTGTCCTGCGGGGTAGGATCTTTGTATGTTAACGGAACCGAGTACAGCAGTCTGAAAAAAAATCTGGTGATCCGCAATGGAGACCAGTATCCGGATATCTTTTTGGACACAGGAGTAGGAGATTTGGAGTTTACTCTTGATTAATCCAGGGAAAAATGCATATGATATAGTAAAAGCGGATGCCTCAGAAAGGAGATGTGGATTTATGGACTTTAAAAAATTGTACCGTTCCAGAAAGCACTGTCTGCTGTGCGGAGTGTGCGGCGGAATCGGAGAGTACGCGGGAGTGGACCCTGTTTTGATCCGTCTGATATTTTTGTGCCTGTGTCTGGCAGGAGGGGGAGGCCTGCTTTTGTACCTTTTGGCCGTATTGATCATACCGAAAAAACCACAGGAGTAAAACATGAAAGCAAACAGAAAGATAAGAGCCTGTCTGGCGGTCTTTGCCGGAACAGTCCTGCTGCTGGCGGGATGCGCTGACAAAGGGGACGGGCCGGAAAGGGACAGCGTCCGCCAGCCCCTTTCCTCCGGGGAAGAGGAAAAGGCGGATCAGATCGCCGGCGAGATCCGGGAACCGGAAAACGAGCCGTTTACCATGCTGTTTACCGGAGATATCCAGCTTGGAAGCAATATTACTTCCGCTTACGACAGCGGGGGACTGGAGCGGATCCTATCGCCTTCTCTTCTGGAGGAACTGCAGGGAGCGGATATCACTATGGTCAATGAAGAATTTCCCTTTGGCACCGGAGGCACCCAGGCGCCGGACAAGCAGTTTACTTTTAAGACCGATCCCTCTTATGTAAAGATCTTCAATGAAATGGGCGTGGACATTGTGTCTCTGGCCAACAATCATGTGCTGGATTTCGGACAGGATGTGCTTTCCCAGACTTTTGATACCCTGGACCAGGCGGGGATCGCCTATGTGGGGGCGGGGGATTCCCTTGAACGGGCGGGCGCATGGCAGACAATAGAAGCCGGGGGCAGGAAAGTGGCGTTTTTGTCCGCTTCCAGAGTCATACCGGTTGTAGGATGGGATGTGCGCAACAGCCAGCCCGGAGTATTTACTACATACGATCCGGCTCTTCTCGTGGAACAGATTCAAAAGGCGGATCAGGAAAACGATCTGGTAGTGGTATATGTGCACTGGGGAATTGAAAAAGCTGAAACTCCGGAAGAATATCAGAGAACAATGGCAAAACAGTACATTGACGCCGGTGCGGATCTGGTAGTAGGCGCTCATCCTCATGTGCTTCAGGGCATTGAATATTACAAGGGAGTGCCGGTGATCTACAGCCTTGGCAATTTTATGTTTAACGATACCATTGACCGGACCGGAGTCCTGAAAGTGAAGGCAGATGAGGAGGGAGAGCTGACTTTGCAGCTTTTGCCCGCAGCGGCTTCCGGCTCCAAAACATCCAGGCTGACCGGGGACCAGGGAGCCTCTGTTTTGGAATATGAGGAGCGTATTTCTTTTGACGTGGAGATCGATGAAGATGGATATATCTCACCAAAAAATCCTTCCTGAAAAGTACTTATTCGTTTTTTGCATAAGAAAAAAGATGGATTTGTAGATAGTGTGCAAAAAGGCGGACACAGAATAGGAAAAAAGACGGTTTTTTGTGAATTTTTTGAGATACAGGACAAAAATGGATAATGCAATATGTATATTGGACATTCGTTCCTGGGCTAATTATAATAAAATTACACAAAAAGGTCTATCTTATGGTACGATAGTATATAGTAAGAAAAGGTCAGGAGGAAAAAAGTATGAAAATTGTAGGTGTATCTTTAGGAACAAGAAACGGATCAAACGATTCCATGTGTAAAGAGGCTCTGATCGCGGCTCAGGAAATGGGCGCAGAGGTTTCTTTCATCCATTTGCTGGACTGGGATATTAAAGACTGTACAGGCTGTGTTGCATGCTCCAGAAGTCTTGTAATGGGAAAAGGCAATGTCTGCACAAGAAAAGACGAATTTGATGATTTCAGAAGCCAGCTTCTGGATGCGGACGGCGTGCTTGTTGTTGATCCGATTTTTGAAAAAGGCGCAAGCGGACTGTTCCATACATTAATGGACCGTTTCGGACCGAGAGCGGACCGGGGTATGAATGTTGTAGCTACAAAGATCTGCGAAGAGCACGGCGGAAAACCCATAGATCCGAGACTGTTAAAAGATAAAGTAATTTCCTTTATCGGTATCGGCGGTTCCGACTGGGCTACAGCTATCGAATACGATCACACAATGCTTGCTATTTCACCGGCATGGAAAGTGATCGACAATGAAAAATTCGCATGGTCCAAAAACATTATTATGGAAGACGAAAAAGTAGAAAGAGTTCGTGAAATCGGCCGCAACCTTGCAAAAGCCGCAGCTGATATCGAACATGCGGAATATATGGGCAAACCGGGCGTATGTCCTCACTGCCACTGCAAAAACTTCTATCTTGATCCGGAATCCACACATGCAACCTGCATGACATGCGGTATTGAAGGGGATCTGGTGATCGAAGACGGAAAATTCAAATTTGTATTCCCGGAAGAACAGCTTTCACATGCTCATGATACACTTTCCGGTAAATTCATCCATGCGGATGACATCAAAGAAAACGAAGGAAAAGCGATTGAGAACCGCAAATCCCAGAAATTTAAAGACAGCCAGGCAAGAATTGCTTCCTTTAACATTCCTGAGATTCTTCCTCCGGCAAAAAGAGAGTGCGTGAAATAATTGCATGCAGACAGTTTGCGGATGAAAACGAGAGAATAAGGAGAAAAGAGGAGAAATTACTATGGCAGATTTTAAATTTGAACCAATGAGAAGTCTTATTTATGTAGACTGCGCAAAAGAAGATTACAGACCGAAACTTCAGAGATGGCTTTACAAAACCCATGTGCCGGACAGTATCGGACAGTTTGAACCATACGTAACAAAATATGCGTTCTATCCTTCTTTCCCGATGCCGCCTCAGGGCGAGCGTTTCGGCTACGCGAGAATGCAGCTGACAGAGCATCACTGGCTTGTAAGCGATCTGGATCCCAGACTTGGCATTAAAGCCATTGCGGAGACATTCCCGATGGACGTGCTGGTATGGCAGGGCAATCTGCCTGCGTCTGTTCTGGAAGCGGATCACGGACAGATGGAAAGCGACGGAGATGTGGGAAATGAAGCAAGACAGACTGCTGTAGAAGGGGCAAATCCCTTTATCTTCTGCTTCCTTCCAATGTGGTGGGAAGAAGACATCAAAGGCAAAGGAAGAACCCTGGAAGACGGCGCAAATTACCGCTGGAATGTTGCCATCGGCTATCCGGAAGGGGTTTCCAAAGAAGAAGGCGACAAATGGCTGTATGAAGAAGTGCTTCCGATCTTCCAGAACGCTCCGGAATGTACACGTATTCTTGCCAGCGATGTAAAGAAAGACATTAACGGCTGCGTAATGGACAAAGTGCTGGAACTTTGGTTTGAAAACCAGTCAGGATGGTATAAAGTAGCTGTAGAAGGAACAAAAGATCTGAAGAAACCCGCATGGGCACAGCAGGATCAGTTCCCGTTCCTGAAACCTTATCACAACATCTGCAGCGCATGTGTAGCAGACTTTACAATGAGCAACAACCTTGTAAACTATCACGGATATATTCCGATGAGATAAGCAGGGGGAAAATTATATTGCCAATATACCGGAATCAATTTTCGGATACAGAAATGAAAAAACAGATCAGGACTTCTTCGGAGGTCCTGTTTTGTTTTTCTGAAAAATCATGTATAATAAAAGGCGGATGGGGCCGGGAAACGAAGACTTCCGGAAAAATCCGAAATTCCAAAATATTGCAGCGGGAAGGAAAAGAAAAATGAAAGCAGCGATAATTACATCTAGTGATAAAGGATATGCAGGAGAACGGGAAGACATCAGCGGACAGGTGATGGAAGATATCCTGAAAGAAGCGGGATATGAGATCATGAGAAAAGTGATTCTGCCGGATGACAGACAGATGCTGGCGGATGAGATGCTGCGTATGTGTCAGGACGGGGCGGATCTGATCATGACTACAGGAGGAACCGGTTTTTCCCAGCGGGACGTTACGCCGGAAGCAACCAGAATGGTAATCGAACGGGAGGCAAGAGGCATAACGGACGCGATCTTGTTTTATTCTCTGTCTATTACTCCAAGGGCCATGCTGTCCAGAGCTATTGCAGGCATTCGGGGAGAGACGCTGATCGTCAATCTTCCGGGAAGCCCCAAAGCGGTGAAGGAAGCTTTGGATTATATTCTTCCTTCTTTAAAACACGGCCTGGAAATTCTGAAAGGCCTGGACAGTGAATGTGCCAGAAAGGAATAACTTTATGATCATTACATACCTGGGACACAGCGGATTTCTGGCAGAGCTGGAAGACGTATACTTTTTGTTTGATTATTACAAAGGAGAGATTCCAAAGCTGCAAAAGGAAAAGCCGCTTATTGTATTTGTCAGCCACAGGCACCATGACCATTACAACCGGAAAATATGGGATCTCAGGAAAGAATATCCCCATGTGCGGTATGTGATTTCCAAAGATATTTCCATGTCTGAGAGAATGCGCCAGCGTTTTTCCATTACAGAGGAAGACCTTAAGAATATTCTTCGTGCGGCGCCGAATCAGATATATGAAATGGATATCTGGGGGAAAACCGCTTTGAAGATCGAAACGTTTCGTTCCACAGACGAAGGGACAGCCTTTTATCTGACTTGCGGAAAACATACCCTTTACCATGCAGGAGACCTTCAGTTGTGGCTCTGGCAGGAAGAAGGAGAAGAATGGAACCGTGATATGAGAAACCGGTTTCCGGGAACTGGAAAAGCTGCGGGGGCGGCATGTGGAGGCTGCTTTTCTGCCACTGGACAAAAGACAGGAAAATTATGCCTATGCGGGTATGGATGCCTATCTGGAAGCAATGGACGCGGATTACGTATTCCCCATGCACTGCTGGGAAGATTACGGGATCATAGACGCATACAGAGAGGCAAGAAAAGACAGGCCCTATATTTCTTCAATCGTAAGGATCGAAAAGGACGGTCAGCGTTTTGAACTGCCCTAGAGGCGGAAACAAAAAGAATTAAAAATAACACCATCAAGGAGGACGGCATATGAATTTTAAAATGATCCACGAAAATTATAATGTATACGATCTGGACAGATCCATTGCTTTTTATAAAAAGGCGCTGGGATTGTCTGAAACAAGAAGAAAAGAAAGCGAAGACGGATCTTTTATCATTGTATATATGGGAAGCGAAAGCTCTGATTTCGAGCTGGAGCTGACATGGATGCGGGATATGGACAGACCATACAACCTGGGAGACTGCGAATTCCATCTGGCTTTTGAAGCGGATGATTTTGAGGCTGCCCACAAGCTCCATCAGGAAATGGAATGCATTTGTTTTGAAAATCCCAAAATGGGCATTTATTTTATCGAAGATCCGGACGGCTACTGGCTGGAAATCCTTCCGCCGAAAAAATAGTCTTATAGTACAGAAGAAACACTTTTCTGCATAAAATAGCAGAAAAGTGTTTTTTATATTGGGATCATATGGATAATGAAAAAATAGAAAATCTGCTGAATCTGGCCTTGAACGCCAGCCCGGAGGAGCGGCGCAGATCTCCGGCGCTGCAGACGGGCTATCTGGAAGAACAAAAGAAATGGGAAGTGATCGTGAAATTTACAGGCAGCCTGAAGGAAGTGCTGGAGAAATATCCGGGCGTAAAGGGAGAAGAACTGCTGAATTCCTATGGGATCCTTACAGTTCCGGAGGATGAGGTGGACCGGATCGCGTCGGAAATACAGATTGCCTATATGGAAAAACCCAAACGTCTGTTTTTTGCTCAGGAGCCTTTGGAAACCGGTGGAAGTCCCATGGCGATCGGACAAAATGACGGCCCCTATACAGGCAGAGGGGTGCTGATGGCGGTGATCGACTCGGGGATCGACTACGGGCATCCGGATTTTCGCAATCCCGACGGAAGTACCCGGATCGCCCAGCTGTGGGACCAGACGCTGGGAAAAGTCTATACAAAGGACCAGATCGATCAGGCGCTGGCCGCTCCCGATTCCTTTGAACGGTATGAGATTGTTCCAAGCAGGGATCTGTCCGGACACGGAACCCACGTGGCGGGTATTGCCGCGGGAAACGGCCGGGCTTCAGACGGCAAGTATAAGGGAATGGCGCCGGACAGTACCCTGCTGGTTGTGAAACTGGGAGCTCCGGGGGAAAACTCTTTCCCGCGTACAACGGAATTGATGCGGGCGGTAAATTACGCGCTTCTTCAGGGGGAAGAGCGGAAGATGCCTGTGGTGGTGAATCTGAGCTTCGGAAACAATTACGGAGGCCATGACGGGTCTGCGCTGCTGGAAACATATCTGGACAGCGTATCGTCCTACGGCAGGTCTGTGATCGTAACAGGCACGGGAAATGAGGGGGCTTCCAGCATACATACCGGGGGAAGGCTTTCAGCGGAAAATGTGCCTGTGGAGATTCCGTTTTTTGCAGGCGCCTATGAGACAGGATTCAGTATTCAGATCTGGAAAAATTTTTCGGATATTTTTACCATTGAGCTGCGGCATCCATCCGGCAGGACAGTGGGAAGGATCCGACCGGAAACGGGCACTCAGCGGATCCGCATGGAGGGCACGGAACTGCTGCTGTATTACGGAGTTCCCTCTCCTTACAGCGTCAGTCAGGAAATTTTTATTGATTTTATTCCGACAGGATCTTATGTGGACGCCGGTATTTGGGAGATCATCCTGACTCCCGAAAGAATCGCAGAAGGAGCCTTTGATCTGTGGATGCCCGGGCAAAGCGTGCTGAGCGCCGGCACGGGGTTTTTATATCCAGTGGAAAGCACCACGCTTACGATCCCTTCTACTGCCACAAAGATCTTGTCAGTGGCTGCTTACGATGCCAGATACAACAAGCTGGCGGACTTCTCAGGCAGAGGATTTACCAGAAATGACAGACAGATCAAACCGGATGTGGCGGCTCCCGGGGTGGAGATCATTTCTGCGGCTCCCGGAGGCGGATATGCTCCCAGAAGCGGTACGTCCATGGCTGTGCCCTATGTGAGCGGACTGGCGGCACGGATGATGGAAGAGGGGATCATAGAAGGGAAAGATCCCTATCTGTATGGGGAAAAAATAAAAGCGTTCCTTCACAGGAACGCCAAAGAACTGGAAGTAAGGCAGGTTTATCCCAATCCCGAGCTTGGATGGGGAGCAGTGTGATGCCCCGCGCCCGGATCTGCTACAGCTCGCCTTCTTCCTCGCTGGTCAGCAGATTGACAAATAAGGGGATCACCGGGTTAAAGTTTTCCTTTTTCCAGACAGCTACCAGATAGAGAGGATCGCTGCGGTGGATGGGAATGGACTGCACAGCCGCGTTTGCGGAAGAAATGCAGTTTTCATCCAGTACGGAAAAGCCCAGACCGGATTCCACCATCAGAAGCGTGTTCTGAATGGAATTGGAGTAGGAAATCTTAACCGGTGTGAACCCATAAACTTCACAGAGATGTATGATATTATTGTAGGCTCCTTTGGATACCTCCGGAGAAATAGCGATCAGCGGTTCAAATTTCAGCTCGTCCAGGTGGATCTCATCGTGGTTTGCCAGAGGATGAGTTTTCGCGATCACACATTTGGGACTGGAATGAAAAAAGGGCTGATAGATCGTCTGATCCTGAGGGTACTCTAGCAGATCAAAATCCATCGTAAGGGCAATATCTATGGAGTCGTTAAGCAGGGCGTCCCGCAGTTCCTTGAAGTTGCCTCTTATAAGCTGAAAACGGATATTGGGGTGTTTGCTCCGCAAGGCGTTAAGGGCTGCCGGAAGGAAGTTTTCGGAACGCTGGGTTTCGATCACGCCCAGACGGATTTCTCCTTCCTGGCCCAGACCGGCTTTGCGCGCTTTGTCTATGGCGTCGCGCCCCAGATCCATCAGTCTGGAAAATTCCTGATACAGGACCGCGCCTCCGGGAGTCAGACGCACATATTTTTTTGTGCGGCTGAAAAGCTTGATGCCCAGCTCTGCTTCCAGATTGGAGATATTTCTGCTCAGAGAGGACTGGGCAATAAACAGATGATTGGCGGCTTCGGTAAAGTTCAGATATTTCGCCACGATCAAAAAACATTCGATTTGAAAGGTTGTCATAATTCTCTCCTGGAAAAAAGTATGTTAGTTTTATTTTAGTAAAAGAAAGAGGAATGTACAAGTAAAAAATAGAGGAAACGTTTATTTCTTTTGGGGTTCGTGGTATCATTAGGAGTGTTATCAGAAGGAAAAACAAAGGAAAATAAATAGAGGAAGAAAAAATATGGAATTAAGTTATTTATCTATCAGAGAACAGATCTGCGACGTCTGCCATAAAATGTGGCAGAGAGGGATCGTAGCAGCAAATGACGGAAATATTTCAGTAAAATTGGAAGACGGTACTTTTTTATGCACGCCTACAGGGATCAGCAAGAGCATGATCACTCCAAAGATGCTTGTGCGCACCGACCGGGCGGGAAATGTTCTGGAGGCCCAGGACGGCTACCGGCCGTCTTCGGAAATGAAGATGCATTACAGATGTTATGAAAAAAGAGAGGACGTGGGAGCGGTAGTCCATGCACATCCGCCTCTGGCAACTTCTTTCGCGGCGGCGGGAAAAGCTCTGGACGCCTACTGCGTCATGGAAAATATTGTAAATACAGGGGCTGTTCCCGTTGCGCCCTATGCCACTCCCTCTACAGAGGAAGTGCCTGATTCCATCGAACCGTTTCTGGAAAATCACGACGCCATACTGCTGGCCCATCACGGCGCGCTTACAGTTGGACCGGATCTGCTGGCTGCGTATTATAAAATGGAATCTGTAGAGTTTTACGCAAAAACCTCCCTTTGCCTGAAAATACTGGGAGGAGCCGAAGACATGCCTCAGGAGGATATACGCACGCTCATCGGCCTCCGGGAAGGATACAAGATCACAGGACGTCATCCGGGATATGTAAAATACAATAAACCGGAAGAATAGGAGGCGGCCGGATGAATACAAGACAGATAGAGTATTTTCTGGCGGTCGCGGATGAATTGAGTTTTACCAGAGCGGCCCGGCGCCTGTATGTATCCCAGACAGCTGTGACACAGCAGATCAAGGCGCTGGAGGAGCAGCTTGGAGTCAAGCTTTTTGAAAGGACCAAGAAAAAAGTGGTCCTGACTCCTGCAGGGGTCATCTTTCAGGGAGAGAGCCGGGATCTGCTCCACCATGTGGACGCCATTACAGAAAAGGTGCGTCTGACATCCATGGGCGTCACCGGAACGGTGAACATCGGCTTTGTGGCCGGCATGGGAAATACAGGGCTTGCGGAGCAGCTTCGCAGATTTAATGTGAACTATCCAAATATACGGATGAATTTTAAGTGCTTCAGTCCTTCGGCGCTGCTGAAAGCTCTGAAAAATACAGAGATCGATCTGGCGCTGGCTCCCGTTTTTGACGAGCATTTCCTGGAAGGACTCTGTTACAAGGAACTGGAAAAATTTCCTATGATCGTAGTGCTGCCGGCGGGCCATATGCTTGCGGGACGGGAAGGACTTACCAGATATGATCTTAGAAATGAAAAGCTGATCCTGGCCTGCACGGAAACAGGAGAACTGGGAGAGGACAAAGCCATTATGCGGGGGTTTGAGGCGGAAGGGGTCCGGCCCCAGATCCTGGCAAAAATAGAAGATGTGGAGACGATCCTGTTTATGTTGACAGTCAATATGGGGGTGACGATCCTGCCTTCTTATCTGTCCATTCCAATGACCAGCAGAGGACGGCTTCAGGCAGTGCCCCTTCTGCCTGAGGAGGATCATATCCAGGTGGCGGCGGTATGGGAAGGAAAAAATCAGAATCCGTCCCTGAAAAAACTGCTGCCTTTTTTAGGCACCTCCTAAGGAGGAGAACAGGAAAAGATACAGGAGACACAGAAAAATGAAACTGATCCATTTGTCGGATTTGCATATTGGAAAAAGGATCAATGGATTTTCCATGATCGAAGACCAAAATTATATACTGGACCAGATCCTGGAGGCAGTCCGTCAGGAAAATCCCCGGGGAGTGATCCTGGCGGGAGACATTTATGATAAACCTGTGCCTTCCGGGGAAGCGGTGCAGCTGTTCGACCGCTTTTTGACAGAACTGGCAGATACGGGGACG
>CAKNLF010000073.1 GCA_930989305.1 uncultured Roseburia sp. | reverse complement strand
ATATAAGACAGCAGGGAGGTTTTTATGATCCAAAATGAAAATTTAGAAACCAGGAAACGGCGAGTGGAAAAAGCAGTAGAACTTGAAGTGCCGGACAGGGTTCCTTTTGTACCTACCCTCGGAAATGTATACTGCCTGGAATATGGGGTGAGCGTCCGATCCGCCATGTGCGACAACGCGAATCTGATTCCGGCTTTGGATGCTCTGCTGAAAGAGATTGATCCTGACCTTTTGTATACGCCGGATTTCTTCCCGCTAAAGACTATGGAGTCTCTGAAAGCGGTGAATATGTCATGGCCGGGAAAAAAAGCGGAATACGGAGATAATTTTACTTATCAGGTAAATGATGCCTCTTATCTGGGGGAGGAAGACTATGAAAAATTTATCGGGGATCCATCCGCTTATCTGGCAAATAAAGTACTTGCCGAAAAATTCGCTTCTCTAAAAGGACTGAAATATTTGGATTTTTACAGTCTGTGCGGGAGTACGGTTATGGGATTTGCGGGACTTGGGAATCCCGCCCTTCAGGAAGCACTGGAAAAGCTGCTGGAAGCGGGAAGGATCACATCTTCTTTTATGAAGGGGGTTATGGAGGTGGAGCGCTGCTGCGAAGATCGCGGTTATCCCATCTGGGGCAATGCGGTAATGCAGAATCCTTTTGATTCCTTTGCGGACAATATCAGAGGACTGATCAATACGGTGATGGATTTAAAGACGGATCCACATATGCTGAAAGAGGCAGTGGACCGTATGGCGGAGGCATCCATACCAAAGGATGTAGCAATGGCCAGAATGATGCATGCGCAATATGCTTTCATTCCTCTTCATGCAGGAGTAGATGAATTTATGTCTCCGGATGACTACAACGCATATTACTGGCCGCCTTTGAAACGGCTTTTGTATGAACTGATCCAAAACGGCATCACGCCGATAGTATTTTGTGAAGGAAATTATTATACCAGACTGGAGACACTGAAAGATGTGCCAAAAGGCAAGGTGGTATATTTCTTCGAAAAACAGGATATGAAAAAAGCGAAAGAAGAGTTGGCCGGGATTGCCTGTGTGGGAGGAAACCTGGATACGGAGCTTTTGATGCACGGGACAAAGGAAGCGGTAGAGGAAGAGACGAAACGGCTTTTGGATATCTGCGCGCCGGGAGGCGGATATATTATGTCCAATTCTATTTCACTGGACAACTGCAGACGGGAAAATCTCATTGTCTGGAGACAGACAGTAGAAAAATACGGAAAATACTGACAAATAAAAAATAAATCATAAAAGAGTATGAGGAGGTTTTTATGGGAAAAAATTTAAACTTTGGCGTGCGCGGCTGGCTGCTGCTGATCTATCAGGCCCTGGCCTTTGTGACCTTTACAGTTTTTTCAAACTGGCCGATGAATATTCTGGGGGATATGTATGGCGGAGCGCAGAAACTGTCAACAATTTATACTGTATGCACGCTGCTGGGAATTGTAGTTCAGCTTATTATTTCTGCGTTTTTTATAAGGAAAATTAAAAATATGAAGCTGTTTTCATCGGTATTAGGTGTGATCTGTATTGTATTGGCGCTGGGGATTATGGTAATACCACCGTCAATGCTGACTTTTTATCAGATTGTTTATGGAGCGGTAGTATTTTTTACCATTATGTGGAGTACTTTTTCTATTGGAATTCTGGTTGGACAATGGTTCCCCAGAAAGAAAGGCGCGTTTATGGGAATCGCTACTCTGGCCTTCCCGATTACAAATGGAGTTATCGGAACATTTGCCAACAGAGTATTTAAATTTGGAGCACCTGACGTATTTGGGGCGTTTCTGCCGTATTTTATTCTGACTGTGATTGCTGTGCTGATCGGGATCATTTTTATTAAAAGCTATCCGGAACAGTGCGGAGGATATCGGGATAATGACAAAAGCATTACGCCTGAGGTTGCAAACGCAATGATGGAAGCTGAAATAGAAGGAAAGAGGACTTCCGTGTGGAAGATCGGACGTGTGCTGACGCTTCGAGATTTCTGGCTGGCAGTTATTCCAATGGGATCAATGCTCCTTTGTGCTGTAGGTTTTGCCACCCAGACAAATGCCATTCTTGGATCCGCAGGGGCGGAACTGGATAAGTTCGGTGGTTTTTCCGGCGTTATGCTCATGTTTTGTATTTTCGGCATTATAGGAAGCTACGTGTTAGGGATTGTAGATGCTAGAGTCGGAACAAAAAAAGCGGTTTTGATCTCTGTAATCCTGATGGTGCTCAGCGGAATTATAGGCATAATCCCCAATACATTCTGTCTGGTATTATCTGTGATCGTGCTGGCTTTGTTTCAGGGATCCTCTTCCAATTTTACAGTATCCTTTACGGCTCAGTACTGGAGAAGAGAGGATTTCCAAAGTGTATTCAGCTGTGTCAATCCCATTGCGAATGTTATCCAGGCCATGGGCCCTATGATGATTGCCGCTTTGTTTTTCGGAAAGGGAGTAACCGCAGTATATACTGTGATACTGATTTTTGGCGTCCTCAGTCTGATCTGCATTCTGCTGTTCAGCGCAAAACATGTAAAAACTGTAGATGACAGGCTCAGAAAAGCGGCGGGAAAAACCTTGGACAATGAACTGGCAGATCGAAAATAAGAAAAAGAAATAATTGGAATAACAGTAATAAGAAAATCAAAATAAAAAATACAAGAACCCGGTTGGATTCTGTCATTTCCTGTGCTAATATAGTTGTGCAATGACAAGGCGCTTTGTGAGAAAGAGCGTCGGCGGGAGGTACAAAACGTGTTGGAAATAGGAATAAAAGGAAAAGAAAGCGTAAAAGTAGTACATGAAAATACAGCTGCGGCAGTGGGAAGCGGTATGTTGGAAGTTTTTGCTACGCCGGCAATGATCGCCCTGATGGAAAAGACAGCCTGCAACAGTGTGGCTCCTTATCTGGAAGAAGGAAGCGGAACTGTGGGAACCGAGCTGAACATCAAACATGTGGCGGCGACGCCGGTAGGAATGACAGTGACCTGTGAAAGCGAGCTGGTGGAAATAGACGGCAGAAGGCTGGCGTTTACTGTAACAGCCAGTGATGAAAAAGGGCTGATCGGGCAGGGAACTCATGAACGCTTTATTGTGAACAATGAAAAATTCCAGAGTAAAGCGGACAGTAAAAGACAGTAACCAGGGTGTGTAAAAAGACTGCGCCAAAAGTCAGAATTGACTTGAGGGCAGTCTTTTTTTATAGATCTTTCCGGAAATTTTGTCGAAAAGATCCAGTTACCGCAAAAAGGGGTATAAGTTCATCAATGGCCTGGATAGTACAGGAGGCCATGTGAAGTTCTTCTTCTGTGCCGTAGCCGTAGAAGCATCCCACAGAAGGAAGGTGAAAGGTTTTGGCAATTTCCATATCATGTTTTCGGTCGCCGATGATCACATGGGCGCCGGGATGATTTTTTTCGACCTTTTCATAAAGCTGTGTTTTGGTAATGACCGGAAAATCTTCGATACAGTAGAACGCTTCAAAATACCGGTCCAGATGAAATACGTCACGGTGAGCTTCCATATAGCTGTGCTTGCAGTTGCTTAAAAATACCAGATGGAAGCCGGAATTTTTCAGGACGGACAGAACATCCGGCGCGCCGGGATAAAGGACAGCCCCGCCCTGGCGTGTGAGACGGAGCATTTCATCTCCGATCAGATTCCCTGCCTGTTTTTTGTATCCATCCGGCAGATCCGGAAGAAAGCTGTCCCACATTTCTTTTGTGCTGCAGCCAAGCCAGCGGCTGATCTCCTGATCGGAATAAGGCGTGTCAGGAGCGAGACCCAGCCGGATCAGATGTTTTTGGGCCAGCCGGAAAGCCGGGGCATATATGCCCAGACTTTCATGGATAGTGCCGTCGTAGTCAAAAAACAGGGTTACGTTGTTTCTATGCCATTTCATGGATGAGATTTACCATTTCAATGGCGCCCTGGGCGCATTCAAATCCTTTGTTTCCGGCTTTGGAACCGGCCCGTTCAATGGCCTGTTCGATATTTTCCGTAGTCAGTACGCCGAACATTACCGGGATGCCGCTGGATAAGGATACCTGGGCAATTCCTTTGGATACTTCATTGCATACATAGTCATAGTGGGATGTGCTGCCCCGGATCACAGCGCCAAGGCAGATTACAGCGTCATATTTTTTGCTGGCTGCCATTTTGGACGCGATCAGCGGGATCTCAAAGGCGCCGGGTACCCATGCCACATCGATATTGTCTTCCGGCACATTGTGACGTTTCAGACCGTCCAGAGCGCCTCCAAGCAGACGGGAAGTAATAAATTCATTGAATCTTGCGGCTACAATGCCAATCTTGATCTGTTCCGGTACAAGTTTTCCTTCAAATACATTCATAATTTTTATCTCCTTTAAACTTTAAAATATTTGGATCTTTTTCCTTTTCGTCTCCGGTGATCTCCGGGACTGTTTCTTACCACTGGGGGGCGGGCAATAAGCCGCCAATGGGAATCAGTCGTAGTTGAGTACATGGCCCATTTTTTTCTGTTTTGTTTTCAGATAAAACAGATCAAAGGGAGTGGCGTCTACCTGAATGGGAACTCTTTCCTTGATCTCCATGCCGTAGTCGGAGAGCTGATATACTTTATCCGGATTGTTGGTGAGCAGACGGAGCGTTTTAGCTCCAAGGTCTTTTAAAATCTGGGCGCCAATGTAATATTCTCTCAGATCTCCGGCAAAACCCAGAGCCAGGTTTGCTTCCAGCGTATCCATCCCCTGATCCTGGAGTTCGTAGGCTTTCAGCTTGTTTTCCAGACCGATGCCCCGACCCTCCTGACGCATGTATAAGAGGATGCCCCGGCCTTCTTTTTCAATCTGGGTCATGGCGGCGGCAAACTGCTGGCCGCAGTCGCAGCGCAGAGAGCCGAAGGCGTCTCCTGTCAGGCATTCGGAATGGACTCTGCAAAGCAGATCTTCGCCATTGCCGATATCTCCTTTCACAAGGGCTACATGATGTTCGCCGTTAAGAATGTTTACATAACAATGAGCCTTGAACTGACCGTACCGGGTAGGCATATTTGTGATGGAAGTGCAGGTCACCAGTTTTTCATATTTTTTCCTCCAGTCCTGCAGGGCGGCTATGGTAATGATCTTTAAATCCCATTTCCGGGCAAGTTCCATGAGCTTGGGCGTGCGCATCATAGTGCCGTCCTCCTCCATGATCTCGCAGCACAGGCCGCATTCTTTTAAACCGGCCAGCCGCATCAGGTCAACGGTGGCTTCTGTATGGCCGTTGCGTTCCAGCACTCCGTTTTTCCGGGCTACAAGAGGAAACATATGGCCCGGACGCCGGAAATCCTCCGGTCTGGCATCGTCACTGACACAGGCTCTGGCGGTAATGCCGCGCTCCACAGCTGAGATGCCGGTGGTGGTGCTTACGTGATCCACAGATACGGTAAAAGCGGTCTCATGATTATCTGTATTGTCGGCAACCATCTGGGGAAAGCGGAGCTTTCTGCTTAACTCCATACTCATGGGCATACAGATCAGACCTTTGCCATGTATGGCCATAAAATTCAGATTTTCGGTTGTTGCGTATTGGGAAGCGCATATAAAATCACCTTCATTTTCCCGGTCCTCATCATCTGTTACAATGATGATCCGGCCTTTTTTTAAATCATCCAGAGCTTCCTGGATCGTATTGAACTGGTACATATCAAACCCTCCTGATCATAACTAAGTTTACATAAAGTAGAGGCAGAGGAGAGGAACTCATGGTTCCGGACTCCTTATTGCCATGGGGATATTTTGCGGTTTAAATCTCTCAGAATCCGTTTTGCAGCAGCTTTTCCAGTGTCAGACCCTGGTGTTTTTTGCTTTGACGGGAGATACCCAGCAGTTTTTCCACATATTTGCCGATACAGTCATTTTCCAGATTAACTGTATCGCCGGTCTTTTTACGTGACAGGGTAGTCTCTTCGGCAGTGTGGGGGATCACTGAGACTGCGAAATCGGAATCGGTGACTTTTGCCACAGTCAGACTGATGCCGTCAATTGCAATGGATCCCTTTGGAATGATGTAGCGCAGGATTTCCGGAGCGCAGCAAATGGTATACCAGACAGCGTTGCCGTCTCTTTCTATGGTTCTGACTGTGCCGGTGCCGTCAATATGGCCGGACACAATGTGGCCCCCAAAGCGTCCGTCCGCGGCCATGGCCCGTTCCAGATTGACCGGGCTGCCGGGGCAGAGACTGCCAAGGGCGCTGCGGTTGAGCGTTTCGTGCATCACGTCCGCCCGGAAGGTACTGTTGTCAAAGGATGTGACTGTCAGGCACACGCCGTTGACTGCGATGCTGTCGCCCACATGGACGTCGGACAGTACTTTTTTCGCCTGGACTGTCAGAACAGCGGATACGGATTTTTTCTGTATGTTTTTTAAGATTCCCATTTCCTCTATGATTCCGGTAAACATGATATCACCTCGCTTTCCAGGAGAATGTCCTCTCCCAGATATGTGATCCGGGGGCGGGTGAGCCGATAAGCCTCGCCGGGGCTGTCTACCCCGGGGTCTCCTACCGGGGATCTGGCGGCGGCGCCTCCGAAAAGTTTAGGGGCGATGTAGGCCTGCACCCGGTTGACGATCCCGCTTTTCAGCGCGGAGGCATTCAGCCCGGCGCCTCCTTCCAGCAGGATACTGTCTATGTTCCGGGCGCCCAAAAGTTTCATCAGTTCCGGAAGGTCGGTCATTCCCTCCCGTTCAGGAACAGTTACCACCTGACAGCCCAGGTCCTCGTAGCTTCTGATCCGTTCCGGATCGCTGCAGCAGGTGGCCAGGATAGTGGGGATTTCCCCTGCTGTGCGGATGATCTGAGAATCCTTTGGCGCCCTTAATCGGCTGTCACAGATGATCCGGACAGGATTGCGGCCCCCTTTCAGCCGGCAGTTGAGCATGGGATCGTCCGCCAGCAGCGTGCCCATGCCGATCATAATGCCCATATTGCCGTGCCGGTCCCAGTGTACCCTGCGCCGTGCCTCTTCGCCGGTGATCCATCGGGATTTCCCGGTGCAGGTGGCGATTTTTCCATCCATAGTCATGGCGTATTTCATGGTCACATAAGGGGTCTTGCGGCTGATATAATGAAAAAATACCTGATTCAGTCTGTCGCATTTTTCTTTCAGCACGCCCTCGGTTACCTGAATGCCGTGTTCCTTTAAAATTTTTACCCCTTTTCCCGCCACCAGAGGATTGGGATCGGAAGAACCGATCACCACCCGGCGGATGCCGCTTTCTATGATGGCGTCTGTGCAGGGCGGGGTTTTGCCCCAGTGGCAGCAGGGCTCCAGGGTGACGTACATCACGGCGCCTTCGGGAGAAGCTGCGCAGTGAGCCAGAGCGTTCCTTTCCGCATGGAGCCCGCCGTATTTTTCATGCCAGCCCTGGCCGATCACAGTACCGTCTTTTACGATGACCGCCCCCACCATGGGATTGGGATTGACATGGCCGAATCCTTTCCCGGCAAGGGAAAGGGCTATCTCCATGTATGATTCATCATTCATCTGAGTACCTCCTGACTGAAAAGATTTGCCGGGGCGGGAAAGCAAAAATAAAAAGCCCCGGATCAAATGATTCAGGGCTCTGCAACAATCGGTAATATCTTTTCGTGTATCCGGTAAATAAAAAACTCTGAAATGAAAAATTCATTTCAGAGCATTTCAACAAATACATTCAATACAATAGAACTTGTCATCTTCTTTCATCCAGACTTTACTGTCGGCTTCGGAATCTCACCGAATCATACCTTGCGGCTCGTGGGCTATACCACCGGTAGGGAATCGCACCCTGCCCTGAAGATTTGATTTAACTGCATTCAGTATACCCCTCAAAAGAGCAGGTGTCAAGGCCTGTTATCCGGTGTTGACAAAAAATAATAACAAAGCATATAATAAGTATGCTTATTATAATGATTCTAATTGATGTCGAAATAAAACGGTACAGAACCGGAGAGAGAGGAAAGGAACTGTGAGGATATGGAATCTCTTCATTATCTGCTGATGAAAACCCATACTATGCTGAATAAAAAAATCGTATCCGGCGCAGGGGAGCTGGGACTTACATCCGGGCAGCCCAAAGTGCTGGATTTCCTGACGGAGCACGAAGGATGCGATCAGAAAACCATTGCGGCTTACTGCGAGATTGAGCCGGCCACTGTGGGAAGCATCCTTTTGCGCATGGAAAACCAGGGGATGATCCGCCGCATTCAGCATCCGGGCAACCGAAGATCTCTGTTTGTATATCTTACAGAGCAGGGGCGAAAAGCCGCGAAAGAGATGGCAAAGGTGTTTGATTCCTGCGAGGAAGAAGCGGCAGGGAGCCTGCCCGGGGAGGAACTGGAAGAATTAAAAATCCTTCTGACAAAATTGTGGGAGAATCTTTCCGGAAAACAGCAGGACCCTTCAGAGAAAACACAAGGAGGCAGAGCAGATGCAGATCAATAAAACATGGAAAAACAGAATAGGAAGATATGTATTTTTTTGTATGGGACTTTTTGTAATGGCCTTTGGGGTGGCGTTTTCCATTAAGGCGGACCTGGGAACTTCGCCTATTTCCAGCGTGCCCTATGTGATCAGCCTGTTTGCCCCGCTGACTGTGGGAAACATTACCATACTGATGCATTGTGTCTTTATCGCCATCCAGATCCTGATCCTGCGCAGACGTTACCAGCCGGTACAGCTGATGCAGCTTCCTGTGGCGGTGATATTCGGCTATATGACGGATTTCGCTATCTGGGCTACAAATGGCATCCCCGAAGGAGCGTACTGGGAGCGCTGGGTGATCTGCGTGATCGGCATTGTACTGGTGGCCTTCGGGGTCAGCATGGAAGTTACTGCCAACGCCGTTACTCTGGCGGGAGAAGGGGTAGTGTTGGCTGTCTGCAAAGTGCTTCCCATCAAATTCGGAAATATGAAAGTAATCTTTGACGTTTCCCTTGTGGCTACAGCCTGTATCCTGTCTCTGGGCTTCCTCCATAATCTGGAAGGCGTACGGGAAGGCACCGTGGCCGCGGCGATCCTGGTAGGGCTGCTGGCAAAACGGTTTAACCGCCTTTTGGCCATGGGACTGGAAAAACACCGGAAAAGAAAAGATCAGGGGCAGGTGGACGGACGCTCCGCCTTTTCCCACTCCTGATCCGGATTTTTAATTGATAAGATGAAAGTATTCGTTGGAGGACAATTCCAGCAGATACTGGTTCAGCACAGTCATGAACCAGTTGACGGCGGGGTTGTCCTCTTTGTCATGCCAGGCGGCTCCTATGGCGCAGGAAGTGTTGCTGCTGTCCAGGGGTACATAGACCAGAGCCGCGTTCAGGTAATCGCAGGTTTTGTAGGGGAGGATGGTGATGCCGAGGCCGGCCTCCACTGCAAACAGGATTTCCTCCATGGAAGTGTAAGTATGCACTACCCGGGGAGAGATATTCAGGTCCCTGCATACCTGATGGATCTGCCGGTTCATATAGGCGGCTTTGTCCGGAGCAAAGATCAAAAAAGGCTCTGTGGCCAGCTTGCCGTAGTCGATCTTGAAATTGCTCAGACAGGGATGGTCCTTCCTGCAGATCAGACAGTAGTTGTCTTCGTGGATCTTACGGGTATGATAAGACTTTTTCTGATTCAGATCCTCCAGCAGGGAAAAATAGATATCGTACTGTTCCCTGTCAAGGGAAGAAAGCACACCCAGGGCGTCCAGACGTTTCAGTTCAATATCCACCTGGGGATATTTTTTCGTAAACCGGGCGATGACTTCCGGAAGGAAATATCTGCAGGGGCTTGCAAGGTAGCCGATGGTGAGCCGGTGATAATCTGCGGCTGCCAGAGCCTGAAGCCTTTCCCTGGACTGAAGCTCCAGATCCAGAAAACGTTTGGCGTCTTCCAAAAACAGTTCGCCCGCCCGGGTCAGCGCCACGCCTCTGGCGTTTCGGGTAAAAAGCCGGGTGCCCAGTTCCTGTTCAAGATCGCTGATCTGGTGGCTGATCGCCGGCTGGGTCATATAAAATTCCTTGGCGGTTTCGGAAAAGCTCAGATGTCTGGCCGCGGACAGAAAATATTTCAGCTGAGAGGTATTCATATTCGTCACTCCTGTAAAGTCTGTTAAAAGAAAAAACATAGCATTTGATTACTGTGAGTATACAAAAAACCGAAGAAACAGGCAAGTATCCGGCCCTTTTTCACGGCGGTCCGGGAAGGGGAATGAGATGGAAAATCCTTTGAAAATAAGATATAAATTTTTTTTATAGCTCAGGTAAAAAAGTGAAATTTCTCCTGCCTTTTTATTCGTGTTATAATTTTTTCAGGTTTTATATAGATGGATAAATCTCCGGCAAAACCGGACAGAAAAATGGAGGAATAGGTCAATGAAATTTGAAAAACTGTTAAGCCCTCTGAAAGTGGGAAACAAAACTTACCGCAACCGTATTGTCAGCGCGCCTATGGCTTTCGGGCTGATCGTACAGAACCCGGACGCAAGAGAGTTTACCTACCGTAAACTGGAAGGCCCGGCAAAAGGAGGAAACGCCTGTGTTATCGTAGGCGAGACAGATGTCAACTTTGTAGACGCTGTACGTATCCCGGGTTTTCGTCCTTTTGACTTTGCAAAACCAGAAGAAGATATGGAGACGTTCCAGGCGGTAGCGGAATACGCGAAACGGATCAAAAGCTACGGAGCGGTGGCTCTGGCTGAGCTGGTGCATGCGGGAAAAGAAAAAGTGCCCTTCGGACCAAACGAAGACTGCATCGGTCCGGTGGAATCTGTAAACATTGCGGGAGTCAAAGCCCGTGCCATGACAAAAGAGGACATGGACAGGATCGCAAATGATTTTGCTACAGCTGCTGTTTATATGCAGAAAGCAGGATTTGACGGCGTGCTTATCCACGGGGGACACGGATTTTTGTTCACACAGTTCCTTTCTCCGCTGATGAACACAAGAACCGACGAGTACGGCGGATCTCTGGAAAACAGAGGACGTTTCCCGAAACAGATCTTAAAGACGATCAGAGAAGCAGTAGGACCGGATTTCCTCATGGAGCTGCGTATAGACGGAACCGATCATCAGCCGGGAGGCATCACTCCGGAAGAAACCGGTCAGTTTATCCAGACTGTGGAAGAATATATCACATCTGTACATGTGACCTGCGGTATTTATGAAGAATCCGTAAAATCCGGTACAGAAAGCAGTATGTTCCATCCCCACGGCCTGAATGCGGAAGCGGCTGCTATCGTTAAATCCTACACAAAACTTCCGGTAGGCGTTGTAGGCGGTATCAACTCACCGGAATTCTGTGAAGAGATCATTGAAAAAGGAATGGTGGATTTTGTAATCCTGGGCCGTCAGATGCTGGCGGATCCCAACTTCGCTCAGAAATGTATGGATGGAAAGGAAGACCAGATCCGCAGATGTCTGCGTTGTTATAAATGCTTCCCAGGTTCACCGGAAGAAGGTTATGACGATCTGCCGTTCTCCAGCGAAGAACTGGCGCTGTATGTAGGACACTGTACCATTAACCCTCTGGCGCATCTTCCTTTTGACCCGGATTCCCTTCCGGTACCGGAAAAGAAAAAAGTGCTGGTCATCGGCGGAGGCCCGGCAGGTATGCAGGCGGCGATCACAGCATGTGATCAGGGACATACGGTAACTCTTGTGGAAAAATCCGATAAACTGGGCGGACTTCTTTATTTTACAGATGTGGATATTGACAAGCCGGATCTGAGAAACTTTAAAAATCTCCTTGTAAGGGAAGTGGAAAGAAGAGACATCAACATAATGCTCGGTATCGAGGCTACACCGGAATTTGTAAAAGATTTCGGCGCGGATTCAGTGATTATCGCTACCGGTTCTGTTCCGGTATGTCCGCCTATCAAAGGAATCGAACATGCTCATCAGGCAATGGAAGTATATGACGGCACAGTAGAATGCGGAAAGAAAGTGGTAATGATCGGCGGCGGTCTGGTAGGATGCGAGACAGGACTGTATCTCCAGAAAACAGGACATGATGTAACTGTTGTGGAAATGCTGGACCGTGTGGCAAACGAATCCTTTGGTATGTACAGAGAAGCCCTTGTGTGGGAAATGGAAAAGAATCATATGACCATGATGCCGAAAACAAAATGTCTGGAGATCGAACCGGACGGCGTGACGGTAGAAAATGAGCAGGGAGTACAGAAGATCCAGGCGGATACAGTACTGTACGCTCTTGGTATGAAATCGGTAGACTGCACAGCATTAAAAGAAGCTGCAGAAGGGGCTCTGGTACAGGTGATCGGAGACGCTCTGAAACCGGGAAAAGTGGACAGAGCTACAAGAACAGGATATCTTGCAGCGGTAGAGCAGAAAGACGAAGGACCGGAATTCTAAAAAAGACCGGCAACTTGAATAAAAAAGAATGGGACATCAGTCGGCGAAAAGGCCCGGAAGGCGGAAAAACTTCCGGGCCTTTTTTAGGAAGTGTGCGCGGCGGACAAATACAAAAGTTAAGAATATGTAAAAATTACGTAAAAAATAAGTTTGGATCGGATATATTTTTTGCATTTTTTGTCGAAAAGTGATAATGTTACGGTAAATATCAAAAAAAATATTCAGCCGGAGCGCAGGATGCTGCAGGGAGGGCTGAGGGAGAGTGTGTTATGACATTAGCTGCGCATGTTACGAATTATATTATGATAGGAATCCTGATCGTATGTTTTGCTAATCAGGTAATATATTTTTTCGTGCCCTATTTCAAAAAAGAAAAGGAGCACAGCCCCGGCAGGGAGCATTCTTTTGCGGTGCTGGTGGCGGCAAGGAATGAGCAGAATGTAATTGGTCAGCTGATCGAGAGTATTCAGCTGCAGGATTATCCCGGGGATATGGTGGACATTTATGTGGTGGCGGACAACTGTGATGATGATACCGCCAAAGAGGCGGCCAAAAAGGGCGCTTTTGTATATGAAAGATTTAACAGGCAGGAAGTGGGAAAGGGATATGCCCTGAACTTCCTTCTGGAGCATATGAAAAAAGACGGCAGATGGGAGCGTTATGACGGATTTTTCGTATTTGACGCAGACAATTTGCTGGATAAAAATTATATAAAAGAAATGAACCGGACCTTT
>CAKNLF010000072.1 GCA_930989305.1 uncultured Roseburia sp. | reverse complement strand
ATACAGACCTTGGAGAGGGTCTATAAACACTACTACTTTATAATACGAGGGGGATTGAATGCTTTGGCGCCGGATCCGCTTCAGGAGCCGCTCATGGAGGATATCGGGGACTGGAGAGAACTGGTGAAATTTCCGAATCTGGATACATGGGACTGGAGTAAAGTAGAAGAAGCCGATCATGTCAGCGAGTGGGATCGGGAAAACAAAGTGATAGATATGATGATTTACAACGGACCCTTTGAACGGATGCATACCCTGATGGGGTTTGAAAATGCGCTCTGTGCGCTGCTGACAGACCCGGATGAGGTCCAAGCATATCTGGATGCCTTTATGGAGTGGAAATGCAGGCTTCTGGAAAAAATCCATGAATATTATCATCCGGATGTGATCATGTTCCACGACGATTACGGCACACAGAGCAATATGTTCTTTTCGCCGGAAATCTGGAGGAATATTTTCAAACCTCAGTTGAAAAAAGCGGTTGACAAGACTCACGAACTGGGCATGATTTTTGAACTTCACAGCTGCGGTTTTATGGAGCAGATCGTACCGGATTTCGCGGAGATTGGAGTAGATGCCTGGCAGGGGCAGGAAATCAACGATGTGCCAAAGTTGAAAAAACTGACAAAAGGAAAACTGGCATTTCATACAACTCCTAAATATCAGGATCTTGACGCAATGACTATTACCGGGGAACTGACGGAAGAAATGGTCAGGGAAAGGGTCCGGGAGAGTGTGAAAAAGAACGCGGCAGGAGGCAATTATATGCCTATGCCTCTTCCGGGAAAGCAGTGGTGGCTTGATATTATGAACGATGAAATCTCGAAAGTGGGAAAAGCAGTCTATCAATAAGGAAAGAAGAAAAAAGTTCTTTTTAAAGAAAATCAATATTAGGTGACTTGCATAAAAAATGTATGAAAAACAAATGGTTTTTCGGTGCAAATTATTGACAAAAAGGATAAATTATGATAGTTTACAAACTATAATGAAAAACTGATGAAAAAGTGTGAGTACAGACTGTGACTGGCGCACAGAGAGTTGCAGATGCTGGGATTGCAGCGGTTAAGACAGGCTGGAATGGACTTTGGAGGGCGAGCTGAAAACAGTAGGCGAGACGGAGAGAATACTTCGTTAACAAACAGCGTATATGAAAGTATACAAAACGAGAGGATCTTATATCACAAGGTCAAGCGGGGTGGCACCGCAGAACACGATACCGTGCTTCTGTCCCAGCATTTTGCTGAGACAGAAGCTTTTTTTGAACCATCAGGGAGCTGCGGATGCGTCCGTTATGCTCTTGCTTATTTAGTTTCACAGGAAAAGGAGAGAAAAGATGAGTGAATTAAAAATCCCCTACAAAATTTATCTGGAAGAAAACGAGATGCCGAAACAGTGGTACAATGTACGGGCGGATATGAAAAACAAACCGGCGCCTCTTTTAAATCCGGCTACGCTGCAGCCTATGACGCTGGATGAGCTTTCTCAGGTATTCTGCAGGGAGCTGGCAAAACAGGAACTGGATGATACTACGCCATATATCGATATCCCTGATGAAATTCAGAAATTTTACAGAATGTACCGGCCGGCGCCTCTGGTAAGGGCATACTGCCTGGAAGAAAAACTCCAAACGCCGGCAAAGATTTATTATAAATTTGAGGGAAATAATACAAGCGGGAGCCATAAACTGAATTCCGCTATCGCACAGGCATACTACGCAAAGAAACAGGGTCTGAAAGGAGTTACTACGGAAACAGGAGCAGGACAGTGGGGAACGGCTCTGTCTATGGCATGCGCATATCTGGGACTGGACTGCAAAGTCTTTATGGTAAAAGTGTCCTATGAGCAGAAACCATTCCGCCGGGAAGTAATGCGCACATATGGCGCCAGTGTGACGCCTTCTCCCTCTGAAACAACAGAAGTGGGAAGAAAGATCCTGGCGGAGCATCCGGGTACCACCGGAAGTCTGGGGTGCGCGATCTCAGAAGCGGTAGAAGTGGCCATGGGTACGGAAGGATACCGGTATGTACTTGGAAGCGTGCTTGCCCAGGTAATGCTCCATCAGTCCATTATCGGTCTGGAGACCAAGATTGCCATGGATAAATACAACATTACTCCGGATGTGATCATCGGATGCGCGGGAGGCGGTTCCAATCTGGGCGGCCTGATCGCTCCGTTTATGGGAGAAAAGCTGAGAGGAGAAAAGGATTACCAGTTTATCGCAGTAGAACCGGCCTCCTGCCCCAGTCTTACAAGAGGAAAATACGCATATGATTTCTGCGATACTGGAAAAGTATGCCCTCTGGCAAAAATGTACACACTGGGAAGCGGTTTTATCCCATCGGCAAATCATGCTGGCGGCCTGCGGTATCACGGCATGAGTTCCACCTTGTCGCAGCTGTACGATGACGGTCTGATGGAAGCCCGGGCGGTAGAACAGACATCAGTATTTGAAGCTGCGGAAAAATTTGCCCGTATTGAAGGTATCCTGCCTGCGCCGGAAAGCGCTCACGCTATCCGGGTAGCTATGGATGAAGCGTTAAAATGCAAGGAGACCGGGGAAGAAAAAACGATTTTGTTCGGCCTTACCGGAACCGGATATTTTGATATGGTGGCTTACGGCAAATACAATGACGGTGCAATGTCAGACTATATTCCTACAGATGAAGATCTGAAGCCGGGATTTGATTCTCTGCCGAAGGTAGACTGACGGAAAAAACGGATAAAAAGATGAAAAAGAAATAAAAGTTTTGGACAAACGGGTCCCTCTGAGAGCGCGTCTTTCAGAAGGACCTGTTTTGTCCGGTCCAGAAGAAAGGAGAAAGCCATGTGCGGACGTTATTACGCGGATGGACAGACGGCAAAAGAGGTGGAACGTCTGGTAAAAAGAACGGAGAGAGGATTTTCACCCCGGCCGGCGGGAGACGTGTATCCTTCCGGTCTTGCGGAGGTGATCTATGCAGACCGGGGGCAGCTGACAGCAGGCAGTATGAAATGGGGATTCGGTCCTTATGAGAAGCGCGGACTGTTGATCAACGCAAGGGCGGAGAGTGTGACTGAGAAAAGCGCTTTTCGGGACAGCATCCGGCATCGCCGCTGTGTGATTCCTGCCAGATGGTTTTATGAATGGAACCGGGCAAAAGAAAAAGCGTCTTTTCTGGAGCCGGAAGGAGGAACCTTATATATGGCAGGATGTTACCGGGAATTTGACGGACAGAACTGTTTTGTGATCCTGACGACGTGCGCCAATCCTTCCGTGGCAGGTGTTCATAACCGGATGCCTCTGCTGTTGGAAAGCAGGGAGCTGGAAGAGTGGATATTCGACAATGAGAAACTGGAATATTTTCTCGGCAAAATGCCAAAGGGTCTGGAGCGGAAGATGGAATATGAGCAGCAGACGCTTGTTTTTCCTCAGTAAATCCTGCCTGCTTTTTCTTTTCACGAAAAAATGGTAAAATGTCTGAAAAGGCAAATTGTCAGAACAAAAAGGTACAAATGTAAAAGGATAAGGAGGCGGAACATGGCGTCTGTGAAGATCAGAAAGTCTTCCTGCGGGATCTGTTCCTCCCAGTGCCCGCTGGATATTCGGGTACAGGACGGAAAGATCCGGTCAGTGGAAGGAGGAAAAAACAATCCCTTCCAATATGGGGGCATCTGCTCCAAGGGAGCTGCTTCCCGGCAGTATGTATATAACAAAGAACGGATCCTGTATCCTATGAAGCGGGTGGGGAAAAAAGGAGAAGGAAAGTTTGAAAGGATTTCCTGGGAAGAAGCCTTTCATATTATAAAGGACAGACTGAATGAACTAAGGGAAAAATACGGCCCTGAGTCCGTAGTTTTTTATGCGGGATATCCGAAATGGTTCAGACCGGCATTGTTAAGATTTGCCAATGCTTTTGGATCTCCCAATTACTGTACTGAGTCCAGCACCTGTTTTCAGGCGGCCAATCTGGCCTGGCGTTCTATATATGGAAACAACATCTGTCCTCCGGATCTGAGGCATACGAAAACTCTTTTAAACTGGAGCAAGAACCTGTATCATTCCGCGGTGGATATGGCGGAAACGTATCGGGAACTGAAGGACAAAGGCGTAACTGTGATCGCTGTGGATACAAGGAACAGTGTAACGGCTCACGATGCCTCTTTACGGCTGCAGCCCTATCCGGGGACAGACGGAGCGCTGGCCCTTGCTATGGCAAATGTGATCATCAGCGAAAAACTGTATGATCGGGAATTTGTACAAAAGTATGTGTACGGTTTTGAAGAATATGCGGAATATGTAAAAAAATTTTCACCAAAGGAAGCAGAGCAGATCACCGGAGTCCCTGCGGAGCAGATCGTACAGGCGGCCAGGATTTTTGCCTGCAATAAACCCTCATCAATTCTGTTTTCCGCGTCCTCCATTGTGCATCATATAAATGGAGTACAGAATCAGAGGGCGGTCTTTTCTCTGCTGGCCATTACCGGAAACTATGATGTAGACGGAGGAAATGTGTGTATGCCCGGCGAGACGGCGCCCCGGAACGAATACGGAAAAGTGACACGGTTCCATGAGATACCGGCGATCGGGGAAAAGGACTATCCGGTTTGGTTTGATCTGCCCTGTGAAGAGGCCAACTGCGCCCGGTTATCTGAGTACATTGCCGGAGACGGACCGTATCCCATCAAAGGGATATTTGCCCTTGGGCTGAATCACCGGATGTGGCCACAGCCTGAAAAACTGAATAAAGAGCTGGAAACGCTGGATTTTTATGTAAATTCAGATTTGTTTTTGTCAGATTCCTCAAAGGCCGCGGACCTGGTGCTGCCGGCCTGCTCTTCACTGGAACGTGAGGAACTGGTCTTTCGGGGAGGAGCATGGGTGGAACTGACTCAAAAAGCCATAGAACCTCTGGGGGAGAGCCGGAATGATATTGAAATGATCATTGATCTGATGAAATATATGGGACTGAAAGACCAGGTCCTGTCCGGTACATATGAGGAGTATCTGGATTATATCCTGAAGCCGTCGGGACTGACGGTAAAGGAATTGCGGAAACATCCGGGAGGCATGAAGGCGGTAAATGTGATCCTGCCGGAAAGAAGATCCTGGGAAAGAGAACCGGTCCATACGCCTTCCGGGAAAATAGAACTGAAGTCATTGGTGATGGAAAAGTACCGGGAAAGCCATGGAATCCGGGGACTGCCTGTATATTGCGAGTATCGGGACGCTCAGCCTTACCGGTCCGGAGAATATCCCCTGATCCTGAATACAGGATCCCGCAGACCTCAGTGGTTTCACGCTAGAATGTACCGACTACCCTGGCTGGCCCAGCTGGAAAAAGCGCCCCTTGTACAGATCCATCCGTCGGATGGCGCCGGATACGGGATCCGGGAGGGGCAGCGTGTACGGGTTGTTTCACCGGCAGGAAGCATAACTGGATACGCGGAGTACAATATTGCTCAAAAACAGGGGGTTGTGCATATTTACCATGGCTTGAAAGGGGCAGACGCAAATGAGCTGATTCCGGAGGCGTGGAAAGATCCTGTTTCCGGATTCCCGGGATATAAAAGTTATTTTTGCAGGATCGAACCCGGAGATTTGGAATCGGGGATGAACACCAGTGAAAGAGAGCAGTGAAAAATGGTGGAAATAAAAGGAAAAGTCATATTTGATAAAGAATTATGCACCGGGTGTCTGGCCTGTATGACAGCCTGTATAGACGCCCGATGCCCTACGGAGAACGCCGAAGGCGTCAGTATGCGCAGAATCCGGAAAGTGACAGATGAAAAGGCGCGGTTTCAGAAAAATATATGTACCGGCTGTTTGCACTGCGGGCTTTGTATCAGCAAATGCGGACAGGGCGCTTTGTACAGAGACGAAGAAACAGGACTGGTGCTGCTGCGCCGTGAACGGTGTGTTGGATGCGGCATGTGCGCACAGTTCTGTCCGGAGCAGGCGATTTTTTTTGACAAAGATAAAAAAGCGGAAAAATGCGACGGATGTATTGAATATCAGAGGGAGGGAAGACTTCCCGCCTGTGTAAAAGCGTGCCCTGTACACGCGCTGAAAATAGAAAAACAATAACAATGTGAGATTTGAGAAATCCAAGGAGTGTATATATGGATAAGAAAAAGAGGGAAAAGCTGGAGCAGCTGTACTGGAAAATGACGGAATGGTTTGCCGGAGATCCAAAAAGGATCCAGCATTTTGTGAAAGTGCACAGTTTTGCCGAACTGATAGGAAAAGGAGAGCAGATGGAAGAACAGGAACAGTTTGTGCTGGAAGGGGCTGCGCTGGTCCATGATATAGGGATACGTCCCGGAGAAGAAAAATACGGACGCTGCGACGGCAAGATCCAGGAACAGGAGGGGCCTGCGGCGGCTGAAAAACTTTTGAAAGAGCTGGAGTTTGCGCCGGAAGAAATTGAGAGGATCACCTGGCTGGTAGGCCATCATCATACATATGACAATATTGCGGAACGGGACTATCAGATTTTGGTGGAAGCGGATTTTCTGGTAAATTATTATGAAGATGGAATTGAAAAGGATAAGATACAAAAAAGCTGCCGAAAGATCTTTCGGACAGAAACGGGGATCCGCCTTTGCGAGACCATGTACGGCGTTACTATAAAAATATCCGAGACATGGGCACAGGATAATATTCGGGAAATGGAAGAATTTATAGAATCTCAGGGAATCTATATCCGGCAGTAAGCAGATAAGCAAAAAAAGAACTGTACCTACTGTACAGTTCTTTAAAACAGGGCTACAAGGATTCGAACCTTGAAATGACGGAGTCAGAGTCCGTTGCCTTACCGTTTGGCGATAGCCCTTTATTTGCAACGAATGTAATTATAACAGAAAGGGAGAAAAAAGCAAGTAGTTTTTGTAAAAAAATTGAAAAATGATAAAATACAGAACGTATCAGAGGCAGGACGGCGAGGAAATGGCCAGACTGTTTCGTGAAACAGTAGAGATTGTGAATGCTGCGGATTATACAAAGGAACAACGCCAGGCATGGGCAGGAACAAAACCGGATCCTGCTTTGTGGCATGAAAAATTTGCGAAAACAGATACCATTGTGGCGGAAGACAACGGAAAAATCCTGGGATTCGGCAATATGGACGCAGATGGATATCTGGACATGCTGTATGTGCATCATGCATATCAGAAAATGGGGATAGCCCGGGAAATCTGCGCAAGGCTGGAAGCCGGATGCGGCGCGGAGCGTTTTTCTGTACATGCTTCCATTACCGCGGCGCCTTTTTTTGAAAAGCAGGGCTATCAGATCCGGAAGCGGCAGCAGGTTGTGCGAAAAGGTGTTGTGCTGGAAAACTATAAAATGGAAAAGTATAAAAAATAAGCCGGGCCGGCTCGAAAATAAAAGAAACAGGACAAAGGTGTTCCGGAATATAAATATTCCGTTCCGTCTTTGCCCTGTTTCTTTTATGCATGGCTTAGTTTTAACACTTTGTGCACATTTGTATGGTATGGTATAATGCGTAAGAATGGATGTGTCCGGCGGGCAGCGGATAAAAGACCACGGATACTTTGAAATGCAATGCAGATAGAGATGAGATAGTATGATTTCTGTTTTTGAGGATGTGAGGTGGCTTATATGGAAAAATTGAAAATTCTTGTTGTAGATGACGAGAGCAGGATGCGGAAACTGGTGCGGGATTTCCTGGTTAAAAATAATTTTGAAGTTGTGGAAGCTGAGGACGGCGAACAGGCACTGGATATTTTTTACGCGGATAAGGATATCGCTCTGATCATTTTGGATGTGATGATGCCAAGGATGAACGGATGGGAAGTATGCCGTGAGATACGGGAGTCTTCCAAGGTGCCGATCATCATGCTGACGGCAAAAGGTGACGAAAGCGACGAGCTCCAGGGCTTTGATCTGGGTGTGGATGAATATATTTCCAAGCCCTTCAGCCCCAAGATACTGGTCGCCAGAGTGGAGGCTATTCTGCGCAGGACCAGCGGGCGCAATCTGAACGATGTAATTGAAAAAGGCGGGATTGTGATTGACAAGGCGGCACACCGTGTTACAATTGACGGGAAAGACATTGAGCTGAGCTTTAAAGAGTTTGAGCTTTTGACGTATTTTGTGGAAAATGCCGGACTGGCCCTTTCCAGGGAGAAAATCCTGAATCATGTATGGAATTATGATTATTTCGGAGATGCCCGGACCATTGATACCCATGTTAAGAAGCTGCGCAGCAAAATGGGCGATAAAGGCGAGTATATAAAAACCATCTGGGGCATGGGATACAAGTTTGAGGTATAATATATGAAGCGTTCGTTAACAAAACAGATCATGGTGATCATGATGAGCCTGGTAGTAGGGACGATCGTGATATGCTTTCTGCTCAACACAACGTTTCTGGGTACGTTTTATACCATGCAGAAGAAAAATCTGCTGATGGAAAGTTATGAGACGATCCAGGACGCAAGCGATGAAGGCAGCCTGTATTCCAGCGAGTTTGACCAGGATTTTGATAAAATGTGCTCCAATCAGAATCTGTCCATTATCATCATGAGCGCGGACGGGACGCCTATGCGTTCTTCTGTCAATGACATCCGTCTGATCCAGAGACAGTTTCTGGACGTGATCTTCGGGACTACCGTCAGAGACCGGGTCATGGTCCGGACGGATCAATATATCCTGGAACGTGTCCGGGACGCGGATATGAACAATGAAGATTATCTGGTGCTGTGGGGAACGCTGGACGACGGCAATCTGATCCTGATGCGTACAGCTATGGACGGCATCCGGGAGAGTTCCAAGATCGCGAACCAGTTTTTGCTGTATGTAGGTTCCTGCGCCATTGCGGGCAGTGTGCTTTTGAGCATTCTGATCTCCAGACGGATCACCAAACCTATCGTGCAGCTGTCGGAGATCTCTCAGAAAATGGTGGATCTGGATTTTAACGCCAAATATGTGCGGGGTGGCTGGAGAAAGAAACGCAGGGATGTTCCGGGAAGCATTCAGGCCGAAAAAGAAAAAATGGAAAAAGGCAATGAGATCGATCAGCTGGGTCTGCATATGAACCAGCTTTCCGATCAGCTGGAGCGGACCATCAGCGAGCTGAAGACCGCCAACAATGAGCTGATGAAGGATATTGAAAAGAAAGAACAGATCGATGAAATGCGAAAGGAATTTCTTTCCAATGTTTCCCATGAGCTGAAGACTCCTCTGGCTTTGATCCAGGGCTATGCGGAAGGGCTGCAGGCATGCATCAACGATGACGAGGAAAGCCGTGATTTTTACTGCGAAGTCATTATGGATGAAGCGGATAAAATGAACAAAATGGTAAAAAAACTGCTGACGCTAAACCAGCTGGAATTCGGAAACGATCAGGTCTATATGGAACGGTTCAACATTACCGAGCTGATCCAGGGCGTGGTGAACGCTTCTTCCCTGCTGCTGGAGCAAAAAGGGATCACCGTGGAAATGGATCTGCCGGAAGAATATGTCTGGGCGGATGAGTTCAAGGTGGAGGAAGTGATCACCAATTACTTGAGCAATGCCATGAACCATGCGGAAGGGGAAAAGAAGATCCGGATCTTTTACGAGAAAAAGGACACCTGCCTGCGCATCAGCGTGTTCAATACCGGAAAACCGATCCCGGAAGAAGACATTGACAATATCTGGATCAAATTTTATAAAGTTGACAAAGCGAGAACAAGAGCGTACGGAGGCAGCGGCATCGGTCTGTCGATCGTAAAGGCCATTATGGATTCCTTCCATCAGGAATGCGGTGTGATCAACCGCAAGGACGGAGTGGAATTCTGGCTGGAGCTTGGATTATAGGGGAGAAACATATGATAGCGATTATTGATTATGATGCCGGAAATCTTAAAAGCGTGGAAAAAGCGCTGACATATCTTGGTGAGGACAGTGTGATCACCGGCGACGCACGGACCATACTGGAAGCGGATAAAGTAATACTTCCGGGAGTAGGGGCGTTTGGAGACGCTATGGAAAATCTGCAAAAAAGAGAACTGGATAAAGTGATAAAAGAAGTGTGTATGAAAAATACTCCTTTTCTGGGGATTTGTCTGGGACTGCAGCTGCTGTTTGAATCCAGCGAGGAAAGTCCTCAGGCGGAGGGCCTTGGGATCTTAAAAGGACAGATTCTGCGAATCCCGGATAAAGAGGGACTGAAAATTCCCCATATCGGGTGGAATTCCCTGACTTTGCAGCATCAGGGCAGGCTGTTTGAAGGTCTGGAGGAACATCCCTATGTGTATTTTGTCCATTCCTACTATCTGAAAGCAGAAGAGGAACAGATCGTCAAGGCGGTGACTGATTACAGCACATGTATCCATGCGTCAGTGGAAAAAGGCAATATATTTGCCTGCCAGTTCCATCCGGAAAAAAGCAGCAGCACCGGGCTGAAGATACTGAAAAATTTTGCGCAGCTTAAAGGAGGTGACTGCTGATGTTTACAAAACGAATCATACCCTGTTTGGATGTGCACAACGGGCGCGTAGTCAAAGGAGTGAATTTTGTAAATTTAAGAGACGCGGGAGATCCGGTGGAGATTGCGGCGGCTTATGACAAAGCAGGCGCGGACGAACTGGTCTTTTTGGACATTACCGCTTCCAGCGACGCCAGAGCCACTGTAGTGGATATGGTTCGCAAAGTTGCGGAAAAGGTGTTTATTCCCTTTACAGTAGGCGGAGGAATCCGTACTGTAGATGATTTTAGGGATCTGCTTCGGGAAGGCGCGGACAAGATTTCCATTAATACTTCCGCAATTATGAACCCTTCTCTGATCAGTGAAGCGGCGGACAAGTTCGGAAGCCAGTGCGTAGTGGTGGCCATTGACGCAAGACGCCGGGAAGACGGAAAGGGATGGAATATTTATAAAAACGGCGGCCGTGTGGATATGGGCATTGACGCTGTGGAATGGGCCATGAAGGCGGATCGTCTTGGGGCGGGAGAGATCCTCCTTACCAGTATGGATTGTGACGGTACGAAAGCCGGATACGATCTGGAGCTTACCCGTACCATTGCGGAGAATGTGTCGATTCCGGTTATCGCTTCCGGAGGAGCGGGAACAAAGGAGCATTTTTTTGACGCTTTGACAGAAGGAAAAGCGGACGCCGCTCTGGCAGCCTCTTTGTTCCATTATAAGGAGTTGGAGATCATGGATCTGAAAAATTATCTCCACCACAGAGGCGTATCAGTAAGACGCTGATTTTAGAGCAGCAAAAAAGGGAGGAAAAACGTATTATGCCGCCGATTACAAATGACTGGCAGCAGCCTCTTGCAGGAGAGTTTCGCAAACCCTACTACAAGGAGCTGTATCAAAAGGTAATAAATGAATACAATACAAGAAAGATTTTTCCGGCGCCGGATGATATTTTCAATGCTTTTCATCTGACACCCCTGAAAGACGTGAAAGTGGTGATCCTGGGACAGGATCCTTATCACAATGACGGTCAGGCCCACGGATTGTGTTTTTCCGTAAAGCCGGATGTGGAGATCCCGCCGTCCCTGGCTAATATTTATCAGGAACTTCATGAGGATCTGGGATGTTACATCCCGGATAACGGGTATCTGGTCAAGTGGGCCAAGCAGGGCGTGCTCATGCTGAACACTGTGCTCACTGTCCGTGCACACCAGGCCAATTCCCACAGAGGCATCGGCTGGGAACAGTTTACGGACGCGGTGATCGAGATCGTAAACAGACAGGACCGGCCCATTGTGTTCCTGCTTTGGGGCAGACCGGCCCAGATGAAGCGGAGCATGCTCAACAATCCGAAACATCTGATACTGGAAGCGCCTCATCCCAGTCCGCTTTCGGCGTTCAGGGGATTTTTCGGATGCAGGCATTTCAGCAAGGCCAATGAATTTTTAAAAAGCCATGGGGTGGAACCCATTGACTGGCAGATAGAAAATGTAAGGAGGCAGGGATCATGACAAAAGTAAAGATCAATCCGGGGGTATGCGGTTTTGTAACAAGCGTTTCCGCAGAATCAGAAGACGGTGAAGAAGCAGTTGTAAAAGTTGCTTCCGGATGCGAGAGTATCCGCAAAATGATGGAAGAACTGGGAGACACCTTTGATCCCATCGAAGTCTGTCTGACCAAACCGGGTATGGGAGTATTTTACGACTATGCCAAAGAACATTTCCCCGTGCATGCAGCCTGTCCGGTCATAAACGGGATCCTCAAATGCATTGAGGCGGAATGCCAGCTGGCCCTTCCGGCGGACGCGTCCATTACCTTCGTTTCGGAGGAATAGAAGGAAATGTCAGCAGGAATACGGTGCCGTGACCGGGAATACTTTCTGCTGAAATAGAACCTTTATGCTTCAGCATGACATTTTTGCAGTAATATAGTCCGAGTCCGGTATGGATATTCGTGTTCTTGGTGGTATAATAAGCGTCAAAAAGTTTTTGAAGCTGTTGACTGTTCAGTCCGGGACCGTCATCTTGAATGCTCACAATGGTTTTTTTGTGTTTGCTATCTTTGAGACAGGCAATGTGGATGCTGCCTTTTCTGTTCATGGCATCTGCTGCATTCTGAAAAAGGTTATTGATGATTTCATAAAAATGTATTCTGTCACAAAACAGTGTTTCAGAATCATCAACGTGAGAAAAAATGCGGATGTCAGGATATAGCCGCAGCATATCCCTTAAGTTTTCTTCCAAAAGAAGGCTTAGGGGATATTCTTTTATATCCAGATGGATTTCGCCGGAATACTTGCTGAGCCTTTCCAGATATTCCTTCAGATGATTGGATGATGACATAATGATATCCGCATATCGGGTGTGTTCTGCATCTTCCAGTTCTGCCAGATTTCTGGCGCACCATTCGATTTTGATCATTTCGTTTTTTATGGCATGACGGATAAACTGCGTGCTCTCATTGATGGCTCGGATCCGGGAATCCCATTCAAAGGTCTCATGTTTGAGACGGTTTCCAAAAATTCCTTTATGAAACAGGTGATAGATATAAAAGCCGGTGAGCAGACATACGGCCAGCAGGTTCGCCTGCCAGAGTTTGGCAAAGGAGCCAAGCTGAAAGAGCTGTACCGGAAGGGTAGTCATCAGGGTACACCAGATCGGTATCAGTACCAGAAAAGCAATCAGTATTTTTGGACGAAAAGCTTCCATGTGACGTTCTTTGAGCAGACAGCGCAGCATC
>CAKNLF010000071.1 GCA_930989305.1 uncultured Roseburia sp. | reverse complement strand
GTGTTTGTGTGGTTGATGATAACGGCAAGCTACCTGAATCCAATGGAATTTTTGTCAGTGGCCCCCATTGTTCCCATCCTACTTTTTATCGTGGCACTTTTTGGCTTTGTCGCACTGGCATATTACCTGGGTGGCAAGAAAATTTTGAAATGCGATCTGGTAGAAGCACTGCGAAGCGACTATATGATATAAATCAATATGAATATTGCCCCACCGGACGGCGGCTTTGAAGAATATTCAAGGCCGCCGCTTTTGACAGTTATCCCTATTTTATGGCGGTTTGGGAGAAAACCGTTATGAAAATTACAAGTATCAGAGAAAAATTAACATGTTGGTTTTGGTAAGCGCTGTGAAAATGGCAGACCTTGTGGTACGGGAGATGATGGGACTGTAAAAAGACACGGAGCCCAGTGCCTTTATGCTGGATACAAATATTCTGGTTTCCCATATCTTTTCCCATCTGCGGTTACCCGTGATTTTGCACGGAGAGTAGGCTTTGGAAAACGGATTGTACTCTGTGATTATGTGGTGGAAGAACTTCGAGTGGTAGTGGAAAGAAAATTTCCGAACCGAAAGAAGATTTTGGCCTGTCACTCTGCCAGTTCTCTATCTGTGGAAGGATCTTATCCGCCGTCATCAAAGAACTTTCTCCCACATAGACCACCCGGCTGAACCGAGCCTTTCAGCCAAATAGACTGAGATCAGTGTACAATGTAACCTGCGTTTTTCAGCAATCGAACGGCTTTTTCAAAATTCTCCCGTTTGGTCAGGATGTAATCCGTATTGTATGTGGAGACTGCAAAAATACCGATGCCGTTCTTTGCCATTAGAGAGGCAATCCCGGACAGCACCCCGATCAGGGAGAAATCCAATACCCCCTGAATACGAAATGCTTTCCAATGCTTGTCACATTCTAAATTATTCTTCGGAACATCTTTGGTCGGACATACCAATGAACATTCCTCATCGGTTTTTCCGAGAAAGCAAAATTCGCTTTCTAAAGTTACGCCTGAATAGTCCTCTACTTTACAGATGGAAAAATCATAGTCAAGTATTTTAATTTCCATTATAACGCCTCCTTGAAATGAATCAGTATTGATTTATAGTTCGTGGGAAAACCTTTTCCTCAAAACTCAAAAGTCAACCAGAACACCTTTGTTAAGGGAGAATGCTTTTTCCAACAGTCGGGAACAGCAGGCCAAATCCTGTAATGCAACCCCGGAGGAATCAAACACTGTAATTTCCGTATTATTTCTGCGCCCTGCATGAGTACCGTTAATCACCTCGCCAATTTCGCATGACAACTGATCTTTGCTGAGTACGTTATTCTTAATAGCAGCCTCACATTCTCCTACGGAAATACTTTGGCCGATATCATCCACAAATACAGAAGCATCAGCCAAAATCTTACTGTCCAGTTCCTGCTTCCCAGCCATATCGGCTCCCAGACAGCTGATATGGGTGCCAGGCATAACCCATTCCCGCTGGATGATAGGGGTTCTGGAAGGCGTTGCCGTCACAATGATGCGGGCCTTTTGGGCAGCCTCTGCAAGGTTATCTGCCGACTCAAATTTCACAGATCGTTTTTCGCCACACTCTGCCAGTAACTGGTCGACCTGGTTTTTTATTTGGCTTAGTTTCTCAGCCCCACGCTCCGGGTGATGAGGATTGGCGAGGTTTACAGATTGAATCTGAGGACAGACCAGCAGGATTGCGGCAATGGCATAGGCTGCCAGCATTCCGGTACCAACCATCAAAAGGGAAGAGGCGTCCGCTCTTGCCAGATATTTTGCTCCAACGGCAGCAGCAGCGCCGGTTCTCATGCCAGTCAGCGCACCTGCATTGATTAGCGCTATGGGTTTCCCATTCTGTATGTCGAACAGCATGGAGGTACCAAAAAGTTCCGGCAGACCCTGTTGGGGATTTGTACCGAACCAGGATACCAGTTTAAACCCAAAAACACCGCTCTCTTTCAAATCACCGGATTTAATGTCCAAATCTGCTTTTCCGGGTTCAAATTCATGGAATACCATGGGCCAGACTGAACCAGTACCTGCTGCTTTCTGGCAATATGCTTTTTCGTCAGCCAGGAGCGCATCACGGACAGTCATCAGTTCCAGAACATCCTGCTGACTCAAAATACGAATCTTGTTCATACTTGTTCCTCCTTTTCTTTTAACGCAATATATTCATCCACCGCGGCAAGACCTGCCCTCAGTGTGGCTGTGTCACAGGCGTAGCCGATACGCATACAGTGCTCCAGCTCAAAACATTCCCCGGGCGTTACAAATGCGCCGGTGCGATGAAACATTTCCTCACAGAAGGCGCGGCTGGGAATATTCAGATCATAGTAGACCAACGCTGTAGTGCCGGCTTCCGGTTTCACATAGGAAACATGGGTCTGCGTATTCACCCACTGATCCAGAATGGCCAGATTGGTACGGACAATCTGGCGATTGCGTTTCAATATGTTTTCGGCGTCGGAGAGCGCAATACCTGCGATTGCCTCATCCAACATTCCGCAGCTGATCAGATTGTAGTCACGATGGGACAGGAAGGAACGAATGGCATTCATGTCACGGGTTGCAATCCATCCCAGCCGGAGGCCTGCAAGGGAGAAAACCTTACTCATGCTGGAAACCGAGATTCCCTTCTTGTACAAATCAGCAATTGAGGGACACCAATCATCTCTTTGAGTAAGGTGACGGTATACCTCATCACAAAGTATCCAGGCATCTGCTTCACAAGCAATTTTTACGATGTCGGTCAGCTCTTTCTCTGTCATCAGTGCGCCCGTAGGATTATTGGGATTATTGATGCAGATCATGCGGGTATGTTCCGTTACAAGCTCCTTCAGTGCCTGCAGATCCACATGGTATCCATTCTCAGCAGTCAGGTTCAGGATCTTTACCTTCGCTCCGAGGGATTCCGGGATAGAATATAGCTGCTGATAGGTAGGCATGATGCTGATTACTTCGTCTCCCGGCTCGATTAGAGAATAAAATACATGATGGTTGGCACCTGCCGCCCCGTGTGTCGGCACAATATTTTCTGTTTTCAATGTGCGGTACAAGCCGCATATGCCCTGACGAAATTCCGGTGAGCCTTTGATATCTCCGTATGTAAGTCGTTTTTTGCGAAAATTCTGCCAAAAAGCAGTATCATCTGTGTTTGTCAGCCGGAACAGTTCCTCCAGCGACACCGAATCCACACAGGTTTCTGCAATGTTGTATCGTGCCTGTGTTTCGTGGGCGTTCATCCATTCTTCTACCTTAAACGGCTGGATTTTCATTTGTGTTTCCTCCTGGTTAAAAAATTAAAAGGACATCCAAGCCACTTCCTTATAACATACCAAACGGTATGCCGTACCTACGGAAATGGTTTGAATGCCCTTTCACATTCCACCCGGTGGTGGAAATAAGCCTCATCTTTTTGTACCATTATACCTCATCGCTTCGGTTTGTCAAGACAATTCCAAAGCTTTTTGCAAACTCCGTCAGGCGATAATGAACCAAAAAATTTCCGATCAAAATATACTCTAAATGAAAACTCAGGGGGCCCATGCAAATCAAAGAAGTATATCACTCCCGGATCATAAACTGATCCAGCAGGATCAATCCGGCTTCTTCAGACAGAAATTCCTGAGTCGTAAGCATGGAAATCTGCTGATCGGGAAGCTGGGCGTGTTTAAATTGCCTGCGGTATTCTTTTGGGGTGCAGCCATACTGCTTTTTAAATGAAGCGTTAAAATATTTTGAATCTGAAAAACCTGCGGATATGCTGATGTCAAGCAAAGACTGCCTGGTCAGAAGCAGCAGCTGCCGGGCTTTTTCGCTGCGTATCCGGGCAAGATAATCCTGAAATGAGATGCCGAAATTTGCCTTAAAAAAATGGGAGAGATAGTACAGGCTCAGTTCCAGTTCCTTTGCGATATCAGATAAGAGAAGTTTTTGGTGGTAATGCTGATTGATATAGTCAGAAATCCGACGGATTCGCTGCTGCTGGAGCTCATAGGTTCCCCGTTCCGCTTCCGGAATGATATGATATTCATTAAGGCGGAGAAGTTCATAAAAAATTGTATTGATGATGCCGGCGCACAATAATTCATAAGCTTCCTGCTTTTGCAGATAGCTTCGCGCCAGTTTCAGGAGCATGGAAAAAAGATGCCGGCATGCATCTGATCCTTTGACGCTGTGGATCTGTGTGGACAGCTGAATGGACTGAATCTGCGGGAAGGTATCTGAAAAGAAAGAAGGGGAAACCTGTACGGAAAGGATCAGGGCCGGACTGTCGGATTTTAATTCATGGGGTTGAAAAGGATTCAGGACAAAAAAAGAATGTTCCGGAACATGATAGGTCTGTCCGGAAGTGAGCAGATCGATCTGGCCATCCAGAATCAGGCATATTTCGAAATCTTTATGGACATGGGGTGTCCGATAGAGAAGATTAACGAGAAAAAGCCGGAAATCATGTATTTGATTGTGGGGGATGATTTCAAATTCATTTGCCAAAGCAATTTCCTCCTGTTTGTGTGATATCTTTGCCCAAGTGTATTCTTCGGCAGTTGGATCCTTTTATGAGGGTAACATACAATAGCAAATTTGTCATGTTTTTTTAGCAAGTTTGTATGAGAAAAAAAGGAAACCCGTGTTATGTTTAGAGCAACAAATAAGTGCTTTCCATATAAGGGCGGTATACAGCGCTTGCGGGGGCTTTGCCCGCGGCAGTCAGCGTATACAATAATTTGAATGATCATATAAGGAGGAAGTGGAGATGTATGAAATCCCAAAAACAGCCAGGGTTACGGTATTGACAGGACCAAAAAAGATTGAAGTGATGGAACTTCCGGTTCCCGAGATCAATGATGACGAAATACTTGTAAAGGTAGAGCAGACCGGTATCTGCGGAACAGATGTGCATGAGTACAAGGGAGATCCTTTTGGATATATTCCTATTGAGCTGGGACATGAGGGTACAGGTACAATCGTTAAGCTGGGCAAAAATATCACAGAAGATTATTTCGGAAAACCTCTTGCTCTGGGAGATAAGGTTGTAACCGGATTAAAGCCCTGCGGCGTCTGCGATGTCTGCAAATATGATCCGGAACACATTCATTTATGCGAGGGCGGAGAAATTTTCGGATTGATTCCCGGCGAAGAAGCATATAAGAATTTTAACGGCTGGTTTGCCGAGTATATAAAGATCAATGCAGGGAGCGTAGTGTTTAATGTAAGCGATATGGACCTGGATCTTCGTACTTTGATCGAACCGGCGGCAGTAACGATCCATGCGGTGGAAAAAGCAAAAGAAATCTTTAACTTTAAACATAATTCCTATGTATTGATACAGGGCTGCGGACCGATCGGACTGCTGCTGCTTGCGGTTGTCCGTACTATGGGAGTCCGCAATATCATTGCAGTGGACGGAGATGATAATCGTCTTGCCATGGCTGAGAAACTGGGAGCGGCTTACTCTGTGAATTTCATAAAAGAGGACGCCCTTGCAAAAGTAAAAGAAATCACTGGAACAGGCGCTGAGATGGCATTTCAGTGTACAGGCTCTCCAAAGGCAGCCAGCACCATCTGGAAATATGTGCGCAGGGGCGGTTCCATGTGTGAACTTGGCTTTTTTGTAGACAACGGAGATACTACTTATAATCCTCATCAGGATATTTGTAATAAAGAAATCAAAGTAACAGGTTCATGGACTTATCAGGCAAAAGACTGGATCCACGCATGTGAGTTCTTAAAGGAGGCTCAGAAAGACGGACTTCCGGTAGAAGAATTATTATCACATAAATATGCTCTTGCGGATATTAATGAGGCTATGGAGATGAATATCAGCATGCAGGGATTAAAAATCGTCGTAAAAGGCGAGTAATAAAACTGATTAAGAAAGTTACAGGAACTACCCGTTTTTCTTTACCATTAAATTATTTAATTTTTTCTCACAATGCTGTTTTAACTTACTATCATTTTTGTATATAAAATAGGCCATACAGTAATAAATATATCATAAACATGCTCATTACCTGATTGCGGCATCGCTTTTTGACAGTCTGTGTGCTTCTGGCGGCCCGTTGTCAGGCGGATTAACCGGGTAGTTTTATTATTGTGCGTCTGTTTCCCTGAGGGGAGACAGACGCTTTTAGTATTACACAAAAAGATTCTGATTGAGATGTCAGTGTTTCAAAAGAGGATCATACAGGGAATGGAATTCAGGCGTATCGCTAAAGATCGCGTAAGGTTCCATTCCCTGTTTTGGGGTTAAAGCAGTAGCTGAGAGGGATGGGGTTATAGCCTCATGGCGGCTTCCCATCCCTGTCTGCCGGCTTCATAAACTTTGGCTGCTTTTTTGCAGTCGCCTACAATGGAAACCGGGACATCGGAGGCTGCGGAAAGTTCCTTTACAGCTGCCTCGTTAGCTTTCATGCCAAGGGCGTAAAAGATGCTGTCTGCTTCCAATTCTACCGTTTGATGCTGTTCGTTTTCGCACAGGATGGAAGTTCCTTTGATCTCCAGACATTTTAAAGAACAGCGCCAGCTGACCAGATTTTCCATTTCGTTTAATAAACCGATCCGGTGCATGGGATAGGAATCAGGAGCAACTTTATCGCCCATTTCAATGACTTCCACATGGTATCCCTGACGTGCCATATCCAACGAAGTTTCACATCCTACAAGGCCGCCGCCTATCATAAGGATATTTTTGCCTTCCGGTTTTACCCCTCTGTAAAAGTCCAGAGCCTGATGAGCGGATTGGATTCCCTTGATCGGAGGAGTGACCGGTGAAGCGCCCAGCGCAAGGATAATATGGTCATATCCGCCTTCACGGATTTCCCGGGGCGTCACTTTGTAGTTTAAGCGGACTGAAATATTGCGTTTTCGTATCCGGTTTTCCAGAACATGCTTGAAACGATTTAAGTCTTTTTTGTAATAGTCCATATCCGTAAAGAACAGGACGCCTCCAAGCTCGCTGCGTTTATCGGCCAAGGTAACCTGATGACCTCTGTCATGCGCGGTTATGGCCGCAGTCATACCTGCAATACCGCCTCCTACTACCAGAACCTTTTTGGGCTTTCCGGGTTTGCTTTCCAGGAGGTCAAAGTCATAGCAGAATTCCTCCGGATTGACGGAACAGCCGTAGATCTGATGCATTTGCGTAATGTCAACCCCCTCCAGCGGCCCCGGGAAGCATTTGAAGCAGCGCAGGCAGGGATTGATATCCTCTTCCTGGTCGTCCTGAGCCTTTTTGGGAAAATAAGGATCAGCTGTCAGCTGTCTGGCCAGAGCCACAAAGTCGCATATACCGGAAGCAATCATTTCATCCGCCTGTTTTGGGTCATTGATCCCGCCTACAACGACAACCGGAATATCTACAGCTTGTTTGATCGCTTTTGCGGCCTCAGCATTTAGTCCATGAGGCTGGAACAGGGAAGAAAACTCCCCGGAGAGGATTGGATTTCTGTAAACGCCTACAGATACATGGATGAGATCCGCATATTGCTGTGCCATTTTGCAGAATTCCACTGTTTCATCAATATGCATGCCGGATTCTCCCATGGCTTCTTCCCCGCTGACGCGGATTTCCAGAATGAAATCTTTCCCCATGGCTTCACGGACCTTTTTCAGGAGCATAAGCGGAAAACGGGCGCGGTTTTCAAGGGATCCTCCGAAACGGTCATTTCGCTTATTGGTTCTGGGAGAGAGAAACTGGTGGAGGAGCCATCCGTGGCCGCAGTGGATCATGACACCGTCCATGCCAGCTTCCTTCATAAATTTTGCTGCAGTGATGAAATCCTGGATTACATCATCCATCATTTTTTCGTCCATAGCATAAATGACCATACCGTCTTTTCGGGTATACCCCATAGGCCCTATTCCAAATTCTACACCGGGAATTGATTCCACAGATTCGCCGCAGTGAGAAAGTTCGATCAGGCATTTCGCGTCCTGGCTTTTAATATAGGACGCCAGCTCTTTCAGTTTGACCATTGTAGGATCATGAAAATTTGTATAATCAATGGGAGGCAGAGGTTCCCGGATGGCTCCCCGGAAATTCACCGCTGTTTCCCCGAGCGTTACCTGGGCGGCGCCGCCGTCCGCCCTTGCTTTCATAGCGTGTTTCATCACGTAATCCAGATTCGGGACATTGATAAAAGTACCGCAGTAAATGGGCGCGGCAATAATCCTGTTTTTGTAAGTATGCGTGCCCACCCGGATCGGTGAAAACAGATGTTTAAATTTACTCATAAGTAAAACCCCCTTAAGCAGTTTTTGTTGCTTCCTATTTTATCAATTGAGAAAACCTGATACAATAAATAATCATAGGGGATATGTCGGATAAGCAACACCGGGATATAAAATGTTGGATGGAGGAACTATGGATCTGAGAGTCTTAAAAACAAATGAGCTGATACGGAATACATTTCTGGAATTGCTGGCGCAAAAGGAATTTACAGAAATTTCCGTTAAGGAGATTACAGTCAAAGCCAGAATCAATCGGTCTACTTTTTATAAACATTATGAAGACAAATATCTGTTGAGAGATTCCATTATAGATCATATGCTGGAAGAATTCATAGCATATATGGATGTGAATTTTCTTGTGGCGGACAGTATGACCTCGGAGAAACACAGAGAAGCGCTGAAAAGATGTCTGAAGTATTTCCAGAGTGAAAAACAGAATTATCAGCTGCTGTGGAACAGCGTTATGCTCGGGAGAAATGTATTTGATGAAATGGTGGAAGCGGGAGCTGCTTATATGAAGCAGTGTATTGTGGATCATCCGGGTATCAGTCCTCTGCGGAAAGAAAGAGGGGACTGGTACGGATATCTGCTCATCAATAATCTGCTGGTGAGCGTGCGGTGGTGGCTTCGTAATGACGAGCGGGTGTCTTTGGATGAGATGACGGATCAGATTTTGGAGCATATGGAGAAAGGAGCAATTCCGACATTATTGGAAAACGTATAGAAATGGTGGAAAAATATAAGAAAACAGGCAGAATAAAAAAATACGAGATTCTTTTGTGCCTACTGATCCTTGCGGCAATCGCAGCGGGTCTGATATTGCCGGGTACAGGGCCGTCCGCATTGCCGGATGAATTCTGCAACAGAGCGGTTTTGTGGATCGGGTGTATTTATGTGATGATGTGGCTGTTTCGGAAGAAAAAATATAAAAAAAGTGTTCGTATTGTCATCATGGCCCTGTGCGTGGCTGCATGTGTCTGGATTGCAAGAGAACCGGTCCGGGATCTGGCTGTGGGGCCCAGGGATGTAAAGCTTTCCGATATACAGACCATTCATTCTCAGTCTGCTTCCGGCATACTTTCCAGCCATTATTACCTGACAGGAACCGTGGAAGACGGAGCGAGGCTCAGAGTGGAAATATCATCGGATGACTATGCCAGGATGAAAAATGCAAAAGAGGTAAGAATCGAATATTATCCATATACCGGTCGGGTACGAAAAGTTTATGCGTCCAGGTTATAGAGTTCTGCGGAATTGGTATTGTACTTTTCGGAAGGGGATTATTACAATATTTCCTGTAAAGAAAACTATACAGGAGGTATTATGCAGTGGAATATGTAATATTGAATAATAAATTAAAAATGCCGATGGAAGGATTTGGCGTATTTCAGGTGCCGGATCCAATTCAGTGCGAACAGGCAGTGCTGAATGCCATAGAGGCTGGATATCGTCCGATTGATACGGCGGCTGCGTATATGAATGAAAAAGCAGTGGGAGCAGCCATTAAAAAATGCGGTGTTTCAAGAGAAGAACTGTTTATCACTACGAAACTCTGGATACAGGATGCCAGTTATGAGAAGGCCCAGAAAGCCCTTGACACATCTTTAAAAAAGCTGGGGTTGGAATATCTGGATCTTTATCTGATCCACCAGCCTATGGGAGATTATATTGGAGCTTACCGGGCAATGGAAAATGCGTACAAAGAGGGAAAACTGCGGGCGATAGGGGTCTGTAATTTTTATCCCGCCCGTCTGACGGATCTGTGCGAGACGGTAGAGGTGATCCCGGCGGTAAATCAGGTGGAACTGCATCCCTTTTTCCAGCAGGAGGACGCGCTTGCTGTTATGCAGGAGTACGGAGTATGCCCGGAAGCCTGGGGACCTTTTGCAGAAGGAAATCACGGGATTTTCACTCACCCGGTACTGACAAAAATCGGTGAAAAATATGGGAAAACTGCTGCACAGATTGCGTTGCGCTGGAATATACAAAGAGGCGTTGTTGTAATTCCTAAATCCGTGCATAAAGACAGGATAGAAGAGAATATGGATATCTGGGATTTCAGTCTCAGCGATGAAGATATGGGAGAGATTGGAAAACTGGATCTGGGACACAGCGAGATTGTTGACCATGATGATCCGAAATTTGTCCAGATGCTCCATGGTCTGAAAGTGCATGAATAATTTTGATTTGGAAGAAGATCGAATAGAAGGCATCGGGCTGTATACGCCGGTTGAAAGCGGCATACAGTCTGATGCCTTATTTTTTCCCTTTTTTGGAAAAACAGCGAAAAACCGGCAGGAACTTTGCCTTTTCCGTCTGTCTGCATGTGCAATAATATGTTACGTTTGCTTCTGTATCCAGAATAGGAATGGCGATCCGGTCAGAGGGAATGGACGAGGGCTGTTTAAATACATAGTCGGTTGTAAACGCAGGAAACGGGGAATGTGTCACCAGTTCTCCCAGTACATCCATTTCCTGCTGAACGAGAAAGCGGGAAGAAGGCATTTTCCTGCGGCATAGCGCATCCCAGAATCCAATCTGAGAGTAGAGCAGGAAGGTTTCGCCGTCCAGATCTTTCAGATAAAGTCCCCGGGCGCCTGCCAAAGGATGCGACAGAGGCAGAATAACAAAAAGATGTTCATCTTCAATGGGAACGGCATAAAATACATTTTCATCTGGTCTGGAATGAAGAACAGCCAGCTGATATCTGCTTCCCATCAGCCGTTCTGTGAGAAGGGAATCATCTGCAATCTCTGTGGATATAGTCATCCCCTCGAATATTTTGGAAAGAAGCGCAGTAAAATCCGGTACAAGAACCGGGGTGCAAAACCCTGTGCGGATCGTGTGCTTTTTCCGGTCAAATTCCCGCAGTTCGCGGATCATGGAAGTTTCCTGGAGCAGTAGAGTTTGGGCGTATTTGACAGCAAGCATGCCTGTGTCATTGAGAAAAAGTCTGCTTTTGCGACGTTCAAACAGCTGTACGCCCAGTTCTTCTTCCAGACGCCGCATCGCCCGGCTCAACGCCGGTTGGGAAATATGGAGCTGTTTAGCTGCAGCTGACAATGTGCCGCAGGATGCAAAAGCTGCAAGCTGTTCCAGTAATTGGATTTCGATCATAATCATTTCTCCTGAAAAAGTATGCAAAAAAGTTATTATAGCATATGCAAAGCAGGTATTTTACATTATCAATATTTTACAGTAACCTAAAATCAGAAGCAAGACGCAAAAGCTTTGACTTTGTTAAAAATCAAAAAGTTAATCTGCTAAAATATGGGATATCCACGATATGCAGGATGAAAAAATTGAGGTAGTAAGATATGAAAACAAAAAAGATAATTACAGATATTGCGATGACTGTATTGCTGCTGCTTTTGATGGCATATGAGCTGATTGGGAGCAGAGCCCATGAATGGTTCGGGACGGGAATGCTGATCATGTTTATTCTGCATCATATATTAAACAGAAAATGGACAGCATCTATACGAAAAGGCAGATATACACCCTTCCGTATCCTACAGACCCTGCTGGTGCTGCTGATACTGGCAAGTATCCTTTGTTCTATCGTGACCGGTATTATGATGTCGCGGTATATTTTTGATTTCCTGCCCGGAACCGGGGGAATGGGACAGGCCAGGATCCTGCATATGCTTGCGGCGTATTGGGGGTTTGTTTGGATGTCACTGCATCTTGGCCTGCACTGGAACAGGATGATTGGAATGGTGCAAAAAGAAAGAAAAAATACCGGATATGCGAAGGTATGGATCCTTCGGATCATCGGAGCCGGGATAGCGGCATATGGCGTATATGCTTTTGTGATCCGCGGGATCGGCAGCTATATGTTTCTGCATTCCCTTTTTGTATTTTTTGATTATAAAGAGCCCCTTTTGCTGTTTTATGCGGATTATATAGCAGTGATGGGACTGTTTGTCTGGATTGGACACTATCTGGCAAAATGGCTTGGAACCATTCCTGGTAAAAAAACAAGAAAACGGCAGGACCGGCCTGATGAGGAAGAACAGGAGGACAGATGAGAGACGGAATGTATACAGATGTACGGCAGGTGCTGGAACAGGTAGAGCATATCATACTTGGAAAACGAGAAGAGATCAGGGAAATCATGACGGCTTTTCTGGCCAATGGTCATGTACTGCTGGAAGATATCCCGGGGGTTGGAAAGACCACACTTGCGATGGCTTTTTCAGAGGCAATGCAGCTGGAGCATAAGAGGATACAGTTTACTCCAGATGTAATGCCTTCAGATCTTACAGGATTTTCCATTTATCAAAGAGAACAGGAAAAGTTTGTTTACCAGCCGGGAAGTGTATTCTGCAACCTGCTCCTGGCGGATGAGCTCAACCGGACTTCGCCAAAAACACAGTCCGCTCTGCTGGAAGTTATGGAAGAACGAAAAGTTACAGTGGAGGGGATTACGAGAGAAGTCCCTGCCCCCTTTCTTGTGATCGCTACACAGAATCCGTCCGGGACTGCAGGTACCCAGTATCTGCCGGAAGCGCAGGTAGACCGCTTTATGGTCAGTCTCAGTCTGGGATATCCGGATTATGAGAGCGAACTGGAAATGGCAAAGACTGTCAGCAATGAAGCGCGTTACAAGCGTGCAAAACCGGTACTGGCAGGACCAGAGCTCATACAAATTCAGGATGATATTTCAAGGCTCTATATGAAAGACAACGTTTGCAAATATGCCCTTGAACTGGTACGCGCCACACGAAACCATCCTGATATTGAAAGAGGTGCAAGTCCAAGGGCGACTATTGGAATGATAAAATTGGCAAAAGCCTCTGCGTGGCTTGAGGGCAGGGATTATGTGACCCCGGCGGATGTGAGCGGACAGTTCGTCTATGCCGTTTCCCACAGGATTCTTTTGAAGATGGCAGCGGAAAGGGAAAGAAAGACAAAAAGGCAGAT
>CAKNLF010000070.1 GCA_930989305.1 uncultured Roseburia sp. | reverse complement strand
CTGCCGGCGTCAGCGGTCTTGCGGTATATATAGTGCTGAACGCGGTGCTGGGAAGCTGTATTACCATTCCCCATCTGGAGGGCGGAGCGGTCAGCGGTATTGACAAGCTGCTGCTGATCGTCCTGCTGGCGGCAGGGATACTGGCAGGGTATCTGTACCACCTTTTTCACAAGAGCACCGCGGCATTCTTTTCCAGGCTGGAAGCCAGAAATCTGCACATATTGAACGCAGTGCTGGGCGGTCTGATCCTGGGCCTGGTAGGAAGCGTGCTGCCTATGACTATGTTTTCCGGCGGCAATGACATACAGGTCATGGAGTATGAATATCTCCAATACACTCCGGTGCTGCTGATCGTGATCGGAGTAGTCAAACTGTTCCTGACCAATGTGTGTATCCAGTCCGGCTGGAAAGGCGGCCATTTCTTTCCGGTCATATTCAGCGGGATCAGCATCGGATACGGTATGTCCCTGCTCCTTGGCACAAACCAGATCCTCAGTGTAACGGTGCTGTCATCAGCCCTTCTGGCCACTATCATACAGCAGCCTGTGGGATCTCTTGTGCTGGGACTGATATTTTTCCCTGTGAAGGATATCGGCTGGATCTGTCTGGCATCAGCGGCAGGAGGGTGTATTCCGCTGCCGGCACCTTTGCGGACGGATGCCCAGGACAAAGGTTTTATATATAAGATCGTTCAGAAGGGAAAGATGCGCAGACTGTCAGGAAAAGAGCCGGATGGGGAAAAAAGCCTGCCTGTAAAGGATGACGGGCAGCCTTGAAAACCGGCAGTTACTGTGCTAATATTGAAATGTTTGAGAAAAATAATTTGGAGGAATTGTTGTGAAACCATACGGAGTAAATGAACTGCGCAGGATGTTTCTGGATTTCTTTAAGAGCAAAGATCATCTTGTGATGAAAAGTTTTTCACTGGTACCCCACAATGACAACAGTCTGCTGCTGATCAATGCGGGAATGGCGCCTTTAAAGCCATATTTTACCGGTCAGGAGATACCGCCGAAAAGACGTGTGACTACCTGCCAGAAATGTATTCGTACCGGTGACATAGAAAATGTGGGAAAAACAGCCCGTCATCTGACCTTTTTTGAAATGCTGGGCAATTTTTCCTTCGGAGACTATTTTAAGAAAGAAGCTATCGCCTGGTCCTGGGAATTCCTGACGGAAGTGCTGGGACTGGATCCGGAGCGTCTCTATCCGTCTATTTACGGCGAAGATGAGGAAGCGTTTGAGATCTGGAACAAAGAGATCGGGATCCCGGCGGAAAAGATCACAAGATTTTACCGGGATGAAAACGGCGACTGCGACAATTTCTGGGAGCATGGCGCCGGCCCCTGCGGTCCCTGTTCTGAGATTTACTATGACAGAGGAGAAAAATACGGATGCGGAAAGCCGGACTGTAAGGTAGGCTGTGACTGCGACCGGTTTATGGAAGTCTGGAACAATGTATTTACTCAGTTTGAAGGAGACGGAAAAGGAAATTATACAGAGCTGGAAAATAAAAACATTGATACCGGCATGGGACTGGAACGTCTGGCAGTAGTAATGCAGGACGTGGATTCGGTCTTTGACATTGATACGATGAAAGCCATCCGGGACAAAGTCTGCGAGATGAGCGGTAAGACCTACCATCAGGATGAACTGGACGATGTATCCATCCGTCTGATCACAGACCATATCCGTTCCGCTACCTTTATGGTATCCGACGGCATTATGCCTTCCAACGAAGGACGGGGCTACGTGCTGAGACGTCTTATCCGCCGCGCCGCAAGACACGGAAGAATGCTTGGCATTGACGGCACATTCCTGGCCCGGCTGAGCGAAACAGTTATCCGGGAATCCAAAGACGGATATCCGGAACTGGAAGAAAAGAAAGAATTTATTTTCCGGGTACTGACACAGGAAGAGGAAAAATTCAATAAGACCATTGACCAGGGTCTGAGCATTTTGGCTCAGATGGAAGAAGAAATGGAAAAAGCCGGTGTGAAAACCATGTCCGGCGAAGATGCTTTTAAATTATATGACACATATGGATTCCCAGTAGACCTGACAGCGGAGATCCTGGAAGAAAAAGGATATGTCATTGACGAAAAAGGCTTTCAGGCCGCTATGGAAGAACAGCGTACAAAAGCCCGGAAAGCCCGGAAAGTGACAAATTATATGGGAGCGGATGTAACTGTTTACGAATCCATCGATCCTTCCGTTACAACAGAGTTTGTAGGATACGACAGGAACACCTGCCAGTCCCAGATTACAGTGCTTACAACGGAAACTGAGCTTACGGAAGCTCTGTCTGACGGAGAGACAGGAACTGTGATCGTAAAGGAGACGCCCTTCTACGCTACTATGGGCGGTCAGAACGCGGATACCGGATATATCCGTACGCCGGAAGGCGAGTTTGAGGTAGAAGATACTGTAAAACTTATGGGCGGAAAAATAGGTCATATCGGGAAAGTTATAAAAGGCATGATCAAAGTGGGAGATCAGGCGGAACTTTCCATTGATACGAAAAAACGGGCAGCTATCGGCAAGAATCACAGCGCTACCCATCTCCTTCAGAAAGCGCTTCGGGAAGTGCTGGGCACTCATGTGGAACAGGCCGGATCGGATGTAAATGCGGACAGGCTCCGTTTTGACTTTACCCATTTTTCGCCTATGACAGCAGAGGAGATCGCCCGGACAGAAGCGATCGTAAATCAGAAGATCGAAGAAAATCTGCCGGTAGAAACTGCGATTATGTCTCTGGAAGAAGCGAAAAAGACCGGCGCTATGGCTTTGTTCGGAGAAAAATATGGGGAAGAAGTACGAGTGGTAAAAATGGGGGATTTTTCGATTGAGCTGTGCGGAGGTACCCATGTGGCAAACACCGGTTCCATAGGAGCTTTCAAGATCCTGTCAGAAACAGGTGTGGCAGCAGGCGTGCGCCGTATTGAAGCCCTTACTTCTCACGGGGTATTTGCCTACTATGACAGGCTGGAAGAAATTCTTGGGCAGGCGGCCAAAGAGCTGAAAACGACTCCCGGATCCGTACCGGAAAAGATCCGTCATCTGCAGACGGAGCTGAAAGAACTCCAGAGTGAAAACGAATCCTTAAAGAGCAAAGCAGCTCAGGATGCCCTTGGGGATGTTATGGATCAGGTAACAGAAGTAAAAGGCGTAAAACTGCTGGCTGTATCAGTAGACGACGTGGATATGAACGGCCTGAGAGAACTGGGAGACCAGCTGAAAGAAAAACTTCAGGAAGGAGTAGTCCTTCTGGCTTCCGCAAAGGGAGGAAAAGTCAGCCTTGTGGCAATGGCAACCAAGGGAGCTATGGAAAAAGGAGCTCACGCAGGCAACCTGATCAAGGCTGTAGCTTCAAAAGTAGGCGGCGGCGGAGGCGGCCGTCCCAATATGGCTCAGGCAGGCGGAAAGGACGCTTCCGGTATCCCGGATGCCCTTGAGGCAGCAAAAAATGTTCTGGAAGGACAGATTAAATAAAAAAGACTTGACGTATTCTCAAGATATGTTATAATAAACTGCAGTGCAAAAATATTACCCAATCAGTTGAATATGCACAATACGCAACTGGAGGGAGGTTAGGTGTGATTCTATGTCAAATGTTATCGTAAAAGAAAACGAAACTTTAGATAGCGCTTTACGCAGATTCAAAAGAAATTGTGCAAAAGCTGGTATCCAGCAGGAGATTCGTAAAAGAGAACATTACGAGAAACCAAGCGTAAAACGTAAAAAGAAATCTGAAGCAGCTAGAAAACGTAAATATAACTAGTAACAAAATGTAACGACCAAAGAGAGGAAATGATCACAAAAGTGATGATTTCCTCTCTTTTTTTGTTCTATTTCCGGTTTGTCCTCATATATTTGAGTAAGGTCCCGGGGACCGGACATGGATGGAGGGAAAGATGTGGAACAGATCATTCAAATATTTCCGATGCATTTGAGAAAATATCTGGAGGGAGAGGGAATCCTGGAAAAAAATGTGGAAGAGATCCGTATTCGGATCGGCCAGCCGGTGCTTCTTCTGGGGGCTTCCGGTGAACGGACTGTGCCGGGTATGGAAGACTACAGAATATCCGAAGAGGATTTAAGGCAGATGGTTTCTTATATCTCCCAGTGTTCGATCTATGCGTTTGATGATGAGATCAGTAAAGGATTCCTGACGCTTAAGGGAGGACACCGGGTGGGGATCGCGGGACAGGCTGTAACCCGGGAGGGAAAGGTACATACGATACGCCCTATTACTTTTCTGAACATCCGGATCGCTCATCAGATATACGGATGTGCCGGGGATCTGGCGGACTGGCTCCAGACAGACGGGATCTTTCAGAACACATTGATCCTGTCAGCCCCGGGAGGAGGGAAAACAACCATGCTACGGGACCTGGTGCGGATCCTGTCTGATGGAAGGAAAGGGGTTCCCGGTCTGAAAGTGGGGCTGGTAGACGAGCGTTCGGAAATAGCCGGATGCAGAAACGGTGTTCCCCAGAATAAAGTGGGAAAACGCACCGATGTGCTGGACTGCTGTCCGAAGGCAGAGGGAATGATGATGCTGGTGCGTTCCATGTCTCCTCAGATCCTGGCGGTAGATGAGATCGGAAGCAGGGAGGATTTTGAGGCAGTGACTTATGCCCTGAACTGCGGATGCGCGGTATTCGGGACAATGCACTGTTCCAGTATCCGGGAACTGATGGACAAACCCTTCTGGAAGGAACCGGGAAACCGGTATTTGTTTTCCAGATATGTAGTACTGGAAATCGAAGAGGGAGTCAGAAGGTTTCAGGTGTATAACGGAAAGCTGGAGAAATTATGCTGAAACTCTTTGGAATTCTGCTGGTGTTAAGCGCTTCCTGGGGATACGCCGGAGCGCTGGTGGCTCAGCTGAACCGCCGGAAAAAACATTTGTTTGACTGCGGGGAGATGCTGGAACTGCTTATGGGTGAGATCCGCTACGGAAAGACGCCCCTTCGGGAAGCGTTTCTGCAGACCGCTTCCAGGCTGGAGGGCTGTTTTGGGGAAATTTTAAATGAGATCGCGGAAAAGATCGCGAAAAATAATTACCGGAGCCTGGAGCTGGTCTGGAAGGAATGTTTTGAGAGCAGGCAGAAAGAACTGGGATTTACAAAAGAAGAAATGGAGGTAGTAAAAAATATCGGGAAAAATCTGGGCTATCTGGACATCCAGACTCAGATGGCGCATCTGACCATGTACCAGAAACAGATGGAAGGATTTCTGGAACAGGAGGAAAAAACATCAAAGGAAAAAAAGAAACTGTACAGAAGCCTCAGTATGGTGGCGGGTGTGATGGTGATTTTGCTGCTTGTATAAACAAAACAGCCGGGAGGTACTATGGAAGTAAGTCTGATATTTAAAATTGCTGCGGTGGGAATATTGGTGACGGTGATCGGACAGGTGCTGAAACACAGCGGAAGGGAAGAACACGCCTTTCTGGTAAGTCTGGCGGGACTTCTGATCGTTCTGTTCTGGATCGTGCCTTATATCTATGACCTGTTTGAAAATATAAGAGATCTGTTTTCACTGTAAAAAAGAAAGGAGCGCGAAATGAGCGTTATCAATGTGGCAATGATCGGCGTATGCGGCGTGCTGCTTTCTGTCTTTTTAAAGCAGCAGAAAAATGACTACGCGCTGTATATCAGTCTGGGAGCCGCAGTATGCATACTGATCCTGGCGGTGAACCGTCTGGGAACCGTTATGGAATCCATTGAAAAAATACAGTCCTATATCCGGATCGATGGAAGCTATGTGAAGGTACTGATAAAAATGATCGGGATCACCTATGTGGCGGAATTTGCTTCCGGATTATGCAGGGACGCAGGATATGCTTCTGTGGGCGCCCAGATAGAAATGTTCGGGAAATTTTCCATTATGGCGGTCAGTATGCCCATCCTCCTGGCTCTGATCGAAACCATCGAGGGATTTTTAACATGAAAAAATGGATTTTGGGGGCAGTATTTGCGGTTTGCATCCTGGTGTCAGCGCCTGTTTTTTCTGTCTGTGCCCAGGAGACCAAGGCAGCAGAGGAAATGGGGGAAGACGCCGGTGAGATAGACGATTCGCTGCTGGAAGAAATAGATCTTACGGATATTGAGGAATTCCTGGGGGAAAATGAAGAAACGAAAGAGGTCAGCTTTCAGGAACTGATCCGTTCTCTGCTGTCACAGGAAGGCCAGCCGGACAAAAAAGAGGTGTTCAGCAGGATCTGGCAGCTGGCGGCTTCTGAACTGGTGGAAAGCAAAGGAATCTTCATACAGCTGCTTATTATGTGCGCGGCGTTTGCCGTACTGCACAATTTTGCCAATGTTTTTGAAAACAGCCAGATCCATACAACCTGCTTTTTTATGTTTTATATGGCTCTGATCACACTGCTGATGAAGTCTTATCTGTTGATCCATCAGATCATTACGTCTGTTATGAGCAGCCTGACGGAATTTATGCAGGTGCTTCTTCCGGCTTTCTGCATGGCGCTGATCTTTTCCGGAGCAATGTCAACGGCGGCCGTGTTTTATCAGATAGTGGCGGCGGTCATATTTCTTGTGGAAAATATTCTGGTGTACATTGTCGTGCCGGCGGTCCATATTTATGTGGTAATGCAGATGCTCAACTATATGACAGGAGGCGATATGATATCCCATCTCACGAAGCTCCTGAGAAAGATTATCTGCTGGAGCCTTCGGATCATGGTGGCGGCAGTGGCAGGCATCAATATTATCCAGAACCTGATCGCGCCGGCGCTGGACGGCTTGAAAAATACGGCTGTTACAAAAGCGCTGAATATGATACCGGGCATCGGCGGTTCCGCCAACGCTGTGACAAGCATGTTTCTGGGCTCTGCGGCGGTGATCAAGAACGGCATTGGGGCTGCGGCGCTGATCATCCTTCTGATCCTCTGCCTGGGCCCTGTGATTAAGGTGGCGGTGCTGATGCTTTTATACAAGCTTACAGGAGCGCTGGTGCAGCCTATATCCGATAAGCGGGTCTGCGGATGCATCAGCAGCGTAGGCGATGGAGCGGCCCTGCTGCTGCAGGTGCTTGTCACTGCTATGATGATGTTTATGGTGACCATCGCTATTGTGACGGCGGCAGTAAAATAAAACGGAAATGGAGGCGGAAAGTGGACAGGATTTTTGAATGGATCAGGTCTTTTATTTACTTTGGACTGTTTCTGACCATACTGATGCAGCTGCTTCCTGATCAGAAATATAAAAAGTATGTGAGATTTTTCGCGGGGATGATCTTTCTGGTGCTGGTGCTTGGACCGTTGTTCAGGCTTTTTACCGATGAAAATATACTGGAGTCCGCCGTGGAAAAAATGGAGTATCAGCAGGAGCAGGAATCTGTCAGTGTGGACTTTTCCTATATGGAAGAAAAACAGCAGGAATACTACAGCCGGCAGATGGATCGGGCAGCGGAAGAGATGATCCGCCAAGAAGCGGAAAAAGAAGGATTTTCGGTGCTGGACAGCCAGGTTCAGGGAGAGGAGGAGACGGGAAATGTGCAGGCTGTGACGGTCACTGTACAGGAAACGGAAAAAGAGTCTGAAACAGAGGAAAAACAGGAACAGGACCAGATCACAGCCGTGGAAGCTGTCAGGATCCGCCTTTCCGGTGAAGATGAGGAACAGGAAAAAGACGGCGGACCTCTTATTTCCGCCAGTGGAAAGCGGCTTAAAGAGGAAATCGCTGATCTGTTTGGAATACCGGAAAAACAGGTGGAAATTCTGGAGGAATAAATGGATATCAGAAAATTTGTAAAAGAAAAGCAGTGGAAAAAATGGAAAAAAGACCAGTGGCTGATCCTGTTTCTGGCAGGGGTGCTTCTTCTGGTGATCGCCATACCGGTAAATTCCGGCAGATCCGGCAGTGATAAGGAACGCGGCAGTCAGACACAGACAGACGGGTCTATGGCTGCAGATGAGAAAACACAGACCTCGGCGGATGATTACGCAGGAGCCCTGGAAGAAAAACTGGAAGAGCTGCTGAGCCAGATGGAAGGGGTGGGAAAGGTAAGGGTGATGATCACTCTGAAAGATACCGGGGAATCCGTTGTAGAGAAAGATACCAATACAACAGGAACGTCTACTTCAGAAACAGACAGCGGAGGCGGAAAACGGCAGATTACAGAATCCTCTCTGGAGGAGAGCACAGTCTATCAGGACAGCGCCCGGGAGGGAGAGCCGTTTATCGCAAAAGAAAACATGCCTGAAATCGAAGGGGTCCTGGTGGTGGCTCAGGGCGGCGGAAATACTGTCACAGCCCGTAATATTTCAGAATCTCTGGAGGCATTATTTGGGATAGAAGCTCATAAAATAAAAGTAGTAAAGATGAACATGCAGGAGGGATAAGGGTGAAAAAAATTTTCCGAAAAAATCAGGTGATCATTACCGCGCTGGCACTGATGATCGCTGTGGCCGGATACATAAGTTATACACAGTCCAATACGGCGGATGAACAGACAGCGAAAACAGAAAGCGCTTCTGAAGAAGCGTCGTCAAAAACTACATATGAGATATCCGATGAAGACGCCGGGGACGGGACAGATGACAAAAAGGAGGAAAACAGCGAAAAAGCGGCTGATTCTGATCAGGCGAAATCCGATGAACAGGGAGAAAATCCGGGAGAAACAGTACTTACAAGCACCGAAGCCCAGACAGTGGACTTTGCGTCGGAAATGAAGCTGAATCGGGAACAGGTCCGTTCGAAGAGTAAAGAAGATCTGCTGGAAATCATCAACAACGATTCTATAACAGAAGCCCAGAAGCAGGAAGCCATAGACAAAATGGTAGAGCTGACAGATGTGGCCGAGCGGGAAAACGCCGCGGAGATCCTTCTGGAGGCCAAAGGCTTTTCTGATGTAGTAGTGAGCATTACCGATGACGGAGCGGATGTAGTGCTGAACATGGGAGAAGTAACAGACGCAAAAAGAGCCCAGATCGAAGATATTATGAAGCGGAAAACCGGAGTATCCGCGGAAAATATTGTTATTACGCCTATTTCGGAAGACGCCGGGAAATAGGAGATGACCGGGAAAAAACAGAGGACAAATGGGAATCCTTTGTGCTATGATAGGAGCAGAAAGAAGGGATGCCAGATGAAACGAGTTTTTTTGATCGTGCTGGACAGCGTGGGAATCGGCGAAATGCCGGATGCGGCCCGGTACGGGGATGAAGGGAGCAATACACTGAAAGCAGCTTCCAAAAGCCCTTATTTTTCCATGGAAAATATGAGGAAACTGGGATATTTTAATATTGACGGAGTAGAGATAGGAGCAAAAGAACCTCATCCCGGGGGATCCTACGCCAGGATGACAGAAAAGTCTCAGGGAAAGGACACTACCATCGGGCACTGGGAAATCGCGGGAGTTATTTCCGAGAAACCCCTGCCGGTATATCCGGAAGGATTCCCGGATGAAATAATAAAAGAGTTCAGTGAAAAGACCGGGAGAGGGGTTTTATGCAACCGGCCATATTCCGGCACGGAAGTGATCAAGGACTATGGTGAGGAACATATGAGGACAGGTGATCTGATCGTCTATACTTCTGCTGATTCTGTTTTTCAGATTGCGGCCCACGAAGATGTGGTGCCGGTGGAACAGCTCTATGAATACTGCAGGATCGCAAGAAAAATCCTGACAGGAGAACATAATGTGGGAAGGGTCATAGCCCGTCCCTTTATCGGAACGCCGGGTAATTTTACGAGAACCTCCAGGCGCCATGACTTTTCTGTGGAGCCGCCAAAAGAAACGATGCTGGACCAGCTGAAAGAAAGCGGCTATGAGGTGCTTGCGGTAGGAAAGATCTACGACATCTTTGCGGGACGGGGAATCACGGAGTTTGTCCGTACTACAGATAACGGGGACGGCATCAGCAAACTTCTTCAATATATGGATCGGGAGTTTGAAGGACTCTGCTTTGTGAACCTGGTAGATTACGATATGCTTTACGGACACAGAAATGATGTGGACGGATACGCAAAGGCCCTTACCTTTTTCGATGGGAAGCTGCCGGAAATACTGGAGAAAATGAAGGAAGAGGATATTCTGATGATCACCGCGGATCACGGATGCGATCCCAGCACCCCTTCCACAGACCATTCCAGAGAATATACGCCTTTGGTCCTTTACGGGAAAAAGATAAAAGCCGGGATCAACTTCCACACCCGGGACACCTTTGCGGATATCGGGGCCACAGTGCTGGAATATTTCGGCATAAAGCCCCGGATAAGCGGCAAAGGGCTTCTTGACAATGGCACAATGCTCCTTTAAAATTAGAATCTGCGGGCCCAGGGGTCCGCAGAAGGATTGACGAAAAACAGTTGGAGGAAGCATTTTGGCTGATTTAAGAAAAGAAATAGAAAAAAGAAGAACATTTGCGATCATATCCCATCCGGATGCGGGAAAGACAACGCTGACAGAAAAATTTCTTCTGTACGGCGGAGCTATCAATCTGGCCGGATCTGTAAAAGGAAAAGCCACTGCCAGACACGCGGTATCAGACTGGATGGAAATCGAAAAGCAGAGAGGTATTTCCGTAACCTCATCGGTGCTGCAGTTTAATTACGGAGGATACTGCATTAATATCCTGGATACGCCGGGACATCAGGACTTCTCCGAAGATACCTACCGTACCCTGATGGCGGCGGATTCCGCGGTCATGGTTATTGACGGTTCCAAAGGTGTGGAGGCCCAGACAAGGAAGCTGTTTAAAGTATGTGTAATGCGTCATATTCCAATCTTTACATTTATCAACAAGATGGACAGGGACGCCAACGATACCTTTGAACTGCTGGATGAGATTGAAAAAGAGCTGGGGATCGCCACATGTCCGGTGAACTGGCCCATTGGTTCCGGAAAGAATTTCAAAGGGGTGTACGACCGTAATACAAAAAAAGTCATGATCTTTTCCGATACACTGAAAGGAACAAAAGAAGGTGTGGAAAGGGAATATGATATTGATTCTGAAGAACTGCTGGCGGAGATCGGAGAGGAAAACAGGCAGCAGCTTCTGGAGGAGATCGAGCTTCTGGACGGAGCAAGCGCGGAGTTTGATCAGGAACTGGTTTCAAAAGGAGAATTGTCCCCGGTATTTTTCGGATCGGCGCTGACCAATTTCGGGGTGGAGACATTTCTGAAACATTTCCTTTTGATGACTACACCTCCCCTTCCGAGAAAGTCGGATATAGGAGAGATCGATCCTTTTGCTCAGGAGTTCAGCGCTTTTGTGTTTAAAATACAGGCAAATATGAATAAGGCTCATCGCGACAGGATTGCGTTTATGCGGATCTGTTCCGGAAAATTTACCGCAGGCATGGAAGTCACCCATATCCAGGGAGGCAGAAAGATGAAACTTTCCCAGCCTCAGCAGATGATGGCTCAGGAAAGAAAAATCGTAGAGGAAGCTTATGCGGGAGATATTATCGGCGTATTTGATCCCGGAATCTTTTCCATCGGAGATACTATCAGTACCTTCCCGGAAAAATTTGCCTTTGAAGGAATTCCCACCTTTGCGCCGGAGCACTTCGCCAGAGTACGCCAGATGGATACGATGAAGAGGAAACAGTTTGTCAAGGGAATCACCCAGATTGCTCAGGAAGGGGCTATACAGATCTTTCAGGAGTACAATACCGGTATGGAAGAGATTATTGTGGGCGTTGTAGGCGTACTGCAGTTTGACGTGCTGAAATTCCGGCTTGAGCATGAGTACAACGTAGATATCCGCCTGGAAACGCTTCCTTACGAACATATCCGCTGGATAGAGAACAAGGATATTGATATGGACAAGCTTACAGGCACTTCGGATATGAAAAAAATCCGGGATCTGAAAGGCAATCCTCTGCTTCTGTTTGTAAACAGCTGGAGCGTGGGTATGACCCTGGAGAGAAACGAAGGACTGGTGCTTTCGGAATTCGGAAAGAATTGAGAAATTTGAGAATATCATATATATGTAGAACGAGCAGAGCAGATGGTCCTGGGATCATCTGCTATTTTTTGCCTATGGGAAACTATTTGCCGGGAAAGACTTGTGCAGAGTGCTTTTCGGGTGTATAGTCATAGTATTCCAATCTACAAAATTCTGAAAAATACCCGGGATTTCAACAGCGTATTTTCTAATGAATTCTCTTCCTGCCAGGCGGCTTTTCTGAACAGTCCCTTTGTATATTTATGGTTGACTTTTTTCATGGTGTATACTATATTAATATAAGAAAAACGAACATAAGTTCGCATAAGGAGAATAAAAATGGCAAAAGACGATAAATTAAAAGCATTGGACGCTGCGATCTCGCAGATTGAAAAACAGTACGGAAAAGGCGCGGTTATGAAACTGGGCGATTCCGGCGCAAATATGAATGTAGAGACCGTTCCCACAGGATCCCTGAGCCTGGATATTGCCCTGGGACTGGGAGGAGTGCCAAAGGGAAGGATCATTGAAGTGTACGGACCGGAATCCAGCGGTAAGACCACCGTTGCCCTGCATATGGTGGCGGAAGTTCAGAAGCTGGGCGGCATCGCAGGCTTTATTGACGCAGAGCATGCCCTGGATCCGGCTTACGCCAAAAACATAGGCGTTGATATTGACAATCTCTATATTTCACAGCCGGACAATGGGGAACAGGCACTGGAAATCACTGAGACGATGGTGCGTTCCGGCGCGGTGGATATCGTGATCGTAGACTCGGTAGCGGCCCTTGTTCCGAAAGCGGAGATTGACGGAGAGATGGGAGATTCTCATGTGGGCCTTCAGGCAAGGCTGATGTCCCAGGCTCTCAGAAAACTGACAGCTGTGATCAGCAAATCAAATTGTATTGTGATCTTTATCAATCAGCTTCGTGAAAAGGTAGGCGTGATGTTCGGAAATCCGGAAACCACTACCGGAGGCCGCGCCCTGAAATTCTATTCCTCCATCCGTCTGGATGTAAGAAGGATCGAGTCATTGAAACAGGGCGGTGAGATCGTAGGAAACCGTACCCGGATCAAAGTAGTGAAAAACAAGATCGCTCCTCCTTTTAAGGAGGCGGAGTTTGATATCATGTTCGGACAGGGAATATCCAAAGAAGGGGATATTCTGGATCTGGCGGCCAACATCGGAGTGATCAACAAATCCGGAGCATGGTATGCCTATAATGGAGAAAAAATCGGACAGGGAAGAGAAAACGCCAAGACGTTTCTGAGAGAGCATCCGGAAATCCGTGACGAAGTAGAAGGAAAAGT
>CAKNLF010000069.1 GCA_930989305.1 uncultured Roseburia sp. | reverse complement strand
GTGCCAATCTTCGTACCGGATGAGTAATCCACCAGATTATCTTCTGCACCATATACCTGAAGCCGGTACTGTACATAGCTTAAATAGGAGCTGTCAATTCCTTCCCAGGAAACTTTTGTGGTACCGCCTTTTTTCAAATAATTCGGACTGGCTGTCACAGATGTGGCTGTCGCAGGGCCGTCAACGTATTTGATCACCAATGTCGGTCGTTTTGCTGCCGTAGTAAAGCGCACCCCATAAAATTTGGCATATTTTTTATTGGTCTCATTGGTACTGCGCAGCATAATTCCATAATTATATGCCCGGCTTCCGTTTGCCAGCCCCTGGACAAATTTTGTCATATCCATGATCTGTTTTTGTCCAATCGTACCGGAACTTTTACAGGTGCCCAGAACGGTCGCATTAATAGACGGCTGATTGGCCCATGTTGCGGAACTGTTTGCCCTTGTAGATGTCAGGGCATAGGAATTGACTGTCACGCCTGCATCCCCGCCTGCTTCATACATATTTAAGACCGCACTGGTAATACATTTTCCGCTTAATGTCTTTTTCAGATCATTTAATTTGATCAAACTACGCAGTTTCACGCCTTTGTGGTTCATACCTGCATAAAATGCCTGTGATGCAGCCGCATAGAAATTTGTATTTTTATAATCTCCATCTGCAATATAAACATCATCGATTTTTGAGCTTCCGCTCCAGGTTGCCGTAGGATCAATCGTCACCGGATACTGAGCGTTTTCCAGATAACTCTCATCCACAGTCATCGTGAGCAGATAAACCCCCGCTTCCGTTTCCTCCAATTCATAATATACTTCTTCGCTGTAATTATCCTCCGTAGCGTCATCCATATAAGGCGCTTCAATGACTGCCGCCAATTCATCTTCATCATCCGCCCGATACAGCTCTATCTGGCCTGTTTCCTTATTCAGGATCGGATTCATTCCTTCCGGTCTTAAAATATACTGAAAAACATTAGTTTTCGGTTTTTCAGTCAGAACAATGGTCTCTTTTACACCATCTGTATTGGATGTATAGGTCAGTTTCAGACTCTGGTCTTTCGCCTCATACATAGTTCCCGTCAGTTCACGGCTTTCACTCTCATAAATATCCGTATAATCCTCTTCCACAGGTTTTGCTTCATCATACGCTTTTGTCTGGGCAAACGCACTTGTTTCATTTTCTGTTACCGGCTGTATTTCCATGGCCAGATCTTTATTTTCCAGTAAAAGAGGCGTTTCCACCGCCAGGCTCTCCGGCAGATAATTTTTACTGATTCCCTGTTCGTTTTCATAAACATATCCTTCCAGACTCCGTGCCTGTGCAGTTTTTGTATCTGTTACCTTTTTCAACGTAGGGTCATAATCCACCAGCTCTCCCGCCTCATTTTTATAACGAACATTCCCTGCATGTACGACCAGTTCTTTCGATCCATCTGCCAGCTGGTACGTAGTTGTATCTTCTGTCCGTTCTTCTTCTATTTCTGTCTTTGTCTCTTCCAGCTGTTCTTCGTATGCCGCTTCTTTTGCCAGTGCTTCCCGGCCTTCTAAAAGGGGCGTAACATTAATGCCCGTCACACAGATTGCCGCTGCCAGACCCAGGCCAATGCTTCTCGTTGTATATCTTTTTAAATTTTTCATACTCATATATTCCCTTTCTTTTTCCACAGATCTCGATTATTTCCGCGGTTCTATTTTCTTTTTTTACACCTCCCTGCGTTCTGTATACTATAACGAACCTGCCCTGCTCTTTGTGACCGCCTCATTATATTTTTTAACAAAAAATGATCAGTCCATTCCCAATGGAATGCTGATCATTTTTCTCATCCCTGCACTCAGGATATCTTATTATTTGCCCTTTTGCCTAATGTACCGTTCTGACACTGCTGTAATATACGTGAGTCTGCTTCTTTTTCCCCTTTTGCACGGTCACAGAGGCCCTTGCCCGGAACCTGCCCTTTGACACCTGACCGGACCGCTTTACAGATAAAGAAGCTTTCCTTGTGTTTGCCGTCTGAGATTTTATCGTGACCCATTTTTTATTTTTGTATTTCTGCAGGCATAAATTCACATATAACCGGTCATAGCCAGTTCCGATTACGGTGCAGCTGGCTTTGGCGGATTTTTTCTGAAGAGACAGGTTGCAGGTCACTGTCTTTAATTTTGCCGCCTGAACCGATATAGCCGGGACGCCGGCAGCCAGCGCACAAATCAGGATTACTGCCAGAAACCGTTTTCTATTGATTGCTTTTCTTGCTGTTCTTTCTTTTCTCATAATTCCTCCTGCTGTTTTTTCAATCCGGATCTTCCATACCCTCTATCATGCGGATGAGTTCATCCTCTGACAGATTCTGGGCCACGACCGTACAATATACGTTTCCGTCTATCCAATAGGCACTGCGCCATCCGTCATCATCAATTCCGATCTGCAGTTTCAGCCCGCGGACAGATATTTCATGGACATCCTTCAAAGCCGCGTCCCGTTCCACCATTGCCCCGTCGTCCAAAACAGCCTGTGAAAATACGATCAGCTCTCCTTTTTCATTTTCCATTTGTCCGGTATAAGTTTCCCCTGTATTTTCTTCTTCGGTCAGCTGATAGCCCTGGGGAATATATCCGAAAACGCGCAGCAGATCTGTGCCTGTACCCTCAACTTTATAGTGTTCTTCGATACGGTCATTGCGTATTCTTTGCTGTGCGGCCCATATTCGAAACCGTTCGGCCGCCTTTACCCCTGCAGGCACGGCCCCGCAGACTGCCGCTGCAAATACCGCGATGACTGCCGCCCGTCTGGCAGCGGACATATACCGGAAATGCCTGTTCGGCCGCCGGCTCTGACGCAGCAGCTTTTGTATCTGTTTTTTATGGCGTATCCCGGGTTCAAATCCCGGATCCGGTCTGTCCGGCACCGCGTCCAGCAGTTCCTGATCCGCTTTCGGAACATATTGATACAGCAATTCGTCTGTTATTTTTAGTTTCATTTACATATTCTCTCCATTCAGCAGTGCTTCCAGTTTCTTTTTCCCTCTCGATATCCGCTTGCGCACGGATGCTTCGGATATCTCCAGGATATCCGCGATCTCCCTGTTTTCATATCCGCTGCTGTATTTCAGCAGGAATACGTCCCGGTACAGCTCCGGCATATGTTTGATGGCCGTCACGATCCGGTTTTCTTCCGACTGCGCTGCCATGCCGCCTTCATCTGCCGGCAGCTGCCACTCTTCCAGCTCTTCCAGTGAAATATTTTTCTCCCGGTTCTTTTTCCGGATCATATCGATGGCCGTATGTTTGATGATTGTCAGCAGAAAACGTTTGGTCCTGGGGCTTTCCACTTCATCCACTTTATCCAGGTTTTTTATGATCTTAATACAGGCAGTATGCACCGCGTCCTCCGCTTCCATCGGATCTTTGAGCGCCTGCATAGCCATATACAGCATCAGTCTGTAATATTTTTCATACAGCAGTTCAAATTTACTCTTCTGCTCTTGTGTTTCTATCAGGGAAGTATATAATATCAGCATAGAAATCCTTCTGTAAATTAAAACGAATTGCTCCGCCTTTTTGTGACAGGACAAATGCAGAGCCGCATTTTATTTCTATTTTTTGTTACGTCGTTCATCATTTTACACAATCTTTTCATTTTTGACAATAACCCGGCGGGTACATAAAAACAAAAGCACAGCTCTCGCTGTGCTTAATTAAACCCGATTACTTTCTGCGATATTTTATATATGGCCAGAGTAATCTGCCTGCCCCCTCTGCCGGGTAAATGGACGATCTGTCCCATAATCCGTTTTCTCAGCTTGTGGAAAAGGCGGATATCTTTTTCTTTCAGATAAGTCCACAGTTCCCGCTTCTTTTCCAGGTTTTCCGGCGTACCGGACTTGATGAGCATTACAGTGGATATCACGGTGATAATTTCCAGATAACTCATCATATAGTTTCTCAGATGGCGGTTCTGAAGTTTAAACAGATCCCAGGAATCAATCATCAGCTTATTTACCTTGATCTGCTGGTCAATCCTCTGTATCATTACTTTTTCATTAACGGACTGATCCTCTCTTCCAATATAGTACCGATAAAAATCTACATCCAGATAATACATGGTACGCACATATGGAAGAGGCACGTATACAAACAGATTGTCCACGTAGAAAGTATGCCTGGGAAGGATCAGATGACAGTCCCGCAGAAGCTGAGTACGGTATATGACAGAATGCATCAGAATATATCTTCCTGTATTAAAATTTTTGGCCTTCGACCATCCGAACAACTGATTTTTGGGAAGAATTCCTGTATAACGCATAGTCCTTTTATGTTTCTGTCCATCTTTTTCATAAACAAAATTGCTGATAAGCATGTCCAGGATACAGCCGCCTCCGCAAAGACTGCGCAGAGTGTGCAGGATTTTTCTATAGCTTTCCAGATCCACCCAGTCGTCACTGTCCACCACTTTAAAATACAGACCGGTAGCATGATTGATGCCTGTATTCAGGCCTGCTCCATGTCCTCCGTTTTCCTGATGGATTACCCGAACGATGGAAGGATACTTTCTGGCATACTCATCCGCAATAGCGCCGGTCTGATCTGTAGATCCGTCGTCCACAATGATTATTTCCACATCTTCGCCCCCCGGCAACAGCGAATCAATACATCTTTTCATATAGTCCTGCGAATTATAGCAGGGTACGGTAATAGTAAGCAACTTCATACACACATTCCTCTTCCCGTTTTTTTTTATCCTATGTCACTTTCAATAATTTCATTCCATATTATAAGGCGCATATACCCGCTCAAACCCTTCGTTTTTTGAAAAGCAGCGGTTAACATCAGCCATTCAGGATGATGTTAACCTTCATTATACACCTTTGATGCATATTTGAGGCTGTTTTTTTATATTTTTTTATAATTCATAATCTATTCATATTTTATTTACTAAATGAACACACATTAAACATACGACGGTCATATTTTTTTTCTATACTAAAGTCAAGTTAAGGGAACACCTTAACGCAACGACAATTTCTTTTCATAAATCTTTTTCATGTAAACGGCCGGCGGCAACGTCGGCTTCCTCTTTTTTATACAATTTTAATATAGAAAAAGGGCCGAGGGAAGCCGGATATCATCCATTGCGATGATATCCGGCTTCCCTCGACCCTTTTTGCATACTGTTTATTCATATTTCTCATTGCCGATCCTCAGATCCAGATATTTTGTATAAGCGCCAAAAGCCGCAGGGATGGCATACTTTTTCTCCGTCTCTTTGATCTCTACGAACAGCATCCCAGATTCCTCTCTTGTCAGTGAGTCCACCTGTATCATATATCCGGTCATATGCCACTCCACATGAGAAAAAATATGTCTGGCATCTTCCAGCTTCCGGATCCGCATAGGATGCAGATTCATCTCCCGCACTTTTTGCAGCGCTTCTTCAGGTGTCAGAAGTCCTTCCTCATTAGGAAATTCATACATACCCGCCAGCAGGCCTTTTTTCTCCCGCTGCCGCAGGATCACCCGGTCCTGGTCCCGTATGATAAGGACCGTTTTCTCCTGGATCTTTCTCGGTTTCCCTTTGCTCTTTACCGGCAGCCGGTCAAAAGTGCCATGGGCTCTTGCCAGACACATATCCCCCCAGGGGCATATTTCACATCGGGGAGCTCCATTGGGCACGCAGACCGTAGCTCCCAGCTCCATCAGCCCCTGATTCAGATCACCGGCTCTGCCTTCCGGCATGATCCGGGCCAGTGCTTTTTCCGTCCTTTTTCGCACAGACTGTTTCATTATGTCCGAATCATCCTCTGTAAGACGCATAAGCACCCGCAGCACGTTGCCGTCCACCGCGGGGACAGACAGACCGTAGGCAATAGAAGCCACCGCTCCTGCCGTATAGCTTCCGATCCCTTTCAGGGAAAGAAGGGCTTCATAATCCGCCGGCATAACTCCCTGATACTTTTCCATCACAGTCCTGGCCGCTTCCTGCATATTCCGGACCCGGTTGTAGTACCCGAGCCCCTCCCAGAGTTTCAGCAGCCGATCCTGAGGACATTGGGCCAGAGCCTGTATATCCGGCAGCGCCTCCATAAACCTGGCAAAATACGGTTTTACCGCTTCTACTCTGGTCTGCTGGAGCATGATCTCGGACACCCAGACACGGTAGGGGGTCGCCTGGCTGCGCCAGGGCAGTTCCCGCTTATTCTTTTCATACCATTTCAGCAGCGGTTCCACTGCCGCTTTCAAATCAAAATCTTCCAGCATTATTTTCTCCTTTATCCGGCTGCATACATGCCCCATACCGGTTTTTGTTACAATACCACCGGTACAGGATCCCGGATCTCCATGGAATCTTCTGTTACCAGGCAGTCATAGGCCAGTATCCGGACGCCTTTTTCCCTGGCCTCCCGCAGCGTGTCTCCAAAAGCTTTGTGGGTTTCGTCATTAGGCATAAATCTGCGTATCCCTTTCATCTGAACCACAAACAGGATCACCGGCTCATATCCTTCCTTCATACAGGCCATCAGCTCCCGGATATGCTTGACGCCCCGTTCTGTAGGCGCGTCCGGGAAACGGGCAATGCCTCCTTCTTCCAGCGTCACCCCTTTTACTTCCAGGAATATTTTCCGTTCTCCCGCCTCTATATAAAAATCAAATCTGGAATTGTCATATTTTACTTCCGGTTTTAAAATCTTCAGATCCGGATACAAGATCCTTTTTTCCAGCCATTCTCCCGCCGCTTTGTTTGGCGCCTGAGAGTCCATATTGATCAGCAGATTTCCTTTTTTCACTGCTATCAGATCGTATTTTGTTTTCCGGTTTGGATTGTCAGCCGTCTCCAGATATACTCTGCAGCCCGGCACCAGCAGTTCCCTGCAGCGCCCTGTGTTTTTCACATGACATACCTGTACCTGACCGGCAGCTTCCACATTTGCGATAAACCGGTTAGGCCGGCTGATAAATGTTCCTTCTATTATATTATGATATTTCATCTCCGGTTTTCTTTTGTTTTCCTTTCTTTACAGAAACTGACCGGTAAATGCCCGGATCTTATCCAGACAAAGCCGGATTGTTTCCTGACTGTAGGCGTATGAACATCGGATATAACCGTCTCCGCACTTTCCGAAGGCATCTCCCGGTATTACCGCCACTTTCTGTTCCTCCAGCAGCCGCCTGCAGAATTCCTGACTGTTCATACCTGTTTTTTTCACAGAAGGGAACACATAAAAAGCCCCTTCCGGTTCCACTACATCAAGCCCCATATCCAGGAATCCCTCTGTCATGATCTTTCTGCGAATATCATATTCTCTGCGCATGGCTTCAATTTCCGCCTCCCGTTTCGGACTGGTCAGCGCCTCCAGCGCTGCGGCCTGACCGATAGTTCCCGCAGACATAATCGTAAACTGATGGATCTTGTTCATGGCGCGGATAATATCCGCCGGTCCCGCCGCCATGCCAACCCGCCATCCGGTCATGGCAAATGCTTTGGAAAAGCCGTTCAGCACAACGCAGCGCTCCTTCATCCCCGGGAAAGATGCGATAGACACATGCTTTTTCCCATATGTAAGCTCTGCGTATATTTCATCGCTGATCACAAAAATATCATGTTCCTTTATAATCGGAATGATCCTTTCCAGATCCTCTTTTTCCATAATAGCTCCCGTAGGATTACTGGGGAACGGCAGGATCAGCGCTTTTGTTCTGGGAGTGATCTTTTCTTCCAGTTCCTCCGGGGTCAGCCGGAATCTGTTTTTTTCCTGCATGCACAGGTCCACCGGCACCCCTTTGCACATCATCACACAGGGAATGTAGGATACATAGGAAGGCTCCACTACCAGCACCTCATCTCCCGGATTGATAATAGCCCGCAAAGCCAGATCAATTCCTTCGCTGGCTCCTACGGTAATAAGTATTTCATCCTGCCTGTCATAATGAAGGTCAAACTTTTCCAGGTAATCTCCTGCCGCCGCCCGCAGTTCTAACGTTCCCCGGTTATCCGTATATTTTGTACGTGCTTCTTCTATGACCTGTATCCCCGCCCGGCGCACATGTTCCGCCGTGGCGAAATCCGGTTCGCCAACCCCCAGGGACAAAGCTCCGTCCAGCGTATTTGCCACATCAAAAAAATCTTTGATCCCGGAATCCGGCATTTCCCGTATTGTTTCCGCTATATATTTATCACTCAATGGATTTCACCTGCTTCTCTTTTTGTATTTTCATCTCTGTACTCCATGGAATTGTATCACAACCTGTAGGAAATTCCTATCCCCCAAGTCCGAATTCGCCCCTCATCCTTGTAAACTGCAAATATCTGATGTATAATCTATCTATCAAGGCAACACCCAGACACAGGAGGTATTATGATCATGAATAATTTAATATTAGAAGTTGACAATTCAATCGCCGTATTGACCATCAACAGACCAAAGGCTCTGAACGCTTTAAACAGCGAGACTCTGGTAGAACTGAACGAAGTTCTTACAGAAATCGAAGGACGCAGCGACATTAAAGTTGTGATCCTCACAGGTGCGGGAGAAAAATCATTTGTAGCAGGCGCTGACATTTCCGAAATGGTAAACTTTACCGGAGCGGAAGGACGTGCTTTCGGCATGCGCGCCGCAGAACCGTTCTTCAAACTGATGAATATGCGTCAGGTAACTATTGCGGCTGTAAACGGCTTTGCTCTGGGCGGCGGCTGTGAAATTTCCATGGCATGCGATATCCGTATCGCATCTGACAACGCTACTTTTGGTCAGCCGGAATGCGGCCTTGGCATTATCCCGGGATTTGGCGGTACACAGAGACTTGCCCGTCTGGTAGGTATGGGACGCGCCAAAGAAATGATCTTTGCATGCACCAACATTGACGCTCAGGAAGCATACCGGATCGGTCTTGTAAATAAAGTTGTTCCTCAGGCTGAATTAATGGAAACAGCTAAGAAGATGGCTTCCAGAATCGCCCGCAACGCAAGCTATGCGGTATCTATCGCGAAAGCCGCTATCAACAACGGTTACGATATGGATATCAAAAACGCGGTTGAATACGAAGCAAACCTGTTCGGTATTACATGCTCCACACATGATAAAACAGAAGGTATGACTGCTTTCCTTGAAAAACGGAAAGAGAAAAACTTCACTGATTTCTAAGATCAGACACAATTTTGACGGAACGTTTGAAATAAAAACGGATCCGCGGCACAAAGGGGTGTTTCCGAAGTCCGAGGGCTTGGGAACACCCTTTCCTGTTTCCTGCCGGGATCTGTTTCTAAATAGAAAGGACACACAGATTATGGATCAGAAAATAATAGGATTTATCGGCGGCGGCAATATGGCTTCCGCTATCATGGGCGGCCTGCTCTCTTCCGGCCTGTCCGACAAAGATCACATCATTGCGGCTGACAAATCTCCCGCTGCCGTAGAGCGTCTTCAGACCACTTTCGGCATCCGGGCATGCACAGAAAATACACAGGTCAGCTCTCAGGCGGATATTTTATTTCTGTCTGTTAAACCCAATATGTTTGCGGCAGTCATTCCACAGATCCGCAAGCACTTAAAACCCGGCTCTCTCATCGTATCAATCGCTGCCGGACAGTCCATTGAAAAAATCGAAGAACTGTTTGAGCATCCCATTAAACTGGTTCGGGTAATGCCCAACACGCCTGCGCTTGTGGGAGCGTCTATGAGCGCTCTGTGCAGAAATGACAACGTATCAGAAGAGGAAATTGCTGAGATCAAAACCCTCTTTGACAGCTTCGGAGAATCCGAGATCGTTTCCGAATCTCTGATGGACGCGGTAGTTGGCGTCAGCGGTTCCTCTCCCGCCTATGTATATATGTTTATCGAGGCCATGGCAGACGCTGCTGTTGCCGACGGCATGCCCAGAAACCAGGCTTACAAATTTGCCGCTCAGTCTGTACTGGGTTCTGCGAAAATGGTTCTGGAAACCGGAAAACATCCCGGTGAATTAAAAGATATGGTCTGCTCCCCCGCAGGCACCACCATTGAAGCGGTAGCCGTACTGGAACAAAAAGGATTTCGCAGCGCAGTGATCGAAGCTCAGAGAGCCTGCAGCCGGAAATCCCGTGAAATGAGTAAATAATATTTTTTACATGTATCCCCGGCCGTCAGGCTCCAAGGAGGACGGCCATTATGGGGATGGTGATCAGTGAAAACAGTGTGGATATGACCACGCCAATGGACGCGCATTTGTTCTGACGCGGATAGGGCGCGGATCCCATTGCCACCAGAGACGCCACCGGCATACCCGCTCCTACAGTACAGATTCCGATCAGGATCGGATCGTCTGTTACCAGATGCATAAACGCCCATACCAGTATCGGCATTCCGATCAGACGTATAGGCAGCATGGGCCAGATGCCTTTTTCTGTTTTGATCTCTTTCAGAGACGCCGCAGCCATAGAGCTTCCGATAATGATCATGGAAAGGGGTGTTGTGATATTGCCGATGAATCCCACGCATTCAAAGAATATATCCGGCATGGGAATATTGGCAAAATAGATCACCAGAGCCGCAATAGCGGCTATAATGCCGTTGTTGATGAAATTTCTCGGATTGATCTTTTCCCGTTCATAGGCGCCGGAACCGATGGCAGCGTCCTTTTTGAACAGATGCAGCGCCAGTGAAAAGAACAGGATATTAAAAGGCATGTTGAAGATCGTAATATAAAAGATCGCGCTTTCACCAAACAGCGCCTGTACAACCGGATAACCCATAAAAGAGTTGTTTGAAAAGATCAGCATGCACATGTAGGTGCCCCGCAGATGAGCCGGAACCCGCATAAGACCGGTGACCAGATAGGCGATCGCCGGAAAGATCATATACATGACGATCCCCGCCAGGAACAGCCGGAGGACCAGATGGGCGTCATTGTGGGATACTGAAGCCACACTGTTTAAGATAATACAGGGACAGGTGATCTGCACGATCAACGCCGAAAGTTTTTTGTTTGTATCTTCTGTCAGGATCTGTTTTTTAAACAGAAAAAATCCGATGACCATTGCAAGCAAAAGCTTGCACATCGTTGTTACTATTACCATTTCTCATCTCTCCCTTAATTTTCACATTTTATATTTTGCATAATATCAAATTCTCTAAAGCATACCTATCATAGCACAGCTTTTTGAAAATGTCATCAGTTTTCTTGTATACAAGTATCTTTTTTCAAAAGCAGCGTCTGCAGGTCTGCGGAGATTTTTACTTGTATCCGGGCCTCACTTCCTGTAAAATTTACATATATGTAAGGAGATTTTGTTATGAAACGTTTTATTGATCTGAATAACTGGGACCGGGCTCATCTGTTTCGCTCCTATCTGGGAACCGATCTGCCCTATATTATCATCGGGGCTGATCTGGACGTTACAAAACTGTACCGTTTTACGAAACAGCAGCATCTGTCCTTTTACTTTTCTATGATCTACGCGGCTACCAAAACTGCGGACGAAATCGTCAATTTCCGGTATCGTTTCCAGGACGGACAGCCCTTTGAGATCCCCAGGAACACAGCCTTTGCCACACATATGCGAAAAGGCAGCGAAATGTTCCACATGGTTGCCTGCGATCATTACGACTCTCTGAAAGAGTTTGCACTGAAAAATCATGAAAAAGGAGAGATTCCATTGCCGGAAAGCGGCCTGGATCAGCTGAAAGGCAGAGATGACATTATCAATTACAGCTGTATCCCCTGGATATCCTACAATCACTTTTTCCGCACAATCTCCAAATGCGGGATCGACTGCAATCCAAAGATCAGTATGGGAAAATTCAAAAAGGAACAGGACCGTATACTCCTTCCCTTTTCCGTACAGGTCCATCACGGCCTGATGGACGGCTATCACGTAGGGAAATATTATAATCTGCTGGAAGAATATCTGCAGAGCGAAAACTGGAACTGAACAAAGGAGGTTTTTATATATGTGGGCTTATGAAAGCGTATTTTATCAAATCTATCCCCTGGGATTTGCGGGAGCGCCTTTTGAAAACGACGGCGTACTGGAGCACAGGATCCTGAAAGTCAATGACTGGATCCCCCATATCACCCGCCTTGGGGCCAACGCCATCTATTTTTCTCCGGTATTTGAGTCCGACACCCACGGATATAATACAAGAGATTACCGAAAACTGGATGTGCGCCTGGGCACCAATGAGGATTTCCGCCAGGTATGCGAAAATCTCCACGCCGCAGGCATCAAAGTGGTGCTGGACGGCGTCTTCAATCATGCCGGCAGAGGCTTTTTCGCATTTCAGGACGTCCAGAAAAACCGGTGGGATTCCCCCTATAAAGACTGGTTTTTCCTGAATTTTGACGGCAATTCCAACTACAACGACGGATTCTGGTATGAAGGATGGGAAGGAAACTATGACCTGGTAAAACTGAATCTGCGAAACGAAGAAGTGGTGCGCTATCTCCTGGACAGCGTAAAATACTGGATCGAATATTTTGACATTGACGGGCTGCGGCTGGATGTAGCCTACTGTCTTGACCATGATTTCATCCGACGGCTCCGCAGCTGCTGCGACAGTCTGAAAAAAGACTTTTTCCTGGTAGGAGAAATGCTCCACGGAGATTATAATCAGCTGGTCAATGACCAGATGCTCCACTCCGCCACCAATTATGAATGCTACAAAGGACTGTATTCCAGCTTTAACAGCATGAATATGTTTGAGATCAATCATTCCCTTATGCGCCAGTTCGGCCCGGAAAACTGGACGCTCTACAAGGGCAAACATCTCCTTTCCTTTGTGGACAATCATGATGTTACAAGAGTGGCCAGCATTCTTACGAATCCCCGGCATCTGCCTCTGATCTATGCCCTGTGCTTTGGCATGCCCGGTATTCCCTGCGTCTACTACGGCAGCGAATGGGGTGCCAGGGGCGAGAAAAGCCAGGGTGATCCTGCTCTGAGACCTTCCTTTGAAAAGCCGGAATTCAATGAGCTGACTGAATGGATCAGTCGTCTGGCAGAAGCGAAAAAATCCAGCCATGCCTTGAATTACGGCGGTTTTCGCTCTGTAGTGCTCACCAATCATCAGTGCATTTTCGAACGGAAATCCCAGCAGGAACGGGTGCTGGTTGCCATCAACGCTTCCGAGCATCCTTACACCGCGCATTTTGACGCTGGCTGCGGCCTTGCCACAGATCTGATCACCGGACAGATCCATGATTTCGGAGGAGGCAGCGAACTGCCAGGTTACAGCGCCTATTTCTGGAAATGCGAGAAATAAAAGCCTTCCAATGG
>CAKNLF010000068.1 GCA_930989305.1 uncultured Roseburia sp. | reverse complement strand
GTCAGTATGACCGCCCAGTTGTCATACCAGCTGGTCAGGGAAGAAAAGGGCTGATATCGTCCCATCAGATCAAATCCCGCATTACAGAAAGCGGAGATGGAGTGGAAAATCCCGTAATAAATGCCTGTGGCAGCGCCCATTTTCGGGATGAAGCAGGCGGAAAGGATCACTGCGCCGGTGCCCTCAATGATAATGGTTCCTTTGATGATCACAAGGGCCAGTTTTACAATGCCGTTCATGTCCAGGACATTCATGCTTTCCTTGAGCATGCCCCGCTGTCTCAGGCCAATCTTTCGGCCCAGAAGGATTGATATTACAAATCCGAATGTGATAAATCCCAGCCCGCCGATCTGGATCAGGCACAGGATCACGATCTGACCAAACAGCGACCAGTGGGTAAAGGTGTCCACAAGGATCAGACCTGTTACGCATGTGGAGCTGGTGGCGGTAAAAAGTGTTGTCCCAAAGGGGGTCACAGTTCCTGTACGGCTGGCAATGGGAAGCATAAGCAGCAGAGCGCCGATCAGAATGATCAGGAAAAATCCGATCGCGATGATCTGCATACGGGATCTGTTTGTCAGCCATCCGATAATACGTTTCATAGCTTTGATTTTTTACCTCGCAAAGAATATATTTAATTGTAGAAAACCGGAGATATTTTATAGAAAATATACCCCGGTCTGTTCAATGTATAAGAGATTATAGCATAAAAGTTTTATTTGTCCAGTAGGGTATGGTATAATTGTGACGGAACGGAAAAAAAAACCTCAGGACTTAACAAACATTTAACGGAGATTTAACGAAAAGTTTAAATCAGGGGAGGAAAATATATGGGAATTATTGTATTTATCATCATTGTTGTGCTGATTATTCTCAGCGCGGCGCGAAAAGGCGCTGGACAGACAGATAACGGGCATTCTGCCGGGGGAACCCGGGTCAGCGGCGCCCAGACGAAAAAGAAACCGGAGGCCGCCGGAACACAGAACGCGAAGGCCGCCAGAAGGCAAAAGGCAGAGACTGCCAGAAGGCAAAAGGCAGAGACTGCCAGAAAGCAAAAGGCAGAGACTGCCAGAAAGCATATGACAGAAAAATGGCTGGAGGAAGAAAGCCTGCGCAAAGAAGGCAGGCCGGAGCATGTGTGGAAAGCTGCCGGTGTGGAAGAAGGAGACGGTATGATACTGGCATCCGCAAAACTCACCTCTTATGCCGCGGAAAAAGATAATGAGGAAAATAGTCAGGAAGATCTCCTTGGCCCTGTATACGATCTCATGGTAAAAGGGCCGGACACATCCATTGCCTTTGAACGGGATTTTCTGGCAGAAGGCATGGATATGCTGAACAAATATAATTAAATAATCAGGAAAGAAGGTTGATATTATGCCTCAGGGCAATCCGAAACCGGGAGAGAAATATCTCCATTTTAAAAAGAAAGCTTACCAGATCATAGGGGTGGCGAGACATTCGGAAACAAATGAAAAGATGGTAGTCTATCAGGCGCTGTACGGAGACTTCGGCGTGTATGTAAGACCTTACGATATGTTTATCAGTGAAGTGGATTATGAGAAATATCCCCAGGTGGAACAAAAATACAGGTTTGCGTATCTGGAAGACGGAAAGATACCGGAGCAGACAGATCCCTGGGAGCCGGAAATCCTCAAAGACTCAGGCGGATCCGCGGACACAGCCCCAGAAGAAGAGGATATATCGGCGGAAGAGGGAAACGGGCTTTTGATCCGTTTTCTGGATGCTGAGACCTTTGCCGAGAAATACGAAATTGTAGACCGGATGAAAGGAGAGATGACAGACAAACTGATCGACGATCTGGCGGTTGCCATCGACGTTGTCATACCGGAAGGCTCGCTGCCGGATCGGTATAAACAGCTGAAAAACTGCATACAGACCCGGATCCGGTATGAGGGCAGATAAGCTCCGGCTAAAAGGCCGGGGCCTGCTGATCCCGGGAGAAAAGACTCAGGGGATCTTATGGAACGCCAGATAGCTGTTGTGATATTTGGGATCAAAGGTAACATCTTCAGAAAACCAGGCGGGAGGAGCAAACGCAAGGGCTTCCTCTCTGGAGGGAAATTCCACCTCGGCCAGGATCAGTCCCTGGTGGGCCCTTTCAAAAATATCCAGTTCAATGGTGTACTTCCCGAAGGGAATACAGTAGCGTTTTTTGGATATCAGACAGCCGTCGGCTTTAGAGCGCAGGTGAAGGTATGCCTGTTCGGTAAGAGGCAGATTGTATTCTTCCCGTTCCAGCATGCCGGAAGATTTATAGGTCAGGATATAACTGTCGTTCTGTCTGCGGATGCGTACCACAGGATCTGTACACAGATAGCCCTGCTGGATTTTCAGACAGGGATAGGAGGACAGATCGACGGGAAGCTGTGAAATTAAAAATTTCCGTTCGATTTCCATATGAATCAACTCCTGCAAGATTGGATTTTGGGCGCTCTCTGACAAAAGGCGCCCGGGTCAGTTTCATCATAATACAAGTGAAAAGAAAAAACAAGAAAGGAGACCGGCGCCGCCGGGAAAAGAAAAAATGAGCAGGATCAGTATTTTTTTAGCAGAAGGATTTGAAGAAGTGGAAGCATTGACTGTTGTGGATATCTGCCGCAGGGCAGGGATCGACGCGGTGACCGTTTCCGTAACCGGACATAAGCAGGTAATGGGATCGCATAATATCGCGGTCCATGCGGATGAGGTATATGACAATATAGAATTTGAAAAAATGGACGCTATTGTGTTGCCTGGAGGTTTGCCGGGAGCGGTGAACCTTCATGAGCACGAAGGCGTAAATATTCAGGTAAAAGAACTGTTTGAAACAGGCAGACTGATCGGGGCCATCTGCGCTGCTCCGGGAGCTGTGCTTGCTCCCGCGGGAGTGCTGAAAGGACGCAGGGCTACTGTGTATCCGGGATTTGAAACAGGGGAAGATATTGAATGGACCGGAGAGACAGTCGTGCGCAGCGGAAACATCATTACCGGAAAAGGTCCGGGAGTCGCCATGCTGTTCGCCCTTGAAATTGTGGATTATCTGGAGGGTAAAGAAAAAGCTCAGGAGATTCGCAAGTCTCTTATGATGCCGTAGGATCCTCAGGACCGGATCTTGGAGGGGCAGGTACAGGATCAAAACTGTGACAAAAATCACTTCCATTTACAGAGAAAGTAGTATATAATATCTCCGAAACGAAGACAACTTCTTGAATCAGCGGGTATAGACGCTGGAGACAGAGGAAAAACTGATAGAAAAGTTGAGGAAAGGATATTTATGCTTGAATTAAAAAATGTGAGTTTTCAGGTCACAGATGAAAACGATTCTACAAACAAAGAAATATTAAAAGATGTAAGCTTAAAAGTAGACGACAGATTTGTAGCGATCACCGGACCGAACGGAGGCGGAAAGTCTACCCTGGCCAAGATCATTGCAGGTATCTTCAAACCTACATCGGGACAGATTCTGCTGGACGGAGAAGATATTACGGAAATGAGCATTACAGAACGGGCCAGAGCGGGGATCAGCTTTGCTTTTCAGCAGCCGGTCCGCTTTAAGGGACTGACTGTAAGGGATCTGATCACCCTGGCTTCCGGAAAAGATATTAATGTATCCCAGGCTTGTTCTTATCTTTCAGAAGTGGGACTGTGCGCCAAAGATTATATCAACCGTGAAGTGAACGCCAGCCTTTCAGGCGGTGAGCTCAAAAGGATCGAGATCGCTATGATCATTGCCAGAGGTACCAAGCTGTCCATATTTGACGAACCGGAAGCAGGCATTGATCTGTGGAGCTTTAACAACCTGATCCAGGTGTTTGAGTCCATGCATGAAAAAATCAACGGCTCTATCCTGATCATCTCCCATCAGGAACGTATCCTGAATATTGCGGACAAGATCGTTGTGGTAGCAGGCGGAGAGATCAAAAACGTGGGCACCAAACAGGAAGTGCTCCCGGATCTGCTGGGCACATCAGAAGCATGCAGTACATTGATGGATAAGATTGTATAAGGAGGTCAAAAATATGGATGCAATTGAAAGACATATACTGGAACAGGTAGCTGACCTTCACGAAGTACCGGAAGGCGCTTACAACATTCGTTACAACGGAAAGGCAGACGGCAGAAGATCAACTGCGAATATTGATATTGTTACAAAAACAGAAGAAGGAAAATCCGGGATCGATATTATCATCAAACCGGGTACAAAAAATGAAAGCGTACACATTCCGGTAGTATTAAGCCAGAGCGGACTGAAAGAAACCGTTTACAACGATTTTTACATCGGGGACGACGCGGACGTTACTATTGTAGCGGGCTGCGGAATCCACAACTGCGGTACGGATACATCGGAACATGACGGTATCCATACGTTCTATATCGGAAAAAACGCGAAAGTAAAATATGTGGAAAAACACTACGGCGAAGGGGATGGAAGCGGAGAACGTATCCTGAATCCGGTTACCATTATCAATGTAGAGGAAGGCGGCCATATGGAAATGGATACGGTCCAGATCAAAGGCGTTACTTCTACAAAACGTGTGACAAAGGCCGTGCTGAAAGCCGGCGCGTCACTGGAGATCAGCGAAAAGATTATGACCCACGGAAATCAGTACGCGGAAACTGACTTTACAGTAGATATGGACGGAGAGGACAGCAGCGCCAATGTAATATCCCGTTCCGTAGCCAAAGGACAGTCAAAGCAGCTGTTTGTATCCCGTATTAACGGAAACTGTAAATGCAGCGGACATACGGAATGCGACGCAATCATTATGGATAAAGCCTGCGTTACAGCTGAGCCTCAGCTGACAGCCAATGATATTGACGCCAGCCTGATCCACGAGGCTGCCATCGGCAAGATCGCCGGCGAACAGCTGATCAAGCTGATGACACTGGGACTGACCGAGCAGGAAGCGGAAGAACAGATCATCAACGGATTTTTGAAATAATTACCAAAATAATTTGAGCCGTTCTGTAAATACTAGTTTCAGGGTAAGCAATGCTTACCTTTCAAAATAGAAACTAATATTTATGGAGGTGAAAAGAATGAACAGTTCTTCAAGCTCAAACAAAACAAGTGTACCGGAAGCAAAAGAAGCAATGAACCGTTTTAAACAGGAAGTTGCGTCCGAACTTGGTATTTCCTTAAAAGAAGGATACAATGGAGATCTGACATCCCGACAGGCAGGATCTATCGGGGGTGAAATGGTCAAAAAAATGATCATGAAACAGGAAGAACAGATGTCCGGGAAATAAATGACAGCACTGAAAAGTGAAAAAAAGGACTTTTTCCTCTGAACCATATGGGACAGGGCGAAAAAGTCCTTTTTACATGCTTGAAATTTAAAATGCCCTGTGTTATAATTCCTAAATGACTGTAAGTGGATAAGTACGCCTTTTTTTAAAAGTTCGTACATCTGCATGACATATATTTCAAGGAGGAAACAGTTAAATGAGTGTACAGGTAGAAAATTTAGAAAAGAATATGGCGAAGCTTACCATCGAAGTTTCCGCAGAAGAACTGGAGAAAGCACTCCAGGAAGCATATAATAAACAGAAAAAAAGCATCAGTCTTCCGGGATTCCGTAAAGGAAAAGTTCCAAGGATCATGGTTGAAAAAATGTACGGCGCCAACGTATTCTGCGATGACGCGGCAAACAGCCTGCTCCCGGGCGCTTATTCCTCAGCAGCGGAAGAGAGCGGACTTGACATTGTTTCCAGACCGGCTCTTGACATTGTACAGCTGGAAAAAGGAAAACCGTTTATCTTTACCGCTGAAGTAGCAGTAAAACCGGAAGTAAAACTTGGTAAATACATGGGCGTAACCGTTACAAAAGTGGATACGGCAGCAACAGAAGAAGAGATTGAAAAAGAGATCGATTCCGAAAGAGAGAAAAACGCAAGAAACATTACAGTAGAAGGCAGAGCGGTAGAAAACGGCGATACCGCAATGATCGATTACGAAGGATTTGTTGACGGGGAAGCTTTTGAAGGCGGAAAAGGCGAAAATCATTCACTGGTAATCGGTTCCGGTTCCTTTATCCCGGGATTTGAAGATCAGCTGATCGGAAAAAATGCCGGAGATGACGTGGAAGTAAACGTAACATTCCCGGAAGAATATCACGCAAAAGATCTGGCTGGAAAAGCTGCTGTATTTAAAGTAAAGATCAACGAGATCAAGACAAAAGAAATTCCGGAACTGGATGAAGAATTCGTACAGGATGTTTCTGAGTTCGATACAGTTGATGAATACAAAAACAGCATCAAAGAAAAGATCGAAGAAAGAAAAGCAAACAGCGCGAAAGCCGCTCAGACAGACGAAGCTATCAAAAAGATCGTAGACAAATCCGAAATGGATATTCCGGAAGCGATGATCGATACACAGTGCGAAGATATGATCAATCAGTTCGCTCAGCAGATGGCTCAGCAGGGTCTGTCCATGCAGCAGTATCTTCAGTTTACAGGCATGACAATGGATAAAATGAAAGAGCAGGTTCGTGACGAAGCCCTTGCGCGCATCGAAAGCAGTCTGGTCCTGGAGCAGATCGCAAAAGAAGAAAACATTGAGATCACTGATGAAGACGTAGATGCTGAAATCGAAAAAATGGCAGAACTGTACAAAATGGAAGCTGATCAGTTAAAAGGCTACATGGGCGAATCTGAAAAAGAAGCTATGAAAAAAGACCTGGCTGAACAGAGAGCGGTTGATCTGATCATGGAGAATGTAAAATACAGAGCAAAACCGAAATCCAAAAAAGAAAAAGAAGCAGCTGAAGAAGGAGCAGCGGAAGAAGCTGCAGCTTCTGAAGGAAGCGAAGCAGAATAATCTGCAGTCAGCATAAGAAATCTTTTTCAGGCCGGTCCGGTCGGACCGGCCTGTTTAAAATTCAAAACAGCGGAGACGGCAGCCGCGCCGGGATCTGCTGTTCAATCAGAAATGGAGGCAGAAAATATGAGTTTAGTACCCTATGTCATTGAGCAGACAAGCAGAGGAGAACGCAGTTACGATATCTATTCCAGACTGTTAAAAGACAGGATCATTTTCCTTGGGGAAGAAGTAAACGAAACTACAGCAAGCCTGATCGTTGCCCAGCTCCTTTTCCTGGAATCTGAAGATCCGGGCAAAGACATTCATTTATACATCAATTCCCCAGGCGGAATGGTCACAGCGGGACTGGCCATTTATGATACCATGCAGTACATTAAATGCGACGTATCCACTACCTGTATCGGACTTGCCGCAAGTATGGGAGCATTTCTGCTGGCAGGGGGAGCAAAAGGAAAACGTTTTGCCCTTCCAAATGCGGAGATCATGATCCATCAGCCTTCCGGCGGGGCCAGAGGACAGGCAACGGAAATTCAGATCGCTGCGGAAAATATCTTAAAGACAAAGGCGCGTCTGAACCGCATCCTTGCGGAAAATACCGGAAAACCGGTTGATGTGATCGCTGCGGATACAGAAAGAGACAACTATATGTCCGCTGAAGAAGCGATGGCATATGGACTGATCGACGCTGTGATCCAGAATCGTCAGTAAAAATTTGAGAGGTAGTAAAATGGCAGTAAAAAACAACGGTGAAGATCGAGTACGTTGTTCCTTTTGCGGAAAAGCGCAGGAGCAGGTCCGCAAGCTGATCGCAGGTCCCAAAGGGGTCTATATCTGCGATGAGTGCGTGGAGATCTGTTCTGATATCATAGAAGAAGAGCTGGACGGCTACGGCAGAAAACCGGATCAGAACATGGAGATAAACCTGCTGAAACCGGAAGAGATCAAAGCCTTTCTGGATGATTATGTAATCGGACAGGATGACGCGAAAAAAGTGCTTGCGGTTTCTGTATACAATCATTACAAACGGATCCTGGCGGATACGGATTCTGATGTGGAGCTGCAAAAGAGCAATATTCTCATGCTGGGACCAACAGGATCCGGCAAGACCCTTCTTGCTCAGACTTTGGCAAAAATACTGAATGTGCCATTTGCCATTGCGGATGCCACCACATTGACAGAAGCCGGATATGTAGGCGAGGATGTGGAAAATATCCTGCTGAAGATCATCCAGGCCGCGGATTACGACGTGGAAAAAGCCCAGTACGGCATTATTTATATAGATGAGATCGACAAGATAACGAGAAAATCCGAAAACGCTTCTATTACAAGAGACGTATCCGGAGAAGGCGTACAGCAGGCACTGCTGAAGATCCTGGAGGGAACCGTGGCTTCCGTTCCTCCTCAGGGCGGGAGAAAACATCCCCAGCAGGAGCTGATCCCCATTGATACAACAAATATCCTGTTTATCTGCGGAGGAGCTTTTGAAGGACTGGACAAGATCATAGAAGCCAGAACAGATCAGAAATCTATCGGATTCAATTCCGAGATAAAAGGAAAACATGAAAATAACGTAGGCGAGCTGCTGCGGGAAGCTCTGCCTCAGGATTTTGTGAAATTCGGTATGATACCGGAGTTTATCGGGCGCGTACCGGTGGTTGTTTCCCTGGACGCTCTTGACAGAGATACTCTGGTGCAGATTTTAAAAGAACCGAAAAATTCATTAATAAAACAGTATCAGAAACTGTTTGAGCTGGATCATGTAGACCTGCAGTTTGATCCGGAAGCTTTGGAGGCTATTGCGGACAAATCTCTGGAACGGAAGACCGGAGCCAGAGGTCTGCGGGCGATTATGGAAAAAACCATGATGGATCTTATGTATCGGATCCCGTCAGATGAGACAATAACAAAATGCAGGATCACAAAAGATACAGTTGCCGGAAGCGGAAAAGCAGTTCTGGAATACAATACAAATAGCGAAATGTGAGTTGGCGTGGACGGGAGCTTTCATAAGCCCCGTCCATTTCTGAACAAAAAACGGAGGAAGTTATATGAGTGAACTGTTAAGGGAATTGCCTGCTGTGGCCTTGCGCGGCGTGACAATTCTGCCGGGAATGATCACACATTTTGATATCAGCCGGAGCAAGTCTATGAAAGCAGTAGAAAAGGCTATGCTTGGGGATGATCAGATTTTCCTGGTAACACAGCGTGATATAGAGGAAGAAGACCCGGACATTACGGGATTATATAAAATCGGCATTATCGCCGGTATCAAGCAGATCATCAAATTGAAAGACGATATCGTCAGGGTGCTGGTGGAAGGACTGCAGAAAGCGGAACTGGCCTATTTCAACCCTAACGAGGAGTATCTGGACGCCGCGGTAGTGGTGCTGGAAGAACCGGAAGAAAAGCTGCCTGAGGATGTGGAAGAAGCCATGCTGCGGGCAGTGCAGGAAGCATTGATCCGCTACTGTACGGAAAATCCAAAGATCGGAAAAGAACTGGCAAGACAGGCGGATGAGCTCAACGAGCTTCATTCTCTTATGAATCTCATCGGGAATAATATGCCCCTGTCCTATCAGAACAAACAGCGTCTGCTGGAAGCTTCCACCCTTCAGGAACGCTATGAGGTCCTGATGGAGCTTCTGATGAAAGAAACCGATATTATGCGGATCAAAAATGAGCTCCAGAGAAAAGTAAAGGAGCGGGTGGACAAAAATCAGAAAGAATATATTCTGCGGGAACAGATGAAGGTTATCCGGGAAGAACTGGGAGAAGACGGCACGGAAAGCGACGCCCGCCGTTTTGAAGAGGAACTGGAAAAGCTGGACGCGGACAGTGAAATAAAAGAAAAGATCAAAAAGGAAATCGAGCGGTTTAAAAACGTAGTGGGGAACCCCTCGGAAAGCAGTGTGATCCGCGGATATCTGGAAACCCTTTTGTCGCTGCCCTGGAATAAAGTTTCCCAGGACAACGATGATCTGGACCATGCGGAACAGATTCTGGAGGAAGATCATTACGGACTGAAAAAAGTCAAAGAGCGTGTGCTGGAATTCCTTGCGGTAAGGAATATGACCAAAAAAGGAGAAAGCCCGATCATCTGTCTGGTGGGCCCGCCGGGAACCGGCAAGACCAGTATTGCCCGGTCCATTGCCAGAGCTATGGGAAAACAGTATGTGCGGATCTGCCTGGGCGGCGTCAGAGACGAAGCGGAGATCCGGGGACACAGAAGGACTTATATCGGGGCTATGCCGGGAAGGATCATTAACGGCATTAAACAGGCGGGAGTGAAAAATCCGCTGATGCTGCTGGATGAAATTGACAAAATGAGCAATGATTATAAAGGAGATCCTTCTTCCGCTATGCTGGAGGTGCTGGATTCAGAGCAGAACAGCCGTTTTGTGGATCACTATGTGGACCTGCCGGTGGATCTGTCGGAAGTGCTGTTTATCGCTACGGCCAATGATATGGGAAGCATTCCCAGGCCGCTGCTGGATCGAATGGAGATCATTGAGGTGCCAAGCTATACCGCCAATGAAAAGCTTCATATTGCCAAAGAACATCTGATCCGGAAACAGAAAGACAGGAACGGCCTTAAGGAAGACCAGCTTACTTTCAGCGACAAGGCGCTGATGGGTCTCATTGAAGGATACACAAGAGAAGCGGGAGTACGTACCCTTGAGCGAAAGATCGGCGAGATCTGCAGAAAAGCCGCCAGGGAAATTTACCAGAATCATAAAAAGACCGTAAAGATCACAGAGACTACTCTGACCAAATATATGGGAAAGGAAATCTTTTCCGTAGATATGGCCAATGAGAAACCGGAGATCGGGATTGTCCGGGGGCTGGCCTGGACCAGCGTAGGGGGAGATACTCTGGAGATCGAAGTCAATGTGATGCCGGGCAAAGGAGAATTCCTGCTTACGGGAAAACTGGGAGATGTAATGAAGGAGTCTGCCCAGACCGGTATCAGCTACATCCGTTCTGTCAGTGAAAAATATCATATTTCCCGGGAATTTTTCAAAGAAAACGATATCCATATCCATATTCCGGAGGGGGCGGTGCCTAAAGACGGTCCTTCCGCAGGGATCACAATGGCCACGGCAATGCTGTCCGCCATTATCCGTAAACCGGTGCGGGCCGATGTGGCGATGACCGGCGAGATCACTCTGCGGGGACGGGTGCTTCCCATCGGCGGACTGAAAGAAAAGCTGCTGGCGGCGAAAAACGCGGGGATCAAAATCGTATGCGTACCGGAAAAAAATAAAAAAGATGTGGAAGAGATTGACGGAGAGATCAAAAAGGGAATGGAAATCCGTTTTGTATCTCAGATGGAAGAAGTGCTGGATACAGCTTTTGTAAAAGATGAAACTGATAATTGAAATGTGTGTTAAGAAAAAAGGAGACAGTCATGATAATAAAAAAAGCGGAACTGGAAACCGTGTGCGGATATACCAGTAAACTGCCTCAGAATACCAGACCGGAAATCGCCTTTGCAGGGAAATCCAATGTGGGAAAGTCTTCCCTGATCAATGCGCTGATGAACCGGAAGTCCCTGGCCAGGACATCATCCCAGCCGGGTAAAACACAGACCATCAATTTTTATAACATCAATGATGAAATGTATCTGACGGATCTGCCGGGTTACGGCTTTGCCAAAGTATCCAAATCGGAAAAGGAAAAATGGGGAAAGATGATCGAAAGGTATCTTCATTCTTCAAAACAGCTGCGGGCGGTGTTCCTGCTGATCGATATCCGTCATGATCCTTCCGCCAATGACAGGATGATGTACGAATGGATGGTATATCAGGGCTTCGCGCCTATTATCATAGCCACCAAACTGGATAAGATCAAGCGAAGTCAGATACAGAAACAGGTAAAAACGGTAAAAGAAGGGCTGGGAGTCCGCCCGGGAACTGCCGTGATCCCTTTTTCGGCCCAGACGAAGCAGGGAAGAGAGGAAATCTGGGAAATAATGGAACAGTTGATCAGAGATGAAGAATAAATATTTATTTGTATTGCTTATGCTGATATGCATCGCTCTGGGCGGCCTGGGGCTGACCGGCGTATATGTAAGCAGACAGGATCAGAGGGATCAGGAACAGAATCTGACTGTGGTCACTTCCTTTTATCCTATGTATATCGCGGCCATGAACGTGATCGGAGATACCCCCGGCGTTACTCTGGAAAACCTGAGCGAGCCCCAGACCGGATGTCTCCATGATTATCAGCTGACCCCGGAAGATATGAAGCTTTTGTCCACTGCGGATGTGTTTATTGTCAACGGAGGAGGCATTGAGACGTTCCTCACAGATGTGGCGAAATCCTACCCGGATCTGCAGATCATCTACGGAGGAGAAAATGTGGAAATGCTGGATGACAATGCTCACGTCTGGATGAATATGGAAGATTATAAAATACAGGTAGAGACCATTGCCAATAAGCTGGCAGAGGCGGACAGTGCCCATGCCAGCCAGTATGCGGCCAATGCCGAAGCGTACTGCGGACGGATCCAGGTACTCTGCAACAGGGCCAGAGCCCTTCGGGAACAGATCCAGGGAGAGCCGGTGGTGATCTTTCATGAGGCGTACGCCTATGTGGCTCAGGAATACGGGCTTGAGGTAGTAGGTTCCATGGACCTTGACGAAGAACGCCAGGTCAGCGCGGGAGAAGTGGCGGAGATCCTGAATGTGATCGAAGAGTATCATGTGCCGGTAGTGCTGGCGGAACAGCTTTACGGAGAAAGCATGGGCAATACGGTAGAAGGGGAATCAGACGCCCAGGTAGTCTATCTGGACCCTCTTACAAGAGGAAACTATGAAAAAGACAGCTATCTGGACGCTATGGAAAATAATATGGAACAGCTGGAAAAGGCTTTTGAACAGCACAGCCATGAAGGTCATGATCACGGATAGGAGGGATACGGATGCGCAGACTGCTGCAGCCATGCGGCTTGCATTGTATAAAAATCAATGATATAGGCGTTTCCTTTGGGGAGCAGACCGTACTGGAACATGTAAATCTGCACATACACTGCGGAAATCTTGCCGCCGTGATCGGAAAAAACGGCGCTGGAAAATCCACGCTGATCCGGGCTATTCTGGATGATATCCCTCATACGGGCACCATTGAGTTCAAAGATCATGAAGACGGAAATATCCAGAAGCTGCGGATCGGCTATGTGCCTCAGAAACTGAATATTGAGAGAAAGACGCCGGTAAGCGTCTATGATATGATCGCTTCCTATCAGTCCCGGGTGCCGGTGTTCCTGAGAAAAAGCAGAAAAGTCTATGAACGGATACTGGAAAATCTGAAGATCTTCCGGGCGGAAGATCTGATCGACAGACAGGTGTGCAATCTTTCCGGAGGGGAACTTCAGAGAGTGCTTTTGTCTTTGGCAGTGATGGATGAGCCGAACCTGCTTTTGCTGGATGAACCGGTGTCAGGGATCGATCAGA
>CAKNLF010000067.1 GCA_930989305.1 uncultured Roseburia sp. | reverse complement strand
AAGAAAGGATAGCTGAGAAAAGTTGGGAGTGAGGGCCCGGCGGTATGGGCTTGGGAAATAAATTGACAAGGCCATTTTCTTATCCTATTATAAACGTATAAAAATCCGCATTTATAAAATCCAATGCGCAATTTAAGAGGAGGTATTGTTTATGAAACGTTCAGAAATCAATCAGGCGATCAAAGAAATGGAGGCCATGATTAAAAAACACGGATTTGAAATCCCGCCTTTCTGCAACTGGACTCCCAAGGAATGGGAAGATAAAAATCATGAATATGACGAAATCCGCGACAACATGCTGGGATGGGATATCACCGATTATGGTCTCAATGATTTTGCAAAAACGGGATTTTCTCTGATCACGATCCGAAACGGAAATCAGCAGATGAAAGAAAAATACGCAAAACCGTACGCGGAAAAGCTTTTAATGGTCAGAGACGGCCAGCACGCGCCTATGCATTTCCATTTTTATAAAATGGAAGATATCATTAATAGAGGCGGCGGCAATATCCTGATCACTGTATACAACAGCACGGAAGACGGTGAATTTGCCGACACAGATGTAAAAGTATGCAAAGACGGTCGTACCTACTATGTACCTGCCGGCACTGCTGTAAAACTGGAGCCGGGAGAAAGTATTACCATTTATCCGTATATGTATCATGACTTTAACGTAGAACCGGGTACCGGCGATGTACTTCTCGGAGAAGTATCCATGTGCAACGATGACAATACAGACAACCGCTTCTATGAGCCTATCGGACGTTTCCCGGAAATCGAAGAAGACGAAGAAGCATACCGTCTGCTGTGCAACGAATATCCCGCTGCAAAATAGACAGGAGGCATTTATGGAGTACACAATCGGAAATGACAAACTTACTGTTATCGTTTCTTCTTATGGCGCGGAAATGCAGTCTGTAAAATATGAAGGCAGAGAATATCTGTGGCAGGGAGATTCCAGATACTGGGAAGAACATGCGCCTGTTCTGTTCCCCTTTGTAGGGCGTTTTACAAAGGGACAGTATACTTTTCAGGGCAGATCCTACCCTATGACAATCCACGGATTTGCCAAACTCAGTGAATTTTCCCCGGAAGAGATCACAGAAGACAGTATTACCCTGCGTCTGACAGATTCCCCGGCTACATACGAGATATATCCCTTCCACTTTATTTTTGAAGTTTCCTACACTGTTGTGGACAATCAAATTCTGGTCTCCTATCATGTCCAGAATCTCACTGACGGAACTATGTATTTCGGGATCGGCGGGCATCCCGGTTTTCAGATGCCCCTGGACGACGGATTGGAATTTCAGGACTACTATCTGGAATTTCCTCTGTCCCATACGCCCACACGGGTTGGACATACTCCTGCATGTTTCTTAAGCGGAACTGATACGGACTATCCTCTGGAAGAAGGACGCAGACTGCCCCTTCACCACGATATGTTTGACGATGATGCAGTAGTATTAAAAAATGTGGCGGATTCTGTAACTCTGAAATCTGATAAGGGGACTCATTCTGTAACCTTATCCTATCCGAACCTCCCTTATCTTGGCTTATGGCATGCCCCGAAAACAGAGGCCCCCTATATCTGTATAGAACCCTGGTCCTCTCTCCCATCACGCCAGGATATCGTAGAAGAATTCCAGTACAAAAGCGACCTGATCCGTCTGGAACAGGATGAGGATTATCAGAACGACTGGAAGATCACATTGCATTAACAGGAAACAGGACGCATCTTACTTCAAAAGATACGTCCTGTTTTTTTATCTCTATTTCCATCATAACCGCTTTGACGCGTCCAGAGCCAGTTGGGACCGCTCGCATTCTTCCACTTTCATGGTGATCTGCCAGCAAAGGGAACTTCCCTTCATTTTTTCGGAGGCATAGCTTAGACCATTGGTCCGTTCGTCCAGAAAGGGACGGTCGATCTGATTGGGATCCCCAAGCAGAATGATCTTTGTATTTTTGCCCGCCCTTGTAATAATACCTTTAACCTGATTTGGAGTCATGTTCTGAGCCTCATCAATAATCAGATAGGTTTTTTCTATAGAACGGCCTCTGATAAAATTCAGTGCTTCCGCCTGGATCAGTCCCCTTTCAAATACTTCCTCGATCTTCCCCTGCAGTTCCCTTTCATCCTTATATCTGTACTCCTCGCTGGAATCAATCAGCTGTTCCAGATTATCGATTACCGGTCGCATAAGCGGCGAAATTTTTTCCTGTTCATCTCCCGGCAGGAAACCGATATCCGAGTCAAACTGCGCATTGGGACGACAGATCAGGATTCTCCGGTATTCCCCGGTGGGATGATTCAGCAGTTTCTCCAATCCTACAGCCAGGGAATAAAATGTCTTGCTCGTTCCCGCCGGCCCCTTTACGATCACCAGGGGAGCTTCCGCTGCCGGCTGCATCAAAGCTTCCTGTAAAAAATACTGTCCCACATTTCTGGGAGTTACCCCGTAAGGCGCGCTTTTTTTATAGTCCAGTTTCCGAATGATCCCGCCCTGCACTCTTCCAAGATGGGTTTTCTTATTCGACTGATCGGAACGTATGATCAGAAATTCATTTTCTTCCAGATCAGGCTTTATAAGATTTCCCTTTTCATCTGTCTGGTAAACCTTATCTGCCGGGATCCCTTTTTTCTTAAAATCCTGAAACGCATCATCAGGAGCGTAAACCTCAGTTCTTCCTCTATATTGTTTGTCGCTGTCCCGCACCTGCTCTGTGATAAAGTCCTCCGCGCAGATTCCGATAATCTGTGCTTTTATCCGCAAAAGGATATCTTTTGTCACCAGAATCACTTTCTGTTCCGATGCTCCTTCCAGTCCTTTACATACTTTTAAAATACGATTGTCTTTTTTCTCATCAGGCAGATCCGGCGGAAGAGCCACATCCACAAAATTCTTCTCAATCCGGAACGTACCGCCCCCTTCCAGCTCCACTCCTTCCAGCAGGTTTCCGGCCCTTCTCAGCTGTTCCAGCAGACGGATGGTTTTTCTGGCATTTTCACCTTTTTCGCCGCCCGCTTTTTTCAGATCATCCAGTTCTTCCACTACTGCAACAGGAAGCACTACCTGATTGTTCTCAAAACAATTCATGGCATAGGGAGCCTGGATCAGTACATTCGTATCCAGTACATAAGTTTTAATCATGATCGTTCTCCTTGCACAGATATTAAATATCTGCCGTTTTTATCTGCATAATATTCAAAAAACGGCAAAGGAACGCGAAAAAGATGCTGATACTTTTCCGCTTTCAGAAAAATATTAGCATCTTTTCTTTAACTCTGTTATCCGTTTCCTGTTAATTTCAGGTAAAACAGACCTTCTTCCTACTGCCCTGGCTTTACATGTTTTTCTTCTCTTCCAGTTTAAAATCTTTATAATCCTGGCCCTGGATCTGATGATCTCCATCCCGGTTTTCCAGAGAAATATAGGTACGGTCTTCAGAAAGACTCTTGTACGCAGGTCTGATAATCTTATCCGCATTTACCAGTTCTTCGATACGGTGAGCGCTCCATCCCACAATACGGGCAATAGCGAAAATCGGCGTATACAGTTCCAGAGGTATCTCCAGCATACTGTAAACAAAGCCGCTGTAAAAATCTACGTTGGCGCTGACCCCTTTGTACATCTTTCTGTTCTTACCGATCACCTGAGGCGCAAGCTTTTCCACATTGGAATAAAGCTCAAATTCATCCATTCTTCCTTTGGCTTTTGCCAGTTTTTCCACAAAGCTCTTAAATACTTCCGCTCTCGGATCTGAAATGGAATAAACCGCATGCCCCATTCCGTAAATCAGTCCCCTGCCGTCAAAAGCCTGTCCTTTCAGTACTCTCTGGAGATAATCTGTAATCTGATCTTCATCGCTGTAATCACTTACCGACTGTTTCAGATTGCTCATCATTTCTACTACTTTGATATTGGCTCCGCCATGTTTCGGTCCTTTTAAAGATGACAGCGCTGCCGCCATAACCGCATAGGTATCAGATCCTGAGGATGTGACTACCCGGGTGGTAAAGGTGGAGTTATTGCCGCCTCCGTGTTCCATATGGAGCATCAGGGCAATATCCAGTACCTTTGCCTCCAGCTTGGTATATTTCATGTCCGGCCGCAAAAGTCTCAGCAGATTTTCAGCTGTGCTCAGCTGAGGATCCGGATGATGGATATACATACTTTCATTCTGTTCATAATGGTTGTACGCGTGATATCCGTATACTGCCAGCATAGGGAATACGCTGATCAGCATCATACACTGGCGCAGCACATTTTCCATACTCAAATCCGATACATGAGGATCATAGGACGCCAGCGTCAGCACGCTCTTTGTCATAGAATTCATAATGTCCCTGCTGGGCGCTTTCATAACAACATCTCTTACAAAATTTGTCGGCAGACAGCGCATGGTGCTGAGCATTTCAGAAAACTCCTTCAGCTGGATCTTATCCGGCAGTTCTCCGAACAGCAGCAGATATGCGGTTTCTTCAAATCCCGGCCTTTCATCTGCGATAATCCCTCTTACCAGATCGTGGATATCATATCCTCTGTATGTAAGCTTGCCTCTGCACGGCACTGCTTTCCCGTCTATGATCTCTTTTGATTTAATACAGGAAATATGAGTAAGACCTGCCAGAACGCCGTCTCCGTTCACATCCCGAAGTCCTCTTTTTACATTATATTTGGTAAATAATTCATTTTTTATCAGATCCTGGCTGCGGATCAGGTCCGCCTGTTTTTCCATATAGCTGTATAATGCCTTCATCAAAAGCCTCCTTTGCGTCAAAGTGCTGTGTTTTCATGATTTTTTCATTTCATATTTGTTAAAATTATAACATTTATTTGACTTTTGTCAACTATTGGGGTATATTATTTACAGATTTTTAATATCTGTATTTTTAAATATTTCCTGTCTGGCACAGCAGGACAGGCTTTGGGAGGTTGAAATTTGCAATGTCCGCGGATCACATATCTCAGATTACAACAGCTTTACTGGAAATTTTTCCTGATTACAGTCATTATATCAACAGCTTTATCAATCTTCGCCAGTATAATCTGACAAAAACCCAATGGAAAGCGCTGATCGTTACAGCTCACGCCAAAACCCTTTCTATGGGAGAACTGGCGGAAAAACTTGGCGTCTCTCCGGAACAGGCCAGCCGTACCGCCGCTCCCCTTGTAAAACGCGGATTTCTTGAACGAAAAACTAATTTATACAATCAAAGACAGATTCATATTTCTCTGTCCCGGGATGGATATGATTTTCTTCAGGAACTGAAAAAAGTATATAATTCATTTATAAGCAGATCCGTAGACCGACTGTCTCCGAAGGAAAGAGAGGAATTCGCCGAAGCCCTTCATACTGTAGTGCGGACAATGAAAAAACTGCTTCACGAAAACTCTGAAACATAATCGCAAAAAAGGCGGACAGCAAACCGGAAATCCGGTCTGTGTCCGCCTTATCATATGCGTATCTTATACAGCCTGCGAACTGAATTAGTCCTGTACGTATGGCATTAATGCTACGTGACGAGCTCTCTTAATCGCTACTGTTAATGCTCTCTGATGTTTTGCACAGTTGCCTGTGATTCTTCTGGGAAGGATTTTTCCTCTTTCAGAGATGTATCTTTTTAATTTATTTACATCTTTGTAATCAATTACATTGTCTTTTCCGCAGAAAACACATACTTTTTTTCTTCTGCGGCCGCCTCTTCTCTTCATTGGAGAATCGCTTTTTCCGTCTTTATTATAAGCCATGACTGTTACCTCCTGTTTAGTTAAATGGCAACTCCTCATCTATTCCGTCCGGAATATTCATGAAGCCGTCGCCAACTGCATTACTTGGTGATGGTCTGTCAGCTTCCATCGGATGAAAACCGCTTTCAGCGCTGGCAGCTTTGCTCTCAGCAAATTCCTGTTCTTCAATAACAACATCTGTGGTATATACTTTCTGGCCTTCTCTATTTGTATAGCTTCCGGTCTGGATCCTGCCTGTAACGGCGATCTTGGTTCCTTTTCTGAAATATTTCTCAGCAAATTCAGCCTGCCGTCCAAAAGCAACGCATCCGATAAAGTCTGCTGTCTGACTGTCAGAATCTCTTCTGAATCTTCTGTCTACAGCTAATGTATATCTTGCCACTGCTGTTGCCTGTTCGCCCTGAGAATAACGGATCTCAGGATCTCTGGTCAATCGTCCCATTAAAATGACTTTATTCATAAGGAATGCTCCTTTTCTTTTCTATGCTTCGTCACGTCTCACGCATAAAAATCTAAGCACGTTGTCCATAATACGAACGCTCTGTTCCAGTTCACCGGGAACGCCTGCTTCAGCATCGAATTTGATGAAGTAGTAGAATCCTTCGCTCATTTTCTGGATTTCATAAGCTAATTTTTTCTTACCCCAGTCCTCTACTTCTGTAACTGTACCGCCGAAACGTGTGATGTAGTCTTTTGCTTTTTCTACAACAGCGGCTCTCGCATCATCTTCGATCTTTGCATTAACAATCAGTGCTAATTCATATTTGTTCATGCGAATGTACCTCCTTTTGGTCTCTGGCCCCCTAACTCAGTAAGGAGCAAGGAAATTATAATATATCACGAGAGTTCATATTATCATATATATTTTTATGATTCAAGAGGTTTTTTTAATTCTTTTGTATTTTTTTCTACGGTTTTTCTGTCTATCATGATCATATGGCCGCAGCCCAGACATTTCAGTCTGAAATCCGCTCCCACTCTCAGAATTTCCCATTCAAAACTGCCGCAGGGATGCTTTTTTTTCAGTTTTACAATATCTCCCACTTCATATTTCATAGATTTTTACGCCTCCAGCTGTGAAAATACTTTTCCGATGGAATCCTGGATCAGCAGATCCGCCCTGCTGTCCATAGGAGTGGCCGACTTGTTGATCAGCACCAGCTTGTTTCCTCTGTAATAATCGATCAGGCCTGCTGCCGGATAGACCGCAAGACTGGTTCCCCCTATGATCAGGATATCCGCCTTTCGGATAAAATCCGCCGCGGACTGGAGGGTATCCATATCCAGCCCTTCTTCATATAATACTACGTCCGGTTTTATCATTCCCCCGCAGCTGCATCTTGGCACGCCTTTTGAATGAAGGATCTCTTCCGGCGGATATGCCTTATGGCACTTCATACAGTAATTCCGGTGAATACTTCCGTGAAGTTCCAGTACCTTCCGGCTTCCTGCGGCCTGATGAAGACCGTCAATATTTTGTGTGATCACCGCCCGTACTTTTCCGGCCTGTTCCAGCTGCGCCAGTTTCCTGTGAGCTTCATTTGGCTTCGCGTCCAGCACCAGCATTTTATCTTTGTAAAATCGGAAAAATTCTTCCGGTTGGTTCATGAAAAATGTATGGCTCAGGATTGTCTCCGGAGGATAATCATATTTTTGATTGTAGAGCCCGTCCACGCTTCGAAAATCCGGAATCCCGCTTTCCGTGGAAACCCCTGCGCCTCCAAAAAATACAATATTATCCGATTCTTTTACCCATTGTCTTAAAATATCTGTTTCTCGCATATCCGCCCCTCCTGTCATAACCAAAACGCTTTCTCGTTTTCCTTATTACAGTATAATTTGTTTCCCGGTGGAAAATCAAGACAGGATTCCCGGTAAGTCCCTGCTTTCTTCCTCTGAAAAAAGAAGATATTTTTCATTTTTCGACAATATTGGCATATATTAAGGAAATTATCACAAATTATACATAAATTTATTTTAAACTTTTCCTAATTCTTTTATTGACAAGGAGATTTTTCCGCGATTTAATAAAAGATAGCTTTGAAGAGCGAACTACGGTTGTCGTATTTATTCCGACGCCTAATCACTTGCTAGAAAATAAACGAACAGGATGATCGAATAATGGAAAAAAAATTAAAAATCAAAAACCTTGAATTTGTCATTACTGCCGCCGGAAAAAAGGTCAGGATCCTGGCGGCTGCTGTTACGGCCTTTATCTTTATATTTGTACTTCTGAACAGAGATCTGTACCTGGATTCCGATCTGGGGACTTCTCAGGCTATCGCTCTGCTGATCGTTTCTCTGATCTGCGCTCCCGGAGCCGGCCTGCTGATCACTTTCAGCATCAAGCTTCCCCAACGGCTGCGCACCCCGGGAAACGTATTGTTTTTCTTTCTGATGCCGATCGTATCTCTGCAGATGGTGGAAAGTCTGAACGGAAAATTCATTTATGACTTTTCACCGGAAACCTTTTTTGCCAACTACCTGACGATCTTATGTTTTTATTTATTGTTTTACATGATCACCGGCCGTTTTCATCTTGTGGGACTGCTGGTAAACATTCCCCTTTATATTTGGGGCCTTGTAAATTATTTTATAGAAACATTCCGTGGAACACCTTTTACGCCCATGGATATCTTCAGTGTAAAAACAGGACTGAACGTTGCAGACGGCTATACATACAGTCTTTCCTGGAACCTGATCCTGGGCTCGCTGCTGTTCCTGCTCACCTATCTTCTTAATAGGAAGATAAAAAATGTCAAACCACAGAAATTAAAATTCAAGATCTTTACCCGTCTGATCCCCGGCGGATTTCTCGCATGTATGCTGGCAGCCTTTTTCTTCACGGATTTTCCGGCTACTGCAGGATATCAGCCTGATTTCTGGAATCAGACAAGAGGCTATTATAATACAGGATCCTTTTTCAATTTCTGTCTGAATACCAAATACCTTCACGTATCCCAGCCGGCAAATTACAATGCCCAGGATACGGAAAACCTTCTGGACGAAGCTCTCGTTTCAGCCGGTGTGGATCCGGACAGCGATACTTCCACAAACATCCTTACCGGAAAGAACGATTATACCCCTTCATCCAGCCAGGAGACGCCTAACATCATCTGTATTATGAATGAATCCTTTTCAGATCTGGGCGTTCTGGGCGATTTTGAAACAAATGAAGATTATATGCCTTTTATCCACAGTCTTACGGAAAATACCATCAAAGGCAATCTGTATATGCCGGTATTTGGAGCGGGAACCAGCAATTCCGAATTTGAATTTTTAACCGGGAACTCCATTTCCACCCTGCCGGCAGGATGTAACGTATATCAGTCTTATATAAAAACCAGCCAGTCTTCTCTTGTATCCACCCTGGGAAGCCTTGGCTATACAAAACAGGCCTTCCATCCTTATTACAAAGACGGATGGAACCGCCCGGAAGTATACAAAGACTTCGGTTTTGACAAATTTACCGCCATCGAAGATTTTATTGACAACGATATTCTGGATACATACAAACAAAACAATGATGTTTCCGAATACGAAAGTCTCCTTGAAAAGGAATATCCCGGTGAGGATATCCTGCTGCGGCGCTTTGTCAGCGACGCCTACGACTACTCCATGGTTGAGGATATGTACGAAAACAGAGATACGTCCAAACCGTTCTTCCTGTTTAATGTGACCATGCAGAACCACGGCGGATATTCAGCTGCTTACAGCAACTTTGTTCAGGATATTTATACTACGGATCTGTCCCAGAGTTATCCTATGGCAAACCGTTATCTGTCTCTGGTAAAAAAATCCGACGAAGCGTTCCAGTCTCTGGTAGAATATTTCAGCAAAGTAGACGAACCTACGATCATCTGCATGTTTGGTGATCATCAGCCCTCTATTGAAAATGAATTTTACGAAGAAGTGCTTGGAAGCGACTTAAATTCTCTCACCAGGGAACAGGAGCAGTCCCGTTACGTAACGCCGTTTGTCATCTGGGCAAATTATGATATTCCGGAAGCTACCGTTGAAAAAATGAGCGCCAATTATCTGTCCACGCTCCTGCTCCAGACTGCAGGACTGGAACTGACGGATTATAATAAATTCCTGGCTTCCATGTACCAGCAGCTTCCAGTTATCGATACCGTAGGATACATTGATACAGAAGACAACTACTACGGCCATGACGAATCTTCTGACTACAGCGATCTGCTGAACATATACAGCAGAATCCAGTACAACAATCTGATCGATACGGATAACAAAGAAAATCAGCTGTTCTATCTGAACTACGATAACACAGTCAACCAGGAGGGAACAGATACGTCCGGCGATACTTCCTCCCCGTCGGGAGAAACGGGAAATTCCCCTTCACAATCCACTGCCGGAAACAGCAGTTCGCAGGAATCTGAATAAAAAATATCCCGCAGGATATATCAATCTGATATATTCCCTGCGGGATATTTTTATCCTATGCTGTTGATAAATGTATTGACAAATCCGATAATGACGCCCAGCACTCCGCCCAGGTTCACTACCGCCTGCATTTCCTTCCGGATCGTGGCATATACCAGTTTTTCCACATCTCTGGCGTCAAATTCAATGATCTTTTTCTCCGTAAGGGCGGCAATATCAAAAAGCTCCGCCGCCTGCCGGCTGTGGTCCGTCATAAATTTCTCATAAATCTTTTCAATCAAAAACCGGATCCGCTCTTCTGATTCGTCCATTTCTTCCAGCCATAACCTTCCCGGCTGTTCCATGAGCTCCTCCGTCTCTTTTTCAAGAACCGGCATGATCAGATATTCCCCCTCATCTCTGAGGTAGGCTTCCATACTGGTTCCCACATATTCTGAGATCGACTGGATACGGCTTTCGTTCAGTACCTTTCCCAGCATTGTCCCTCTTGCCTTTGCATGAAGGACTTTTTCACACTCCGCCGTTACCAGCGACGCGATATTCGTCCGGCAGATGGCCTGATGTATTTTTTTACAGGCAGTTTTTTCCATCTGCTCTTTCATATCTTCCAGTTCTTCTCCTGACATAATGCCAAGAGCCAGTTCCGAAGGAGTCCGTTCCCCTTCCTGTCCGTAAATCACCTGCCAGACGCTTTCCGAGGCGGCCTTTTTCATCTTTTCAGATAAAAAGACCCCTTCAATATCTTCTTTTGTAAAAACTTTCTCCGCTACTGTTTCCCCGATAGCTCTGGCAAGAAGATTTTTTCTTTTTGGAATGATCCCCGGCGTAAAAGGCAGAGTATATTTTCCTATCTTTACAGGTTCCCGGGGGTGAAACAGCATTTTAATGGCTGCATAGTTTGTAAAATAACCGATTATGCCGCCGATCACCGGTCCTGCCAGAAAATGCAAGATCGTCATTTGCATGCTCCTTTGCTCTTTTCCCTTCTGTCTGTGCCCGCTTTTTATTCATTGTCAAACAGCGGCGTGGAAAAATACCGTTCCGCTGTATCCGGCAGCACTGTCACTACAGTTTTTCCTTTTCCAAGCTTCTTGGCCAGCTTCAAAGCAGCCGCCACATTGGTCCCGCTGGAAATTCCGCACATCAGTCCTTCCTTCCGGGCCAGATCTTTTGCTGTCTGGATGGCTTCTTCGTCTGATACAATATAAATATCATCGTAGATCTTCTGATTTAAGATTCCCGGGATCACTCCGTCGCCGATTCCCATCTGAAGGTGGGTACCAACGGTTCCTCCTGCCAGAATCGCCGCGTTCTCCGGCTCTACCGCCCAGATTTCAATATCCGGGTTAAGTGCTTTTAACACTTCTCCGATCCCGGTAATCGTTCCCCCGGTTCCAATGCCGGAACAGAATCCATGAATAGGGCCCGCCACCTGTTCCAGTATTTCAAGACCGGTATGATGCCGGTGCACCATGGGATTGGCCGGATTTTCAAACTGCTGGGGCACATAAACGTTTGGATCCTCAGCAGCCATTTTCAAAGCGGTCTGGAGACATTCATCAATACAGTCTCCGATATTTCCCCCGTCATGGATCAGGATTACTTCCGCTCCGTAATGCCGGACCAGTTTCCGCCTCTCTTCGCTGACGGAATCCGGCATAATAATGATCGTGCGGTATCCTTTTACCGCGCCGATCAAAGCCAGACCGATTCCCTGATTGCCGCTGGTAGGCTCCACAATTATAGTATCCTTATGTATCAGACCTTTCCGCTGAGCTTCATCAATCATATTAAGGGCTGTTCTTGTTTTAATAGAACCTCCTACATTTAATCCTTCAAATTTGACCAGAACCTGGGCATTTTCCGGACTGTTCATTCTGTTCAGCCGTATCATAGGCGTATGACCCACGGCCTCCAGTACATTATTATATATCACTTTTACAACCTCTCTTCATCTCAGATTTTCTCAATTGAATACCGAATCAGTATACAATGATTCCTGACAAAACTCAACATTCTTTTCAGCCGCCGGCCATTCCAAGCCATGTGCTGGCCGCTACTCCCGCCAGACTGGCAGTCAGGGCTCCGGCCAGAGTCCATCTTGTTTTCTTGATTTTTACCGACATGAAATAAATGCTCATTGTGTAAAAAATCGTTTCCGTACTGCTCATAATAAGAGAGGCTGTCGTGCCGATCCGGGAATCTGTACCGTACTGGCTGTATACATCCAGTAAAAGTCCCGTTGCCGCCGAAGAAGAAAACATTTTTACCACTACCATGGGCACAAGCTGGGAAGGGAAACCGATCTTTTCCGTCAAAAAGCTCAGTCCGTCTGTGAGAAAATCAAGGAACCCGGATGCCCGCAGGATCCCTACGCCGATCATCAGTCCGGCCAGGGTGGGAAGTATTTTTACCGCTGTACGGATCCCGTCCTTTGCTCCTTCTGTAAAATCTTCATACAGATTTCTCCTTGCTGTCAGTCCGGACAGGATAACGATCAACAGGATTACAGGGATCAGCCCTTTTGAGAAAAAAACAAGGGGATTATCCATGTTTTCTCCTTCCTGTCAGACACATGATCTTGGAAAAAAGAATACCGGCCCCGGTAGAAACGGAAGTAGCCACTACCGCCATTCCCAGGATTGATGCCGGATCCACAGATCCGTACTGGCTGCGATAGGCAATAATATTTACAGGAATCAGCTGCAAAGACGAAATATTCAGCACAAGGAAAGTACACATGGAATTGCTGGCCCTCTCCGGCGTCTGTCTGTTTAAAGTCTGCAGATATTTCATAGCCTCCAGTCCCGCAGGCGTGGCCGCCCATCCCAGTCCGAAAATATTGGAAATACAGTTTGCGGCGATCGCCTGATTTGCCGGATGGTCTTTTGGGATGTCCGGAAAGAGAAAAGCCAGGATTGGACGCAGCCTGCGCTGAGCAGCCTGTAAAAGCCCGGCGTTTTCCGCGATCCTCATCATGCCTACCCAAAACGCCATGGCGCCCGCCATAGTAATGCACAAAGTGACCGCCTGAGAAGCGGATTCCAAAGCCGCGTCCGTGACCCTGTTCAGGTTTCCGGTAAAAGCTCCGTATACAATGCCGATTATAATCATAAAGGCCCACAGATAATTCAGCATATTTTTGCTCCAGACTTTTTTACCAATTTATTCATCTTCAAAGAAAATGTGCTCAAAATTATTTAAATATTAAAAATATTTGATAATCAAACAACTTGTCTGGCTTTCTAAAATAAGCTATAATAACTGCAGGTATACAGAATACGGATCTGTCTGATTCTTATCTGTCAGACATTTCCCGGCATCTATTTCCATACGGAGGATTATTTTGAGTTCATACAGCACATTTAACGATATACTTGTAAATCTTTTCAATGACATTATGGATATTGAATCCAAAGCAGTCATTACGGAAGAGTTTAAAGATATTACCAACAACGATATGCATGTGATCAACGCCATCGGGCTGGGAGAAGGCCGCAATATGACCTCTGTAGCCAACGACCTGTCCGTAACCGTAGGCACTCTGACCATTGCTGTGAATAACCTGGTCAAAAAGGCTTATGTCCGGCGCAGCCGCAGT
>CAKNLF010000066.1 GCA_930989305.1 uncultured Roseburia sp. | reverse complement strand
ATCAAATTTTTAAACGTTTCTTTCATCTTTCAATTGCCTTTCTTCTTCTAACCGAATACATCATATCATATATGATATAAAATTTCATCCTTTTTTTACAAAAAAATATATCAAATATTATATATGATATTTTATGCATTATCACAAAAAAACGGTTTTCACCCTTTCAACTGTAAAATATTTATTTTTTGGCATGGAAAAAGGGACCGGACTGGCCGATCCCCTTTCCAAGGTCTTTTATGGTATATAGATAATTAGCTTATGTAACCCATACTTATTCTATAGGAAAAATATCAACATGTCAATGATAAACACCGGTATCAGAAATGTCACAGACCAGGCCATATAGCCGAAAAAGGATGGCATTTTGATACCGTCTCTCTCCGCGATACTCCGCACCATAAAGTTAGGAGCATTTCCAATATATGTATTGGCGCCCATAAATACCGCGCCGCAGGAAATTGCCATCAGCATGATCGGCGCAATGGTACCTACTGCGGTGACAATGCCGCTTGTGGCTCCCAGTGTCCCGGCTGTTGTCAGGAAAACCAGGTATGTGGGGGTGTTGTCCAGGAAACTGGACAATGCTCCTGTAGCCCAGAACATCTGCCACGGCTGGGTAAGTCCCAGCTGAGTGCCGTGGGCTTCCAGAAACAGAAGTGCCGGCTCCATGGTAATAAATATGCCGATAAATAATACAGCTACTTCCTGTATCGCTCCCCATGAAAAATGGTTGCTGACGCGCACTTCTTTTTTCGTAGTCTTCATGGACAGATAAGCCGCGATCAAGATGATCACAAGCTCAATAATAGTGGACCATGCCAGGGAAACCTCTCCGAATATATGCACGCTTCCCGCGAAAAACGGAATATGTGACAATACACCGCTGAGAATAACGGCTCCTACGATCATGATCAGGAATATGATATTATGTATCCCTTCGATTTTTATTTTATTGCTACTTCCGGTGAGGATTTCCGGCGCAAGACCTTCCGCAATATCTTTCCGGTATGCTTTCATATCAAAGATGAAGTATACTACCAGAAGGATCGCCATGTTCAGGATCATGATCGGGAACAGGCGCAGACTCCAGAAAAAGGGAACCTCTCTCATAAATCCCATCAGCAGCGGCGGATCTCCTACCGGTGTCAGACAGCCGCCGATATTGGATACAAGGAAAATGAAAAAAATAACGGTATGGGATTTTCTCTTACGCCAGGAATTGGCCCGGATCAGCGGACGGATCATGACCATACTGGAACCGGTTGTCCCGATCCAGCCCGACAGCAGCGTTCCCACAAGCAGCAGCATAAAGTTAGCTTTGGGTGAACCTGTAAAATTGCCTTTAATGGATATATTTCCTGCCACGCAGAACAGGCCGAACAGCAGGATGATAAAGGGAACATAATCGTTGATCACAATGTCCAGCAGCGTTTCGCTCATCAGTCCAAAGGAATATCTGGCTGCAAATGGGATCAGAAACAGCAGAGACCAGATGATCACCATATATTTTCGGTTCCTTTCCCACCACTCTCCCGCGATCAGGGGAAATATGGCGATACTCAGAAGCATTCCTACAAAGGGAATGCAAAAGGCCAGCGAAATAGTTTCTCCAATTTCCATAATCTCTTCTCCTAAAAATATTGTGCAAAATATAAGAGAGGAATACCTTATGATATGCCAAGGAAATCCTCCCTCACTTTTTTCTGTAAAATTTGTACAATACACACAAACGTTTTTTTCAACTCTATACATTATTATATAGAATATCCTGAAAATGTCAATGAAAAACGTGATTTTTTCAACATTTTACTATTTGTTTTCTGAAAAATATATAATATTGTATAAAAGTGTAGATTAGATATACACTATATCTGAGAAATGTATTTGTACTATACATACAATATCTAGACAGGTATATTTTTTATCCCACATAGACAGTTCCGCGGTAAAAAGCGGCAATATATCCGGAAGGGATCTTCATCCACAGTATGCCGTTTTCACCGGTTATGCCCTGACAGGTGACGCGGGTGCCTTTGTCCAGACCGCCGTCTCGATTGCGGTCGCTGCGCCGGGCATCAGGAGTGAGTCCCTCATATCCTGTCAACGCCCCTCCGGGAGTTTTCCTTACCAGAAGATTGTTGACCTTTACAGTATAGACACGGCCGGTTTTATATTTTGGCACCCGCATATAGATTTCATTTAATTTCCCCAGGGTTGCCGGACCTGCCAGACCGTCTGCATTCAGACCGTATATTTCCTGAAATTTTTTCACTGCTTCCTGGGTCTTTTCTCCGAAAATACCGTCCGCTCCGGCGTTCCCACAGGGAAATCCTACTGCTTCCAGCTGTTTTTGCATCTCTTTTACCTTTTCCCCCCGGTCTCCTATCTGCAGATAATTTCTCTGTCCCTCGCTGTCATTTTCCGGCCGTATCTGCGGTTTCATGATACGGGTCAGATCTCGGAACGCAGCGTCCAGATCCACATATTCACGTATTCCGCTGACTCTTCCTTTGGAGCTGTACTGCCACATTACCGCATAGCTTTCCGGATTCAGAGGAGAATTTCCGTTATACCGTCCTGTGTCGTTGTAAGGGTATCTTGCAATCCAAAAATAATAGTCCCGGCTCAGTCCTTTTCCATCCAATACATTGTCATACCAATCTTTATTGCAGTATATACCCACTCCATAGCCGGCACGCCGGATAATGTCCGCTTCCGTTTTAATGATCAGAGAAAGATTTTGTTTTCCCAGATCCCGGATACTGTCATCTTCCATATCCAGCCACAGTCCGCAGGAAATATCCTTTCCTCTCAGAGCGCTGACCACTGCCTGGGCTTCCGCCTTTGCCTCTTGCGTGTTTCCGGCATACACATAATGATATGCTCCTACAGGAATCCCATTGGTTCTGCAGCCGGCATAGTTTGTTTCAAATTTTATTTCCGTCCTGTTTCCGCTCTGGGTAGCTTTCAGGATCGCAAATCGGATACCTGCGCTTTTGACTCTGCTCCAATCTACAGTACCCTGCCATCTGGATACATCAATACCTTTTTCCGCCATGCTCTCAATCCTTTCAAAATATTTTGATTTCCGTACTATAAAATATGCATGGAAATGCAGGATGTTCAGACAACAGAGTTTCCTGTAACAAAAAAACTCTCCGCTGATCTGTATCAGCGAAGAGTTTTGGTATTCTGATCTGTTCAATTGTTTTAAATGTTTCTTATACAATTCCCGGAGCGATCAGACAAAGAGCCAGACAGATAAAGGTGCCCACTAATGTCATGATGACTGTCATAAGGAACTGCGGTAAGTAACCGTCTTTGATCTTGATGCATGCCAGACCGTTGGTCAGCAGGATCAGACCGTTTACAGGCAATGTCTCGAATGTACTTACAGCGATCGCGGATGTACGAGCAAGAGCATCCGGATTGATCAGCGGAGCAAGACCCTGTTCCAGCTGAGGCCAGATGAAAGCGCTTGCGATGATCGGAAGTACAACTGCCAGTGCTGCTGGCGGAGAACTTGTAAATGCAACTACAATGATTACCATGATGATCGCGATAAGAAGCGGCGGGAATGGAAGGGACATAAGTTTTCCAACCATAGCGCTGAACGCTTCTGTCTGCTGTACAACTGCCGCGAAACCGGAAGCTGCAACGATGATCATTACGGACTGAGCCGCGTTTACGGCACCGTCATTCAGAGAGTTGATGATTTTGCCAACCCATCTGCCCACCGGGTTATGGTTCTCTTCATTTGCCTGGAAATACTGGCTCATGAGAACGATTGTACTGATAATACCTACGCACAGAGCAAGAGATGCGTTCTGAGCGATAAGGAACAGTAAAAATACTAAGATCAGCGGGATCAAAGAAACAACAAAATGAGGTTTCTTTACATTCGGATCCTCAGCTCTGATAGCCGGGCAGGGACCTCTGTCGAATGTTTCGTTTTTCTTGATCGCTTTTACAATAAATGTAGAGCAGATCAGGTATACGCCCACTTCGATGATAACGAAGGAAATAAATCCGGGGATTGCTGCTGCACCAGAATTTGTTCCCAGTATATTCATACAAAGAATGTTGTTAATACTTAATACAAAAGGTGCTGAATTGGCTCCACAGCTTAATACCAGCATAGCCGGTACCAGTCTTCTTGGAATACCAATTTTTTCAGCCATGAAAAGCGCGATGGGGAATGTAGCGAATACAGCCACGAATCCGTCTACGCCGCCGTATGTAAGAACCACTTCGATAATAAGCATGATCAAAACGGCTCTTTTTGCCTGTTTGATTCTGTTTTCTACAGGCATAACAAACTTGTTAACTAAAGTACTTGCTATAGATGTAGCCGCACCGGAATCTGTCAGAACTTTACCGAAGATACCTCCAAGGAAGATCGTCGGGAATACGGATACGATCATGGATACGATACCGACCATTTCCGGCTGTCCGGTTGCCGCGTTCGTCTGAACGCTTCCTACATAAAAATCTGTAAATGCCACTGTTGGATTGATCATGTTGGTAACTGCGACAATAAATGCGCAGGCCGGCGCCAAATACAACGTGGACACGTTTTTGTATGCACCGTAAAGGAATATTACCAATGCAACAATAATACCTATAATACCTATTGCCATAAAATAACCTCCTGAAAATAACCTTTCTTTTTAAATACTAATAGTTACTTCTCTCCCTGAACCATACTGTACTTTTTACCTGATGCATCATCCTCCTTTTACTTTTTGTTTATTACTTTTTATATTTTTTATAAACTGCGTAAGCATATATAAAAAGTCCGATTAATCCAAACAGAAAAATATCCCAGAAATACTTTTCCGCTGCCGGAAGCACCTGTGGGAAAAATGACCAGAGTCCCATTAAAAAGATAAACGCGCTCAGCAGCAGCTCGCATTTGCCGAATGCCACGCTGTACGCCTGAGGGTCGGTGATATTGCTGTAGTCCTTTCTGAGAGGCATTTTTTTCTCGATCAGAGAATAAATTCCCATATACAAAAGGAGCACTGCCAGCACGATCATAATGACCATGGAATTAACGCCTGCAAAGATCAGGATCACACATAAAAGACATCCCAATAATGTGATCACATTTGTCTTGTCTTTTGATTTCATCCACATTTTTCTAATCATCTTAAGACCTCAATTCTAAAAAAAAAATTAAAATTATAAAGTGCTTCTAAAATTGTAAGACTAGTATACATGTTGCTTCCAAATAAATCAATATGTTTTTCACTTTTTTGGTTATTTTTCTTGTACATTTCTAAATACTCATTAACAATATTATACAAATAGGTATCTGAATTTGTCTTATTTATTGTATATTTTTTGTATATTTTTTCTTTTCGGCTTTTTTATAAATTCATTCCGTATACTTTTACGATCTTTTCCTGCTTAATTTAAACAAAAAAACACCGCCCCCGATGCTCTTGCGTCATCGAAAACAGTGCTTTCAAAATGCACCTTCAGGGGCTCGAACCCTGGACAAATAGATTAAGAGTCTACTGCTCTACCAACTGAGCTAAAGGTGCATATCCATATGCATTTTTTAATTGCAGAAACCATTATATAATACTCATTTGCATATTGCAAGAAAAATATTATAATTATTTTATACTTCTTTTATTTTTGTGATAATTTTACCCGTAATTTTACAAAAAAAGTACATGTTTTGTTAAAAATTACCGGATACAGCAGGGATTTTCTGCTATGATAGACAGGAATATTATGATTCTGAAATTTTTTTGACAGGAGAATGACTATTGAGCGAACGAAAACGAACGGTGATTTCCTGCGCGATGCTGGAAGATGAATTAAACACACTCTATAAAAAGCTGGACTGCCGCTATCCTATCGTATGGCTGGACAGAGGCTATCACAATACGCCGGAAAAGCTCCGGCAGAAACTGCAGGATACGATCCTCTCCCTTCAGGATCAGGATGAACTGCTGCTGACATTCGGCCTGTGCGGCAACGGCACCGCAGGGATCTGCAGCCCTCATACCGGCCTGATCCTGCCGAAATTTGACGACTGTCTGAACATGCTCCTTTGTACCGGCCGCCGGTCCTGCCGTGCCCTTACCCATGCAGGCACCATTTATCTGACCAGAGGATGGACCCTGGACCGGGAAAGCATTGTCCAGCAGTATGAGGACCTCTGCGAAAAATACGATGAAGAAACCTGTGAAATGATCATGGAGACCATGTATGCCCACTATGACAGTCTCACGCTGATCGACACCGGCTGCTATAATATGGAAGAGGTACAGGCATACGCGGATGAAGTCCGAAAACTGATGGATTTTGAGATACGAAAGACGCCCGGTTCTCTGAAGATCCTGGAGCAGCTCCTGACAGGGCGCTGGGATGAAAATTTCCTTGTTCTTTCTCCCGGACAGCCGGTCCTGGAGGAATACTTTGAGGTTTCTGACGCCGGATCCTGATTTTTTTTCAGTACAGCCGGATTTCTTCCTGATTTTGCTTGAATTTTAAGTAAAAAAGTATAAAATGAAACTTGATGAGTATGACCAATAATTAATGGAGGGAAACAGATGTTTAACAAATTAATACAAAAATTAAAACAAAATCCACGTACTATTGTTTTTACAGAAGGCAGTGATCCTAGAATCCTGGAAGCTTCATCCAGACTTCTGTCCAGCAATTTCTTAAAACCGATCCTGGTAGGAAATCCGGATGAAATTCAGGCAGCAGCTGAAAAAGAAGGATTCAATATCCACGGAGCAGAAATCGTAGATCCGGAAAACTATCCGGAAATGGACGCTATGGTTGCTCAGATGGTGGAACTGCGGAAAGGCAAAATGACGGAAGAACAGTGCCGGGAAGCTTTATCACACGGCAACTACTTCGGTACCATGCTTGTAAAAATGGGTAAAGCGGACTGTCTTCTCGGCGGTGCTACCTACTCTACCGCAGATACAGTAAGACCTGCCCTGCAGCTGATCAAAACAAAACCGGGCAACAAGATCGTATCATCCTGCTTCATCCTGGTTCGTCCGGCTGCTACCGGCGACAACGAAGTACTGGCAATGGGCGACTGCGCTATCAATATCAAACCTTCCGAAGACGAACTGGTTGAGATCGCTCTGGAAACAGCAGAATGCGCGAAGATCTTCGGCATTGATCCGAAAATCGCTTTCTTAAGCTACTCCACACTGGGATCCGGCAAAGGCGAAGATGTAGATAAAATGCGCAATGCCTGCGAAAAAGCAAAAGCTGCCGCTCCGGATCTTCCGATTGACGGCGAACTTCAGTTTGACGCTGCGGTATCTCCGAGAGTTGCGGAAACAAAATGCCCGGATTCCAAAGTTGCCGGACATGCCAATACCTTTATTTTCCCGGATATCAATGCCGGAAATATCGGATACAAGATCGCTCAGCGTCTCGGCGGTTTCGATGCGTACGGCCCGATCCTTCTCGGTCTGAACGCGCCGATCAACGACCTGTCCAGAGGATGCAACGCACTGGAAGTTTATTCCATGGCTATCATTACAGCTGCGTTAAGCTAAAAGGAGATTTTATCTTATATATAACACCAACAAAAAGGAACCGGAAAATGATTTTCGGTTCCTTTTTGCTGAACAGTTCTTTTATTCCTTTATCATATAAATAGCCGCAATGGCACAGTCTTTCATAGCTGATCTGGCAGTCTCTTCCAGTTCTTCCGGTACGGGATCGTACCTTACTTCCACCACATCCTCATCCAGGTTTACATGAAAAAGCTGCGGATACAGATCTTCACAGATGCCGCATCGGATACAATAATCTCGGATTCCTAATTTCATTTTCTGTTTTCCCTCCATTACTCGAAACTTTTGGCATACGCAGCCGCTTCATCGCCGCAGATAAATCCCTGGGCAAAACTCAGTGTAGACCATCCGATCCCTCCAATGGGCGGATTTCCGAACACTTCTCCGGCACAGCAGTCACCGCCGGAATACAGCCCTTTTATGGCCCGCTGTTCTTCGTTCAATACCTGGCATTTACCGTTTATTTTTATTCCTCCAAAGGCGTGATAGCCGCCCGGAAATACCCGGAACGCGTAAAAAGGTCCCCGTTTTACCGGACGCAGATACAGCGGATCTTTTGCCAGCTCCTCATCATAACGCTTTTCACAATATCCGTTGTAGCGGTCGATCTGATCTTTCAGCCCCTCATATTCAATGCCGGACATTTCACACAGTTCTTCCAGGGTGTCAGCCAGAAAGACATGCTTATTTCCTTTTGCAATCACTTCCTCAAACTGTTTTTTTACATTGTGAAGCCGGTTTCCTTCAAAAATAAAATATGCCCGTTCCACACCCTCTTTTTCCATGTGTTCTGCTGTATCCTGATCAAAGATCATATAGCCGCATTTTCCGGGCTGATTGTTTACTGCGGTGACCATTGCCATGTGATTGTCAGACTGTTCTTCACAGATAAAACGCTGTCCGTATTTGTTGACCCACAAATACGCCTGTTCCTGCATGGTACGCAGTTCATTGTATACAACCCAGGCGCAGTGATCCCCCACGATACCGGGTCCCGGTACCATTGCGTGGCCGTTGCATCCCATTGCCCCTTTGGCGCCCCCTGCTTCCCACACAAGTCTCTGTCCGTCTCCGGTTAATCTGGATCCGGTAAAATGATTGAATACCACATTGCCGCCGTCATCGCAGTTTTTATTCGTCAGATGCAGGCCGCAGTATTTTTCCACCATTTCTTTGTTGTCATTAAAACCTCCTGTGGCGATCACCACTGCTTTTGCCCTGATTTCCATTTCTTCCCCGGTACGGACGTCTTTTCCAAAGGCTCCCGTGATTCTGTCTTCTGTTTTTATCAGCTTTGTGAGAGTTGTGTGAAACAGGATCCGGCCTCCTTTTTCACGGATCCGGTCAGCAGCTTTTTTACAGATAATTGCGGCTCCGTGTCCCTTGCCGATCCATTTTAAACGGTAATAATCTCCAATGTGAAACGCATTGGGAAATCCAACTTCATAGCCTCTTGTAGTGCCCAGTTCTTCCAGAGGATTATACTTGATATTCAGGAACTCAATCCCAAGGCTTCTCACAAATGCCGGAATACGCACAGTATTTTTCAGCCAGGAACGGACTACATGGGGATTGGCGTTCCAGTTGGTATAGTCCATATGTATTTTAAACGCTCTGTTCTGGTAAGCCGGATCGTCCCGGACCACCAGCGTCTGCATAGGCGTATTGGATACGCCTCCCCCCTGGAAAGGCCGCTTTTCCACAACAATTACCTCCGCTCCGGCATCCAGAGCGGTGTTGGCTGCGGTAAGACCTGCCAGACCGCTTCCCATGATCAATACATCTGTGTTTAAAGTCTTCATCTTCTCCCTCCATTTGTAATAATTTCCTAATCTCAAATCAGAATTTTATTGTCTGATTCTATTTTACCTCTTTGATTCCTTGATTTTTTCGTAAATACATATGATAATGAAAATGATTTTTGGAACTTTTTACAAAGTTTTAGGAGGAAATGTAATGAGATTACCCCTGGCAGTAATGCTTTATTATTTGAGAGACTATTCCCCGGTTGTTCTCCCGGGAAGGGCAGACGGGAAATACATAGACAGTTTTCAGCTTCTTACCGGCACCCCTTCTTTTTGGAGCCGCAATATCTGTTATATCTGCGGCAGGGATATTCTGGAAAAATCGCTGAAACTTACATCCGGAAATATATTTTTCTGTATCTGTGAAGAGGAATGTGATCTGTCTGAGCTTTCCAATCTCACAGCTTCTGAGGATCAGAACACAGTTGTTTTATTTTCCGCGAAAACAGTTCCTTCAGAGATCCTGAACCGGATGATCTTTATTTATACATCCCTTGTACAGTGGGACAAAGAATGTCATCAGAGAATTATCGAAGGCTGCTCTCTTCAGGAGCTGATGCAGTTGTTTGGAAAGATTTCCTGTTTCCCGGCGGCTGTTTTTCAGCCGGATTTTCGTATGATCGGTTATACGGAAATCGGAGAAAACGCCCCTAAGTCTTTTCGGGCTCTGATCCAGCTCGGTCAGACTCCCGACAGCCTCATGCCGGAAATATCCAGACAGCAGATCCCTCTTTGTCTGAAAAATAATGAGAAAGCCATTTATATGCCTTCCGCGGAAAATCCTTCTCTTTATTACATTTATCGAAAACATCAAAAAGACAGGGAAGTTGTTGCTTATTCCTGTATTTTTTGTCCTCTGGACAAACCGGATCAGGATTTTCTGGAACTGGCGGAACTGTTTTTGCAGAATATTGATTTCTATTTTAAAAATAATGAAAAATACGATAAACTGGGTAATTATATGTATGAAGGGCTTTTGGAAAAATTTCTGGCAGACAGGCAGGAGCATTTAAATCCGGATGTTCTTTCTCAAATGGAAGCGCTCCGTATGCCTGTCCGTGGAAATTTTCTGCTGATACAGATTGAACTGGAAAACGGCGGTTCCAGTCATCTGACTTATATACGCAAACTGCTCTATGACGGCTGCCGCCGGGGCAAGCCTTTTCTTTTTCGCGATACCCTTTATCTGCTCTGTCCACTGGAAGGACCGGATAAAGGACCTAAAGGGGCATTGTCCCCAATACTCCGGGAAATCCGTGAAACTCTGTTTCATTATAAGTGCGTCTGTTTTGTCAGCAATCCGTTTTCCTATATGCCGGGTATTTATGACGCCAGACAGCAATGCGCCTTTTTAAATGAAATCTGTCCCAGGATAAAAAAATCCGGTACAGGATACTATTTATACGAAGATTATACTATGTATCATCTTTTTGCATCTTTGGAGGAACGCATGGATCTTTCCGCTGCCCTGCCGCCGGATTTTCTGCGTTTCTGGCAGTGGAACAGCCGCTTTGGGCATTCCGGGGACAAGATCCTGCGTGTTTATCTGGAGCAGAATCTGAGTTTTCGCAAATGCGCTGATCTTTTAAATATTCACAGGAACACTGCGGAGTATCAGATCCGCAAAATAGAAAAGGCTCTGGATCTGGATTTTTCAGATCACAAGATCCGTCAGCAGTTTCTGCTGGCTTTTCAGATCATGGATTATCTGGACAGATAATAATTATGTCCGTATTTTTCGCATTCGTCTATGACGATTCCAAGGGGCTGGCCCGGAGCGTAGGCAGCCGGATTATACATGTGCAAAGACGCGCCGTAGATCATGTATCCTCCGTCCGGAGCGTATTCGTCGATACATCTTCTCACTTCACGACGGATATCTTCTTCGGATGATGCGGTAATATCTACTACATTCTGTACGTCCAGACCTCCCATGATGCCTGCTTTTCCAAGGGTCTTTTTCTTCATTTCCGGGATGTTGTTGCAGCACTGGACCGGATCCAGAGCGGTTACCCCCATATCCAGGAAATCATCCAGCAGCGTTTCCATTTTTCCGCAGCAGTGAGTTTTAAATGTCATTTCCGTCTCTTTGCAGGCATTGACAATCCTCTGATAATGAGGTTTAAAAATTTCCCGAAAGGTATCCTTTGAGATAAACAGCCCGTTTATATGAGCATAATCATCCAGGTAAGTAAAATAGTCCGGTTTATAGTATTCCGCCGCTTTATAAATAAATTCGATCTTTTTATCAGCTATGGCCCCTACAATATCCGACACAATTTCCGGTTCCTCCATAATGGCGATCATGGCATTTTCAAATCCCATTAAAAAATGCAGCCGTTCGAAAATTCCGTTGGGACAGAAAAGATCCTGGACGAAATTATTTTTATCCAGATGGAAAAACGCTCTTTCCTGTTCTGAAATAGTTTTAAAATCCACCTGACTGTAATCCGGAAAATGTACGATCTTTTTCCAGTCTTCTATTTTTTCCAGTTCCAGCACAGGCGGGATTCCCGGAGTAGGGGTATACATACCCCCGGCGCTTTCCGTAGGAGTCTGGTGAACGCCGTATCCGTCGTATCCTGCTCCGCTTCCCATTGGCGGTGATTCCAAAGCGCTGGCAGGGGGAATGATCTGGCAGGCAGAATAAAAACATGGTACGGATTCAGGTTTTTTACCCTGAAGAGCAGTTAATGCATTTTCTCTTTTTGTCATTTCTTTTCATTTCCTTTCTTGTATAGTATAATCACATCATCACATATGTCAGGAAGGGAGCGTATTATGGACACCCAGCAGATCAAGTCATTTCTTACCGCCGCAAAATGCCTGAATTTCACAGAAGCGGCTTCCCAGTTATTTATCAGCCAGCCAACTTTAAGCCGGCAAATATTAAACATGGAAAAAGAGCTGAATATGCAGCTGTTTATCCGCAGGCAGAAAAGCGTACAGTTGACTCCTGCAGGAGCCTTTCTGTATGATAAGCTATCCGCCCTTTACCATGAGTATACGGATATCATACATATGGCTCAGATCAAAGCCGCCGGATATTCGGATATTTTCCGGATCGGAATTCTGGACGGACATGACGTTAACGCGCTGTTTCCGAATCTGATGAAAAACTGTTTTGACAAATATCCCAATGTCCAGATATCTCTTACAAGAGGAAGCTTTCATGTACTTACAGACAGCCTTTATAACGGTTCCGTGGATCTGATCTTTACCCTTTTATTTGATATTGATAAAAAGGAACAGCTTTCATTCCTGAAGGTCAAGTCCCTGCTGGATGTGATCGTTATGCCAAAGACTCATCCTCTCGCCTCCAGAGATGAAATATCTCTGGCTGATCTGGCAGATGAACAGATTTTTCTGATCTCGCCGGAGGATTCTTCAGAAGCGGCTTCCAGATATCTCTCCTATTGCCACAGTCTGGGATTTTTCCCAAAGTTTCGCTATGCTCCCAATCTGGAAACGGAAATGCTCTGGGCAGAGGCCGGTCTCGGAATCGCCCTGATTAACGATTACAATATACTTGCTTATCATCCGGGGCTGAAGATCCTTCCCGTCAGGGAATTCCAGAACAATCCGGATACGGATCTGGTAGCTGCCTGGCATTCCGGAAGCCAAAAACCTTTTTTAAAAAACTTTTTAAAGGAACTGAAAGAGGCGATCCGGTCCTGACATCTGTTTCTGTAAATTATTGTAATCCTTCCCGACAGTATTTTTCCAATTGAGAAAGCTGATTTTAAAATAGAAAAATTGTATAAAAAACAGCCTGCCGCAACTCTTGATTATAATCCTGGTTTCGGAGGCTGTTTTCTTTAATATCTTTCTTTTTGATTGTTTCTGTAAATTTCTTTCATTAGTTCCACAAATGGAGGAATAGCCGGATTCCGGTTATTCTTTTCCCACACAAGGACCAGATCCACATCCGCCACTTCTTCTGCAAAAGGCAGAAATTTCAGATCCGGCGGAAGTCCGTTAAAGGTAAGATTGTCCAGTATGGAAATCCCGTTTCCAAGACGCAGATTAAAAAGCAGCGTATTGGTATCGTGAGCGCAGATAGTCTGAAATTCATTCATTCCATAAAAATCTGTTACTTTTTTGATCAGTTTTCTCCTGTCTTCCGTATCGGATACATCTATGATCCATACTTTTTCATTTTGAAAATCTTTGATCTTTAATGAATCTCTATCTCCCAGGGGATGACGGATACTGTAATAAAGCCCCATAGAGCCGGTTGCGATCTTTTCTGTGACAAAATTCCCTTTCTCATGGATTTCAAAGCGGTGACAGAATATCATATCCATCCTATGATCCTGCAGCGCTTCTTCCGTCTCTTGAAAAGGGATGTATTTATTGATCAGATTAATATTCGGGTATCGTTTCTTAAAAGAATCAATGCATGTAAAATACGTATCCGGGATATTCTGATTTGTCATAAGAC
>CAKNLF010000065.1 GCA_930989305.1 uncultured Roseburia sp. | reverse complement strand
CCGGTGTAGCCGGGACACAGGAACTGATTTACTACAAATATACGCCGAAGCCTGAGTATGGGTATTTGTACCTGGCAAAAAGAGGAGCGACTACCCATGATGTTCTTTTGGGAGCGGAATATTATGTTTATAAAAACGCTTCCTGCACTTCTTACGCAAATGATAAAAACGGCAATCATACCCTTCGTGTAAATTCTGAAAATTCTCCCTATTCCAATCGCCTGACTTATGAGCCCGGAACATATTATGTCCGTGAAAGCAGCAAGGTGCCCAAAGGGACCAGGCGGGATACTGCTGTTTATAAAGTGACCGTCAAAGCAGGACAGTCTTCCTGGGTTTCTTCCAAGGGATGGAATGAAGATATTGAGTACGGCGTCGCACGGATCCGGAAAACTGACAATACAGATCCGTCAAAAACAGTTCCGGGAGCCACATATCGGATCTATAAAGATAAAGCCTGCACTATCCGTGCAAAATCAGAGCTTGGAAAAAATATTCAGCTGGTAACCACAGCGGAAAATTCCAATACAGTTACTGTGGCGCCGGGTACATACTATATTAAAGAATATAAAGCGGCGGAAGGGTACCTTCTTTCGGACGCTGTTTATCCGATCACAGTTACAAGAGGATCAACTGGTCTTGTCGAGGTTACAGATTCTCCGAATACCGGTTCTCTAAAGCTGAAAAAGGAATCTGCTGATCCTGATATTACGGCGGATAATAAGTCATATTCTCTGAAAGGCGCCGTTTACGGGGTTTATGGATCAAAAGCAGACGCAGGAAAAGATACAAACCGGATGGCTGTTCTTACAACCAATGAAAAGGGAGAAACAGAAACACTGGAGTTAAAAAGCGGTACGGAGGGAATCCCTTACTATATAAAAGAGATCACTCCTTCTGCGGGATTTGAATTATGCGACGGAACAGACGGTTCTGACCAGGGCATCCATACCGTAACAGTAAAGACCGGAAAAACCGCAGTTGTTACATGCCGGGAACCTGTTGCGACCGGAGATTTCCCACTGGAACTGCAAAAATACGATGAAGATACCGGACTGGCAAAACCTCAGGGGACAGCAGGTCTGGAAGGGGCTGTTTTTGCGATAGAATACTGGAATAACAATGCCGGAAATACATCCGGAATACCAGATGCGGTATGGTATTATCGAACCGATAAAAAGGGACATTTCTCCATAAAAAATATGGATGATTTTATATCCCGTTACACCTTTGGGAAAAATCAAAGCCAGACAGAGTATGCAGGCAAAACGATTACATCCAGTCCTCTGAAACAAAATGAAGATGGAAACATCTGTTTTTATATGGGAACCTACCGGGTCAGAGAAATCAGTCCTCCGAAATTGTATCAGTTAAGCGGGACCATGAGAATGTCCTGGGAAAGCAGTTCAAAAGGAGTTCCTGTAACAGAAGGGTGCGTATTTGTAATGGGTTATAATGAGAAAACAGATACGGTCGATTATAAGTATGCAGATAAAGTGATCCAGGGAGACAATATTTCCATAAACGCATACGACCAGGTACATCTTAACATGCTTACAGTCACAAAATATGGAAGCGGTCGAAAACCTCTTTCCGGAGTAACATATAAACTGGTACGTTCTTCTGACGGAACTGAGATAGAGACAAGAACAACCGGAAGTGACGGCCAGGCAGTTTTTCAGGGACTGGTTCCGGGAGAATATATTTTAACGGAAATACAGACGGCGGAAGGCTATAATCTGTTGAAGGAGGCTGTTACAGTGACTCTGCCATACCAGATGACAGAAAAAGAAATCCTGGATAAGGGCGCGGATATATCAAAAGCATATTTTGATGAAGCCAGTCAGACGTTTTGTTTTGAAACGGTTAATTATGACATTACAGACAGCGCGCATTTTGATATGCCTCTGACCGGAGGAAATCATAAGACGATGTATCTTCTTCTGACAGGAGCATTGGGCCTGATAACGGCAGGTTTATTCCTGCGCCGGCATACAAATAGGTAGAACAGATACGAAACAAATAAAAAAGAAAAAGAGACTCATGTCTGCAACAAGATGCCATCCGGCAGGGCAGAAGGCGGACTGCCCCATGAGCACTCTTTTTTGAAATTGACCAAAGGGGATCTGTCAGTCCCCTTTGGACAGCATTTCACGTACAACCTGGCAGATCAGGGCCTGCTGGATGTCTGAAAGCTGTATATACAGATCAAAAAACTGCCAGTGTTTCATATCGGAAACCGGATACATTACGGTATTTTTATCCGCAAAGAACTGGGAGAGAGAAATATCCAGGGCTTTGCATATCTGTTCCAGTGTGGGAACGGAAGGAACAGTATTGCGTCTTCTCATGTTTGAAATCGTGGAATCGGCGAGACCGGAAAATTTAGCCAGCTGATATTCAGTCAGTTCCTGAGTTGTCATTAGTTCATTGATCCTTTTTACTACATCCATTTTGGTGTCCTCCTTTGTTTGCTTGGTATAAAGATAAGTTTTATTTACCATGCGCCGGGAAAGAATTTCATATTATTTTTGGAAAGAATTTCTTATCTTTTTGAAGGAAGAAGAAAGAAGCTTTATCCGGGTATGAATCTTCCTTTTCTGACCAGGTCGGAATTGATATAAGTCTGCAAATATGAGATAATGGTGTACAAGCGGGGAATAAGACCCTAAAAGATAAAAAAGGAGAAAGGTATTATGAAACAGATCGAAGTGGGAAAATCAGGCATCAAAGCGTCTAATATAGTATTGGGATGCATGCGTCTGAAAGGGAAAACACCTCAGGAAGCAGAAAAGATCATACGTACTGCCCTTGAAGAAGGCATTAATTATTTTGACCATGCGGATGTGTACGGAAGTCCGGGCCGCAGAGGTGAGTGTGAGGAAATCTTCAGCAAAGCAATCGGACTCAACAATCCTGCGGTACGGGAATCTATGTTTATCCAGAGCAAATGCGGAATCGTAAAAAGTGAGACCGGATCCTATGATTTTTCAAAAGAACATATTCTGAGTGCGGTAGATGGAATTTTAAAACGTCTGGATACTGACTATCTGGACTTTTTGCTGCTGCACAGACCGGATAGCCTGATGGAACCGGAAGAAGTGGCGGAGGCTTTTGAAAAGCTTTACACAGAAGGCAAAGTACGGCATTTTGGCGTATCCAATCAAAACCCCATGCAGGTGGAACTGCTCCAGAAATATATTCCTTATAAATTGGAGGTGAATCAGCTTCAGCTGAGCATAGCCCATTGCCCGATGATTGATTCCGGTATTTCTGTAAATATGGGAGCGGATCAGTCTGTAAACAGAGAAGGTTCTGTGCTGGAGTATTCCAGACTGAAAGATATGACGATCCAGGCATGGTCACCTTTCCAGAAAGGATTTTTCGGAGGGCCCTTCCTGGGAGATATGGAACAGTATGGAGAGCTGAACAAAACCATTGACAGAATCGCAAAAAAATATGAGGTTACCAATACCGCTATTGCAGTGGCATGGATTACCAGACATCCGGCAAATATCCAGGTAATACTCGGAACGACAAATCCTCAGAGGATTAAAGATGCCTGCAGAGGATCTGATATTTTACTGACAAGAGATGAGTGGTATGAAATTTACCAGAGTTCAGGGAAAATACTTCCATAAAAGATATTTCTTGTAAATAACGCTAAGAAAAAGGGTCTGTCTTTACTGATTTACAACAAATCGGAAAGGCAGACCCTAAAATTTATCTGTGGATGTTTTTGTTTTTTGGATCCAATTTTTGACAAAGCCATTTTGCAACGGCGTATCCTATCAGAGCGCCAGCGGTATTGTGCAGGATATCGTCAAACTCGAATTCTCCCAATTTACCGATCAGCTGCACCAGTTCGATCACAAGACTGGACAAAAGCGCTGTAACCAGTATGCGGCGCAAGGTGGTTGGTCTGGGTGAAAGGTCATACAAAAAAATACCAAAAGGCACGAACATGATCACGTTCAGGATATTTTGTGCGATCAGTTCACGGGATCCGGCCATGTAAGACCAGAAAAGCTGAAAATGCCAAATCGGTTCAGCACTGGGCCGTCTGCCTAGGAGCGTAATATGCGCTACCAGAAAAAGGTAGATAGCAAAGGCGAGAGAACTGCATTTGCGTATGAAACATTGGCGTTCAGGCCGGTATTTTACATATAATATTTTTATGATATACACAAGCAGAACCGCTGCAAGAATCAGAAGAATATTGCTCCGGATCCAGTGATAGCCCAGAATCACATTGCCAGATGTCTCTGTTATACCGCAAACGGTCAGTCTTCGCCGCCTCCGAACATTTCAAACAGATCTCCAAGCATGGAGCCCCGTTTCTTTTTGGTCTGCTGTTTTGGTGTGCATTTTTGTTTGGAACTGTCAGCAGCAGAATCATATCCATAGCCGCCGTCCCGGCTGGAACGCTCTATGATCTTTTCCAGTTCCCCTCTGTCCAGCCAGATCCCGCGGCATTCAGGGCAATAGTCGATCTCAATTCCCTTTTTTTCCGCCATTAATAACGTAACATCTTTACAAACCGGGCATTTCATAATCAAAGTCCTCCTTGCCTAATCAGATGATATATGGTGTACGGTTTACAAAATATCTGCCGATTTAGAAACCGGGACAGATTTTGGCATACAGATCTTCCAGAAATAAGAAGCTGTATGAGCAAGGGTGTAATCCCTGCTTAAAGTGTCCCTATTATACCCTATATACTGGAAAAAGAAAATGGGAGGGAAGCGGTTTTATAAAAATTTTAGTGTTGAGTCAGCCGCATCATATGAGTAAAAAATTCCGGATAGGAAATATCTACGCACCGGGCGTCTGAAAAAGTAGTTTCTCCATCCGCGCACATTCCGGCAACAGTAAATGCCATGGCGATCCGGTGATCCATATGCGTCTGGATCAGGCATCCATGGAGGGGCCGGCCGCCTCGGATGATCATTCCGTCGGGAGTCGCCTGGATATCCGCACCCATTGCTTTCAGATTTTCCGTGACCACAGCAATACGGTCAGATTCTTTTACACGAAGTTCACCGGCATCTTTGATTACAGTGGTGCCATCAGCCAATGCCGCCATAACGGCAATGACAGGTATCTCATCGATCAGGGTGGGAATAATATCGCCTCCTATGGTAACGCCCTGGAGACTGCAGGAGCGTACCAACAGATCCGCAACCGGTTCCCCAGATACAAGTCTTTTATTTAAATAGGTGATCTTAGCGCCCATTTCCCCTGCGACTTTCAGTATGCCGTCTCTGGTAGGATTGATTCCTACATTTTGAATGAGGATTTCCGAACCGGGGATCAATAGACCGGCAGCGATAAAATAAGCAGCAGAAGAAATATCGCCGGGAACTTGTATTTTCTGGCCCTCCAAATGAGGCTCCGGTTGGATCACAGCAGTTGTACCATGACTTTTTACATCGGCTCCGAATCCTTTCAGCATCAGTTCTGTATGATTTCGGGAAAGCAGCGGCTCAGTAACAGAGGTTTCCCCATCTGCGTAAAGTCCTGCAAGCAAGATACAGGACTTAACCTGAGCGGATGCTACCGGCGAATTATAGTGGATTCCACGAAGATGTCCGCCCCGGATCGTGAAAGGCGCGCAGTCATTGTCAAATTTGCTGACAAAGGAAGCGCCCATTTCGGAAAGAGGGCGAAAGATTCTTCCCATGGGACGTTTTTGAATGGAAGCGTCTCCGGTAATAGAGCTGGGAAAATCCTGTCCGGCAAGGATTCCGCTGATCAGCCGGGTGGTTGTGCCGCTGTTTCCGGCGTCCAGTACTGAGGAAGGGGCGGAAAGTCCGTGGAGTCCCCGTCCGTAGATCAGTACTTTTGTTTTTTCGTTGCGGATTTCGATACCCAGTCTGCGAAAACATGAGATAGTAGACAGACAATCCGCTCCCTGTAAAAATCCGGTCACTTCCGTTAGTCCCTGAGCAATGGCCCCGAACATAATGGAACGATGGGAAATGGATTTATCGCCGGGAACCGTTACGTTCCCTTTTAAAGCATGTTGCTTTGTAATCTGCATAAACAGTTGTTTCCTTTCTGTATTTCTTATCTTTCATATACGGTATAGTGGTATTTCTTCAGCAGTTCCACTCCGTGACGGCACGCTTCCTGCTCGTAAAATTCTATGTGGAGCACACCCTGCTCAAATTCCCGGTTGTGAACAATCCCGATGTTTTTGATACTGATATTGTTGGCGGACAGAATCGTAGCAATGGTAGCGATGCCTCCCGCTTCATCGATCAGATCACAGAACAGCTGATAAACCGGTTTGATCGCGCCGGAAGAAGAAACCTGGAATGAATCCCGGTAATCCTTTGCGCTTTCAAAGAAAGAATAGATGTCACTGCCGTTGCCGGCGGCTATTTTGTCCCGTGATTTTTGTAATGCAGCAATGTAAGTATCCACAAGCTCCAGGATCTGATCCCTGTTGGCAATGCAGATATTTTCCCACATAAGAGGAGAAGAGGAAGAAATACGGGTAATATCTTTAAATCCTCCTGCGGCAATGGTTTTCAGCGTTTCCTGACTGTCATCCAGGTCTTTTACAAGATTGACCAGGGTTGCCGAGATCACATGAGGAAGATGACTGATGGATCCTACGGAAAAGTCATGCTTTTTATAATCCAGCACAAGGGGAAGCGCTCCAAGGGAAGACGTGAAAGATTCAAATTCCCGTATTTTTTCCGGTAAAGCCGCAGATGTTGGCGTAAGCAGATAATAGGCATTTTCCAGCATGTAAGGGGTGGAATATTCGTAGCCTGTGTGTTCTGTGCCGCACATGGGATGGCCGCCGATAAAATTGGATTCCAGTCCGCAGCGTGTTACCGCTTCATGGATTCCGGTTTTTACACTTCCTACATCTGTAATCAGAAGGTTCGGTTTTTTTTCACAGAACTCTTTCATTTGCGGAAGGTAGTCTGTGTTTATCAGGACCGGAGCGCACAGATAGATATAGTCGCAGGATAAGAATGCTTCGTTTAAATGAGAAAAGCCATTGTGTATGATATTGTCTTCCAGCGCCTGCCGGATCGTATTTTCTGAAGGATCACAGGCGGTGATTTCTATGTCCGGGTGAAGACGGCGGATGGTTTTGGCAATGGAACCGCCGATATGTCCAAGTCCGACAAAACCGATTTTTAATGGGTACATTCGTATGTCCTCCCTGCAAGAATAGTAAATGTTTTCAGTTCTTTCATAAAAGCGCTGAACTGGTCCGGATCCAGAGACTGAGGCCCGTCGGAAAGTGCCCGGGAAGGATCCGGGTGGACTTCGATCATCAGTCCGTCGGCCCCGCAGGCTACCGCCGCTTTTGCCAGAGGCGCTACATAACGCCGTACGCCTGCGGCATGGCTGGGATCCACAATAACAGGCAGATGTGTCTTTTCTTTCAGTACGCATACTGCGCTTAAATCCAGCGTATTGCGGGTAGCTGTCTCGAAGGTGCGGATCCCCCTTTCGCAGAGCGCCACCTGATGATTGCCATAGGACATAATATATTCCGCGGCGTTCAGCCACTCATCAATTGTAGCGGAAAGGCCGCGCTTTAAAAGAACGGGAAGGCCGCATTGTCCGGCCTCTTTCAGAAGTTCAAAATTCTGCATGTTTCTGGCGCCGATCTGGATCATATCTACATAGGAAATGGCCAGTTCTATAGATTTTAAACTGGTTACTTCGCAGATGGTGTCAAGCCCTGTTTCTTCAGAAACCATTTTCATCAGTTTCAGTCCTTCCTCCCCAAGACCCTGAAAAGAATAGGGACTGGTCCTTGGTTTAAAAGCTCCGCCTCGCAGGATCGTGGCGCCGGCCTTTTTTACAGCCTTTGCGGCGGTCAGGATCTGTTCTTCCGATTCAATGGCGCAGGGGCCTGCCATGACAGTAAGATTTTCCGGTCCGATGGAAGTATGGGGAAGATTTATGACAGTAGGCTGAGGGTGGAATTTAATATTGGCAAGCTTATAGCTTTCTGTAATATTGACGATTTTTTCCACCTCCGGAACAGCCTGGATAGATCTGATATCCAGCTTTGTTTTGTCGCCTACCACACCTATGATGGTCACTTCCTTCCCTGCGGATAGGTGAGCCGTCATGCCATTGGAACGGATAATTTCAGTTACTTTATTTACAGATTGTTCTGACGCGTGAGGTTTCATTACAACAATCATATTGGTTCCCTCCTGGTAAAACATAATTTTCAGATTATTTAATCATAACTTTTTCAAACAGTGATGTCAACAATTTAACACGCAAAACCGTAAAACTTTAACGTGAAAAAGTAATGAACATACTCGATATGACGGAATGAATTTTATGTACGCTGTATTTTGTCTGCGTAGAAATGGGGAATACAGGTCGAAAATGAGCAACATTTTCGGGGGAAAAAGTCTCTGTTTCTCATTTTCGACTCCTGAATGGCTAAATTGATGTAAAATATCTCTAAAATAGTTGTAATATTTGCACATTTTTAGTACAATATAACCATGAATTTTTTATAATGTATGGAGGAAGTATTTATGAATGTTTATACCACGGACAAAATCCGAAACGTAATTGTATTGGGCCACGGAGGCGCCGGTAAAACAACTGTTGTGGAAGCAATGGCATATTTATCCGGTCTGACCACCAGAATGGGAAAAATCAGTGACGGCAATACGATCAGCGATTATGATAAAGAAGAGATCAAAAGGGGTTTTTCTATCAATACATCCGTTGTCCCGATCATATGGGGTGATACTAAGATCAATATACTGGATACACCCGGATATTTCGATTTTGTCGGTGAGGTAGAAGAAGCCGCAAGTGTTGCTGACGCGGCTGTAATTGTTGTTTCCGGAAAATCCGGAGTGGAAGTTGGAACAAAGAAAGCCTGGGAACTGTGCGATAAGTACAATCTTCCAAGACTGATCTGCGTTACCAATATGGATGACGACAACGCAAGTTTTCGTCAGACAGTAGAAGATATGCAGGCGCTGTACGGCAAGAAAATCGCGCCTTTCCATATCCCGGTCCGGGCAAATGAGAAGTTTATCGGATATGTAAACATTATCAGTCAGACTGCGCATCAGTGGAATGAAAAAGGCGAAGTCATTCCTATGGAAATGCCGGAATATTCCCGACCGAACCTGGAAAAACTCCGGGAGACCCTGTTGGAAGCAGTAGCTGAGACAAGTGAAGAATTTATGGACAGATACTTTGCGGGAGAAGAGTTCTCAGAAAATGAGATCCGTCAGGCACTTCGTGTAAACGTAATAGACGGCAGTATCGTACCTATTTCCATGGCGTCCGGTATCCTTGCTCAGGGCATTTATACGCTGTTGGACGATATTGTAAAATATCTGCCCAGTCCGGACAAAAAAGAATGCAAGGGAATCAGCCTGAAATCCAATGAAGTGTTTAACGCGGATTATGATTTCTCAAAACCTAAGACAGCTTATATTTTCAAGACCATCGTGGATCCTTTTATCGGAAAATATTCTCTGATCAAAGTAAATTCCGGCGTATTGAAGACAGACGACGTTTTGGTTAATCCGGAACACGGCATGGATGACAAGATTGGAAAACTGTATGTAATGCGGGCAAATAAACCGGAAGAAGTAAGCGAACTTCATGCGGGAGATATCGGCGCGCTGGCAAAATTAAATAAAGTGGTAACGACAGATACGCTGTCCGCAAAAGGCAATTCTGTGGTTTATATTAAAACAAAATTCTCAGTTCCTTATACATATATGCGTTACAGAGCAAAAAATAAAGGAGATGAAGATAAGATTTCTCAGGCACTGCAGAAAATGATGCAGGAAGATATGACTTTGAAATCCGTAAATGACAGCGAAAATCATCAGACTCTTCTGTACGGCATGGGCGATCAGCATCTGGAGATTGTCGTAAGCAAACTGAAGGAAAAATACAAAGTAGAGATTGAACTTGAAAAACCAAAGATCGCATTTAAAGAGACGATCCGCAAGAAATCAGATGTGGAATATAAATATAAGAAACAATCCGGTGGTCACGGACAGTACGGCCATGTAAAAATGACATTTGAGCCTTCCGGAAATCTGGAAGAATCTTATGAATTCGAACAGATTGTAGTAGGGGGCGCCGTTCCGAAAAATTACTTCCCGGCAGTAGAAAAAGGTCTGCAGGAATCTGTGGAAAAAGGACCTATGGCCGGATATCCGGTAGTAGGCGTTAAAGCCGTATTATACGATGGATCCTATCACCCGGTTGACTCCTCGGAAATGGCATTCAAAATGGCTACTATCCAGGCCTTTAAAAAAGGCTTTATGGAAGCGTCTCCTGTACTTCTGGAGCCTATTGCTTCTGTAAAAGTAGTAGTCCCGGACAAATATACCGGAGATATCATGGGCAATCTGAACAAACGTCGGGGCCGTGTACTCGGTATGAATCCAGTAGAGGGAGGAAAACAGGAGATTATCGCGGATGTGCCTATGTCAGAAATGTTCGGATACAATACGGACCTTCGTTCCATGACAGGCGGAAGCGGAGAATATTCCTATGAATTCGCTCGTTATGAGCAGGCTCCCGCCGATATTCAGGAAAAAGAAATCGCTGCCAGAGCAGCTGCAGGTGAAGAGTAAGCCGGCTGTGAAAAGTAATATTGTCAGTTAATTTAAGTTAAGAAGGGAAGAGTGTTCAAAAGACCGGCTTCATTTGAACACTCTTCTTTCTTTGAGGATAGGGAAGATACATGATCCATTCAGAAGAATATATGATAGTATTGGGAGCAAAACTGAAAAGCGACCGGATAACCTCAACGCTGAAACACCGTCTGGATATGGCGGCATGTTACAAGCAACAGCATCCCGAGACACCGATCATTGTAAGCGGAGGCATATCTCCGGGAAATACTATCAGCGAAGCTCAGGCTATGAAAGAGTATTTGGTGAAAAAATACCGGATACCGGAAAAATCCATCATTAAAGAAGAAAAATCCCGGACGACTCTGGAAAATCTGAAGTTCTGCCGGGAAATCCTGCCTGAGGACGGGAGAATCCTATTGGTCACAAGCAATTATCACATGTACCGGGCTGAAAAATATGCCATTGGTCAGGGATTTTCAAAGATCCAATGCCTTCCGGCAAAAACGGATATCCGGAAACTTCCGAAAAATATCTGCCGGGAAATGCTGGCTGTTTTAAAAGGAAAGCTTACCGGAAAACTCTGAGAAATCCGGGTTTGCAGGGGTAAGGGGCTTTTCGGCTTGACAATTATACTTTGTGTGATAAAATTTTTAGAGTGCTGGATTAAGATACTTTTTAGGAGGAATAAAAGATGGCTGTACCCTATAATCACAGGGAAATTGAACAAAAATGGCGTAAAATCTGGGAAGAAAAACCCGTAAATGTAAATGATGGAAAGAAACCGAAATACTACTGCCTGGATATGTTCCCATATCCGTCAGGCAATGGACTCCATGTGGGACACTGGAGAGGGTACGTGATCTCCGATGTCTGGAGCAGATATAAAATGCTGCAGGGATATTATCTGATCCATCCTATGGGATGGGACGCGTTCGGACTGCCTGCAGAAAACTACGCTATCAAAATGGGCGTGCATCCCGCTAAATCCACAGCGGAGAATATTGCGAACATCAAACGTCAGATCAATGAAATTTCCGCTATCTATGACTGGGATATGGAAGTCAACACAACAGATCCGGAATTTTATAAATGGACTCAGTGGATTTTTGTAAAAATGTTCAAGGCAGGCCTTGCTTATCAGAAAGAAATGCCGATCAACTGGTGTCCGTCCTGTAAAACCGGACTGGCAAATGAAGAAGTAGTCAACGGAAAATGTGAACGCTGCGGCGCGGACGTTACAAAGAAAAATCTGAATCAGTGGATGTTAAAGATCACAAAATACGCGGACAGACTGTTAAACGATCTGGATAAGCTGGACTGGCCGGAAAAAGTAAAGAAGATGCAGACTGACTGGATCGGAAAAAGCTACGGCGCGGAAGTAAACTTTAAAGTAGACGGCAGCGACAAAGAAATCACCGTATATACTACCAGACCGGATACATTATACGGAGCTACCTTTATGGTACTTGCTCCGGAGCACGCTCTCGCGAAAGAACTTGCTACAGATGAGACACGTCAGGCGGTGGAAGACTACATTTACCAGACCTCTTTGAAATCTTCAGTAGATCGTCTGCAGGATAAGGAAAAGACCGGTGTATTTACAGGTTCTTATGCCGTAAATCCTTTAAACGGAGCTCTGGTCCCGATCTGGCTTTCCGATTATGTGTTGGCTGATTACGGCACCGGTGCCATTATGTGCGTGCCGGCCCATGATGACCGTGATTTTGAATTCGCGAAAAAATTCAATATTCCGATCATCCAGGTTATCGCGAAGGATGGAAAAGAAATTGAAAATATGACAGAGGCCTATACAGACGCCAAGGGAACCATGATCAATTCTGGCGACTGGAACGGTATGGAGTCTTCCGTACTGAAAAAAGAAGCTCCACATATGATAGAAGAAATGGGCATCGGAAAAGCGACTACCAACTATAAACTGAGAGACTGGGTATTTTCCCGTCAGCGTTACTGGGGCGAACCGATTCCAATTGTACATTGTCCTGACTGCGGTCCGGTGCCGGTACCGGAAGAAGAACTTCCGCTGCTGCTTCCGGATGTGGAATCTTATGAGCCTACCGGAACAGGCGAGTCTCCTCTGGCAGGCATACCGGAATGGGTAAATACTACTTGTCCCTGCTGCGGGAAACCGGCAAAACGTGAGACAAACACAATGCCTCAGTGGGCAGGATCATCCTGGTATTTCTTAAGATATGTAGATAATAAAAATAAAGATGAACTGGTATCCCGGGAAAAAGCAGATAAATACCTTCCGGTAGATATGTATATCGGAGGAGTAGAGCATGCGGTGCTGCATCTGTTATACTCCAGATTCTATACAAAATTTTTGTGCGATATCGGTGTGATCGATTTTGACGAACCATTCCACAAACTTTTCAATCAGGGAATGATCACCGGCAAAAACGGCATAAAAATGAGTAAATCAAAAGGAAATGTGATCTCACCGGATGATCTGGTAAGAGATTACGGATGCGATTCTCTGAGAATGTACGAACTTTTCGTAGGACCGCCGGAACTGGATTCTGAATGGGATGACAGGGGAATTGACGGCGTATACCGTTTCATTACCCGTCTGTGGAAACTTGTGCTGGATAACAAAGACAGCGGAGTAAAAGCCACAAAAGAACTGATAAAGATCCGTAATAAGATGATCTATGATATCACTACACGTCTGGAAAGCTTCAGTTTGAATACTGTTGTATCTGGATTTATGGAATACAACAATAAACTGATTGAAATGGCGAAAAAAGGCGGTGTTGATAAAGAGACACTGGAAACTCTTGTTGTACTTCTGGCACCTTTTGCGCCTCACATTTCAGAAGAACTGTGGAGCCAGCTTGGTCATGATACATCTGTATTTGACAACAGATGGCCGGAATATGATGAAGCCGCTATGGTAGACGATGAAAAAGAAGTAGCGGTACAGATCAACGGCAAAACAAAATGTGTGATCAAAGTGCCTGCGGACATCAGCAAAGAAGATGCCCTTGCTGCGGGAAAAGAAGCTCTTGGAAGCAAACTTTCCGGAAATATCGTCAAAGAGATCTATGTGCCGGGCAGGATCATCAATATTGTCGCAAAATAACAGGAAAACAAAAAAGAAGTCCAAAGCAGCTGTCTGCTTCGGGCTTCTTTTTTGGCTTTCTGATATACGGGATCAGAATGTCCTGTCCGGAGCCTGAGTGCCCGGGCTCCTATTTTTTCTGCCTGATTTTCATCATATTGAGGATCATATCCG
>CAKNLF010000064.1 GCA_930989305.1 uncultured Roseburia sp. | reverse complement strand
CAACAAAAATACTCCTGAAAAGGGACTGATCACAGATCGTCCCTTTTACAGGAGTATTTTTACTGAGCGCTGTTTTGCTCTTTTATTTTTTCAGCAAGTTCTTCCAGATATTCCCACCGCTGCATTTTTTCATCCAGCAGTTTCTGAATTTCTTCCTTTTTCCCGGAAAGCTCCGAAAGTTTTACGGAGTTGGTGGCGTTTTCCATCATCTGATCATCCAGACCGGACAGTTCTTCTTCCAGTTCCATGATGTCTTCCTCAATGGTCTCATATTCCCGCTGTTCCCTGTAGGTAAATTTCAGCTTCTTCGTATCACGTACCTTCCAGGTATTTCTGCTGTTTTTTTCACCGGTTCCGGCGCTTCCTTTTGTCACTTTGTCTGCTGATCCGGCTGTAGTATCCGCCAGGCGCGCCGTGTCTCCGGTGTGCTTTCGGATTCCCGTACGTTCCGCCGCTTTCCGGGCGTAATCCGTATAGCCGCCTTCGTATTGCTTTAATACGCCGCCTTCTTCAAAAGCAAAAATCCTCTTTACCGTGCGGTCCAGAAAATACCGGTCATGGGACACAACGATCACAATCCCCTGAAATCTGTCCAGGTAATCTTCCAGGATCGTCAATGTGGCAATATCCAGATCATTGGTAGGCTCATCCAGGATCAGTACATTGGGCGCTTCCATAAGCACCCGGAGCAGGTTCAGTCTGCGCCGCTCACCTCCGGAAAGCTTTCCCAGAGGACTGTACTGCAGTGAGGAAGGGAACAAAAACCGTTCCAGCATAGCGGAGGCGCTTACCAGACCTTCTTCTGTCCGGACGTATTCCGCCGTTTCCCTTATGTAGTCGATCACCCGCATTTTAGGATCCATGTAGGCGATCCCTGCTTCTTTTGAATTCTCTATCTCCTGAGAATAGTAGCCGATCTTTATGGTCTGCCCGATATTTACCTGGCCCATATCCGGCTCCAGTCTCCCTGCAATGATCTTCATCAGGGTAGTCTTTCCGCAGCCGTTGGTCCCCACAAAGCCTACTCTGTCGTTTTTCAAAAAGATATAGCTGAAATCCTCTATTAGAGTCCGCTCTCCCATTCTTTTGCAGATATGAGAAAGTTCTACTGTGGTTTTTCCCATTCTGGTATAAACAGAACTCATCTCCACTCTGCCGTCACTGGCCGGTCCCTCCTGGTTTTTCAGCTCTTCATATCGTTCCAGCCTTGCCTTCTGTTTGGTGGAACGGGCTCTTGCGCCCCGCTTTACCCACTCAAGCTCCGTGCGGAGTATGGAGCGGCGTTTCCGTTCCGAGGCCTGAGCCATATCTTCCCGCTGGGCTTTCAGCTCCAAAAATCCTTCATAATTTGTGTCATAACTGTAAAGTTTTCCCTTGTCAATCTCCAGAATACGATTGGAGACACTGTCCAGAAAATACCGGTCGTGTGTGACCATAAGCAGAGTGCCACGCCACCTTTTCAGATAGTTTTCCAGCCAGGAAGCCATGGCATGATCCAGATGGTTGGTAGGTTCATCCAGAATCAGGATATCGCATGGATGCAAAAGCACCGCCGCCAGAGCCACACGTTTCTTCTGGCCTCCGGACAGTTCTCCCGCTTTTGCTTCAAAGTCTCCGATTCCCAGAGTCATCAGCATATTTTTTCCTTCCCCTTCCAGATCCCAGTCCATTCCGGTCCTCCGGCTGTCATATCCTTTCAGAACGCACTCCAGCACTGTCATCTTTTTATCAAATTCCGGATTCTGAGGAAGATAGCGGATCACTGCGGATCCTGCCCGGATACAGTCCCCCTGATCCGGTTCTTCTATACCTGCCGCGATCTTCAGCAGGGTGGACTTTCCCGTCCCGTTGATCCCGATGATACCTGCCTTGTCTCCCTCCTGTATTCCCAGGGATACATCATCAAAGATCACTTTTTCTCCGTAAATTTTACTGATATGTTCTATATTTAAGATATTCATCAAAGCATCTCCTGTCTGTATATCCTGCCGACACCGGCATACAGACAGTATAGCAACATTGAACGGCTTTTTCTACTTTTTTCTGATCATCCGTTTTCCACCAGACAGCCGCTTCGGTACGCTTCCAGCAGTTCTTCCAGCTCCGCGATATTTTCCCGGAGCACTTTTCCCGTATCCGTATCCCCGACAGTTTTCCGTTTCACCACGTTCTGTTCCATGACTACATGGGAATGGATGCAGGTCTCAGTAAGGACTGTTTTTTCCATGGATTCAAAAGGTTCATGGGCAGCCAGCACAAGACCGTAGGAATTGTAGATCAGCGTATAGCCCGCAATGCCTGTTTTGCTCTGGTATGCCTTGGAGAAACCGCCGTCTATGATCAGCAGCTTGCCGTTGCATTTCACCGGAGATTCTCCCTTTTTCACTGCTACCGGCACATGCCCGTTGATAATGTGAGATCCGGTAGCCGGCAGTCCGAATTCTTCCAGGATCTTGTTTACCACTTCTTCTTTCTCGCAGAGTCTGTAGTATGGATTTTTCGGCTCTTCGTGAGTCTTTTTGTCCCGGATAAAATACCGCTCAAAGGTGGTCATCTTTTCTTTTCCGAACACCGGTGAGTTTTTGTTTTTCCAGATAAACCACATAATATCCCGGCCTTTTTCCCGTTCCTCCGGTTCCAGAGAATAAAAGCCTTTGCGCACATAATGCTCCAGGATATCATAGAGTGCTTTGCCTTTGTATTTTTTCCCGTATATATTGACTTCTTTAAAGCTGCCGTCTTCGTTCAGCGGCACGCATCCGTGATAAAGAAGGTTGCCGTTGTATACTTTGTAAAATCCGCCTTTTTCCAGCAGGAAACGCATATGCTTCTGGAGTCTTTCGCTGTTCAGAAAACTTGCCCGGAGACGTTTTACCACTTCCCTTTCCTCCGGAGTCAGTTCATAGGGGTGAGCCGGATCCACAGTAGGAAAATATTTTTCCTTCAGCTCATAGGTTTTTCCTTCCACCACAATGGTGCCTTTCTCCAGATCCATCTTATCCAGAAGCAATCTGCTGCTCATATCCCATTCCGGATATTTCTGTATCAGCTGGCCTTCCAGTTTAAATTGAATAATGGAAATGGCTTTGTGCATCTTTTCGTCCATTTCCGCATAGTCATTGTCATAATTTTCATCTGATGTGTCCACATGAAAACATACGCAGGGATCATCGGCGTATTTGTCCATAGCCAGTCTGGCCAAGGGCAGCATATTGATCCCGTATGCGTCTTCCAGAATGGACAGATTGCCGTATTTGGCGGAAATGCGCAGCATATTGCACATGCATGCCGTCTGCCCTGCCGCTGCGCCCATCCACAGTACATCATGATTGCCCCACTGGATATCCAGAGAATGATGGGCCATAAGCGTATCCATGATCAGATGAGGATAAGGTCCCCGGTCAAAAATATCCCCCAGCACATGAAGATGATCTACCACAAACCTGCGGATCAGATGACAGAAATCAATGATCAGCTCGCTGGCTCTGCCGGTGCGGATCACGGAATTGATGATTTCATTATAATATGCCTCCTGATCCGCCACATCCGGACGTCCGGTCATCAGTTCTTCGATAATATAGGCAAAATCTTTTGGCAGAGATTTTCGCACTTTGGATCGGGTATATTTGGATGAAGCTGTCTTGCAGACACGGATCAGGCGGAAAATGATCACCCGGTACCAGTCTTCCATAGATTCTCTGTCCGGCATCTGCTCCTTGATCTGTCCCAGTTTGCATTCCGGATAATAGATCAGCATGGCCAGAGTCCGTTTATCGGAAATCTCCAGAGAACTGCCGAATTCTTCTTCAATCTTGCGCTGAATAGCGCCGGATCCGTTGTTCAGCACATGGCGGAACTGTTCGTATTCTCCGTGGATATCTGTAATGAAATGCTCCGTGCCTTTGGGCAGACTCAGGATTGCCTGGAGATTAACGATCTCCGTTGCGGCTGCCGCGATATTCGGATATTGTTTTGACAGTACTTTCAGATATTTCATATCTGCGTCTTTCATAATAGAAATGTCCCCCTTATTTTTATCGCTGATTGCGTTTTACTCCCTTGTTCTATTATTTTAATCCACTCAATGGAAAAAAACAAGCCGGGGCTTTCGCAATCTTTCTGTGATATTCACATTCCGATCCGCGTTTCCCCGGCCTGACCAGCCTTTTTCGTTTTGTTTATGCTTTATTGTCGATCACATTGCTCATGTCGTACATACCAGCAGGTTTTCCCGCAAGATATTTCGCGGCTTCCACCGCGCCTTTTCCAAATACCGCTTTGGAAGTAGCTGTATGTTTGAAAGTGATCACTTCGTCTGTTCCCGCAAAGATCACTTCATGCTCCCCTACGATATTTCCGCCTCTGACAGCCTGGATGCCGATCTCGTATTTCTCACGTTTTTTCCGCTCCTGGCTTCTGTCGTATTTATATGTATAGGCATCGTTAAGGGCCTCGTTCATGGAATCTGCCAGCGCAAGAGCTGTTCCGCTGGGAGCGTCCAGTTTCTGATTGTGATGTTTTTCCACAATCTCTATATCAAATCCTGCCGGAGCAAGTACTGTTGCGGCTTCTTTTAAAAGTTTCAGCAAAGTATTGATGCCCAGAGACATATTAGCAGATTTCAGCACCGCCGTTTTTTTGCTTGTTTCTTTTACTTTTTCCAGCTGAGCTTCGGAAAGTCCTGTTGTGCAAAGCACTACCGGTATGTTCTTTTCTCCGCTGTAATCCAGCAGTTCATCTACTACGCTTACATTGGAAAAATCTATGATAACATCAGCCGGCACATTGCAGTCTGAAGGCTTTGCGAATACCGGATAATCATTTTTGATTCCGTCGTATTTATCAATTCCCGCAACGATCTCCACTTCCGGATCTTCCTTACAGATACCGGTGATCACCTGTCCCATATGACCGTTGCAGCCGCACATGATAATTTTTGTCATTTTCTTTTCGTCTCCTTTATCCCCGGATCAGTTCTTACATTAATCCGAATTTTTTCATTTCAGCAGCCAGTCTTTCTTTGTTTGCGTCTGTCATTTCAGACAACGGCGCACGCAGAGGACCTGCGCCCATTCCCAGCATGTTCATGGCAGCTTTTACCGGGATCGGATTTACTTCGCAGAAAAGGGCGTTGATCAGCGGGATAGCGTCCAGCTGGATCTTCATGGCTTTATTTCTGTCTCCTTCCAGATATTCCATTACCATATCATGAGTCTGTCTCGGAGCGATGTTGGATAATACGGAGATAACTCCCAGTCCGCCCAGTGACAGCAGCGGAAGTACCTGATCGTCATTTCCGGAGTACAGCTCCAGATTGCCGTCGCACAGATTCATCATCTGAGCAGCCTGAGACAGATTTCCGGTAGCATCTTTGATTCCTACGATATTGTCAACATTTTTTACAAGCTCTGCTACAGTAGCCGGCATCAGATTGCATCCGGTACGGCTTGGCACATTATACATAATAATAGGAGCTTTTACCTCCCGGGCGATCTGTGTATAGTGGCTGACAAGACCTCCCTGTGTGGCTTTGTTGTAATAAGGCGTAACGATCAAAAGACCGTCTACCCCGTAGCTGTCCGCCTCTTTTGACATGTTGATAGCTGTCTTTGTGCAGTTGGAACCGGTTCCCGCTACTACAGGCACACGGTGTTTTGCGAATCCCACTGCCGCTTTGATAGCGTCCAGATGTTCTTTTTCCGTAAGTGTTGAACTTTCTCCGGTGGTTCCGGTAATCACGATGCAGTCTGTTCCGTTATCGATCTGATAATTAATATTTTCCTCCAGCTGCTCATAATTGATCTCAAAATTGTCTTTCATAGGTGTAACAATGGCTACACCTGCTCCTTTAAAAATTGCCATTCTTTAATCCTCCTGAATTTTTTGAAAAAATAGAAGTGATTATTTACCTGCGAGCTGTCCTATAAAAAAAGAGACCGGGCTGTATGAGCCGGTCTCCGTCTGTTTCAAACATTCAGCGATAGCTCCCCATCTTCCGATGACAGTCATAGACTTCTTCACCCTATGCCCAAAAAAGCAGCCGCAGAAAAAACTGCTCTCTTTCGGCGCTTTCCCCTTTCCTCTGCCTTCCTCTGTTTCTGCTGCATCCGGCAGGATACTGATGAATCACGCAACCTCTATCTTTTCTATATTGTTTAAAATTAAGTACAAAGTAACTATATCATTGATATATTCAAATGTCAACAAGCATCCCGGAAAGTTTCCTTAAACATTTCCCTCTCATCCCTTTTCCGTCTGGATCTTGTATATCTCATCCGCATAGGGGATCAACGCCTCCGGCATGACCCTTCCCGTAAGGATCATCTTCGTCTCGTCGGACTTTGCCCTGATCACATCGATCAGTTCCTGGGCCGTAATGATTTTTTTATCAACCAGCCCCAGCACCTCATCCAAAATAAGCATGCTGCATTCTCCGGTCACCAGTACTTTTCTGGCGTAGTTGATGCCGTTTTTCATACTCATATTTTCTTCAAACTTTTCTTCATCAGACAGATCGTCATATAAGTCTTCCGATTTCTGGAACCGGAACAGTTTGATCTCAGGCTCAAGCCTTCTTGCAAATGTAATCTCCGCTGTGTCCTTTCCCTTCAGGAACTGAATTACAATGCTGTTGCCCCCTCTGCTTGCTTCATGTATCGCGTAACCCAGCGCCGCGGAAGTCTTTCCCCGGCCGTAGCCATAATACACCTGCACATTTCCTTTATCCATGAGAACCTCCTTCAGTTCTGACATTTCTCTTATGAATTTCTGCCGTCATGAACATTTTATATAAAAATGATTCAGTTGTATTTCAAAATACCATACTATATACCAAAATGCAAGGTCTTACTTTCACCTGCAGACTCCTTCTTTTCCCATTCGCACATCAGTCCTCCAGGAAATCCACTTTGCTGACAGATACTTCATAGGCGATCCGGTGTTCGGTTTCTTCTTCGCTGATCCGTTTCACATATTCCCTGCTCTGGATCCGGCCCAGCACCTGGATATGGCTGCCCACTTCAAATCCGGAGGCGAATCTGGCGTTCCTGCCCCAGCAGATGCATGGGATATAATCGGATTTTCCATAGGAACGGTTTACAGCTATGAGCAGGTCCGCGATCTCCCTTCCAAGAGGGGTTTTCCGGTAAACAGGCTCTTTGCATACATAACCGTCCAGAAAGATCTGATTTGTTTTTTCATTTTCCCCGATCTCATCCGCGAATTCCCATTCACGGACAAATACGGACAGCACCAGCCGGTTTTTCTTTTCTTCATGGCGGTTATAAGACCGGAACTGTCCGCTTACCCGGACCAGCTGTCCCGTGTAATCCTGCTGTGTATCCACAAGCCGCTCCGACACCATCAGCGGAATATAGTCCGCATAGTTGCTCAGCCGGTTTACCGCCATTTCCGCCGTGTAAAAACCTTCCCCCAGCACCTCATGACTGAACTGAAAACCGGTTACGATCTCCCCTGTCATGGCCACCTGATTGTTTTCAAACATTTTATCTGTCATTATGTATTCTCCCTTCTTCACATGTACGTTTTCATTCATTTTGTTTCTTAAAATACTATTCTCATTCTGCAGATTTAGAACTAGTCGACTCCAACAAATTACCACTCCTCTTTTGCACAATCCCCAAAAAACTGTCGAATCAAAAAAATCAACTATTGACACAAAGTGACAAACTCCTCCCCGCTCCGGGATTTTTCACTTTGCAAGTTATTGTTGCTATTTAAAAAAATTATGATAGAATAAAGAAGTTGAGCATTTATTACCTATTAAATGCAGAAAAAAAAGAAATTTTTTTCCGGCGTCTTTTGTCGGAAATTCGGAACTGAGATTCATATCTGATAGAAAGAAGGTTTTTCTTTATGAAAATGAAAAGAGAAGATGTCCGCAATATTGCGATCATTGCCCATGTAGATCATGGAAAGACTACGCTGGTCGACGAGCTGCTGAAGCAGTCCGGCGTATTCCGGGCCAACCAGGAAGTTCAGGAACGTGTCATGGACTCCAATGATATCGAACGGGAACGAGGCATCACGATCCTGTCAAAAAATACCGCTGTCTTTTATAAGGACATAAAGATCAATATTATCGATACTCCGGGACATGCCGATTTCGGCGGAGAGGTGGAACGAGTGCTGAAAATGGTAAACGGCGTTGTCCTTGTGGTAGACGCTTTTGAGGGCGCTATGCCTCAGACAAAATTCGTTCTGATGAAAGCTCTGGAACTGAATCTTCCGGTAATCGTCTGCATCAATAAGATTGACCGGCCGGAGGCAAGACCGGATGAAGTGATTGACGAAGTGCTGGAACTGTTTATGGATCTGGACGCTTCTGACGAGCAACTGGACTGTCCTTTTGTGTACGCTTCCGCAAAAGGCGGCTACGCTATGCTGAATCTGGAAGATGAGAAAAAAGACATGGTTCCCCTGTTTGAGACGATCATCAATTACATCCCGGCTCCTGAAGGAGATCCGGACGCCAACACCCAGGTACTGATCAGTACCATTGATTATAACGAATATGTTGGACGTATCGGTGTGGGAAAAGTAGATAATGGATGTCTGAAGATCAATCAGGAAGCTGTGGTGGTAAACGCTCACGACCCGGAAAAACAGAAAAAAGTCCGTATCAGCAAACTTTATGAATTTGACGGGCTGAATAAAGTGGAAGTTAAAGAAGCTAAGATAGGATCTATCGTGGCTGTATCCGGAATCGCGGATATCCATATCGGAGATACCATTTGTGATCCTGAGAATCCTCAGGCAATACCGTTCCAGAAGATTTCGGAACCGACTATTTCTATGAACTTTATTGTAAACGATAGTCCCCTTGCCGGTCAAGAGGGTAAATACGTAACTTCTCGTCACATCAGAGACAGGCTTTTCCGCGAACTGAACACGGATGTGAGCCTGCGGGTAGAGGAAACAGAAAACGCCGACAGCTTTAAAGTCTCCGGCAGAGGAGAGCTGCATCTGTCTGTACTGATTGAAAATATGCGCCGGGAAGGATACGAATTCGCAGTCAGCAAGGCGGAAGTTTTATATCATACAGATGAAAACGGCAAAAAGCTTGAGCCTATGGAACTTGCCTATGTAGACGTGCCCGATGAGTTTACAGGAGTAGTCATCGACAAACTCAGCCAGAGAAAAGGCGAACTTCAGAATATGGGAAGCATCAGCGGCGGCTACACCCGTCTGGAATTTAAGATCCCTTCCCGTGGTCTCATCGGCTACCGCGGCGAATTCCTTACTGATACCAAGGGCAACGGCATTATCAATACTATCTTTGACGGCTATGAGCCTTACCGTGGAGACATCCAGTACCGTAAACTGGGCTCTCTAATCGCCTTTGAGTCCGGAGAATCCGTTACCTATGGTCTGTTTTCCGCTCAGGAACGAGGCGCGCTGTTTATTGGTCCCGGCGAAAAGGTATATTCCGGCATGGTTATCGGACAGTGCTCCAGAGCGGAAGATATCGAGCTGAACGTATGCAAGAAAAAACATCTTACCAATACCCGTTCCTCCAGCGCGGACGAAGCTCTTACGCTGACACCGCCCCGGAGACTGAGTCTGGAACAGGCTCTGGACTTTATTGATACCGACGAGCTTCTGGAGGTGACTCCGGAAAGCCTGCGCATCCGCAAGAAAATTCTGGATCCTACCCTCAGAAAACGGGCATCAATGAAAAAATAATACAAAAAAACTCAGACAGAGCAAAAATGATCTGTCTGAGTTTTTTATCTTATACCCCTTCCATAACTATAACCCCTCTTTTTTTCATCCTGTAAAGACCTGCCAATCCGAGGAGCATCAGCACTGCGAACACAGTCCCGAATAAAAATCCCCCTTTCAGATTATCCCCCCATACAGAAGATATCATTCCCGTAATGGCCGGTCCCGCGCCGCATCCCAGATCCCCTGCCAGGGCCAGCATGCCAAAGAGCGCGGTTCCCCCTTTTGGCAGCACCTGAGCAGCTGTGGTAAAGGTTCCCGGCCACATAACGCCTGTGGCAAATCCGGCTGCAGCGCACGCTCCCAGCGCAATGGCCGCTGATCCGGATAATCCGATCACAAGATAGCAGGCCCCGCAGAGCAGGGAACAAAATACCATAAATCCCCAAAGAGGGATCTTCTCTCCTTTTTTTCCGTACCAGGTACGTTCAATGCCTTTCATTGCGGCAAAAAGGCAGGGGCCGGCAAGATCTCCCGCAGCCTTGGATACATGAAGTCCCTCCTCCGCGAAATTGGAGGCCCACTGGGCAATGGCCATTTCGCAGGAACCGGCGCAGAACATAAACAGCAGCAGCAGCCAGAATATCTTTGACTTTGCCAGCTTGGAAAAAGGCATCTTTTCCTCTTTTGACACCAGCTCATACATGGGCACAAAGGCAAAATATACGGCATTTGCCACTGGCAGAAGGGCCCACAGCACCGCCAGGTATTTCCAGTTTCCAATGCCTGCCAGACGGAAAAAAGCAGTAGACGCCAGGATTACGATCACACTGCCCCAACAGTAAAAAGAATGGAGCATGCTCACCGCTTTGTCTTTTTCACGGATAGGGCACGCCTGCACAATAGGCGTCAGCAGTACCTCTGTCAGCCCGCCTCCGGCTCCATATATGATCACTGCCAGGATAAGCCCGGTAAAGGGATCCTTAAACAGCTCCGGCATATACGCCAGGCCACTGATCCCCACTGCTGCCATCAGATGGGCCGCGATCACGCATTTACGGTAGCCGATCCGGTCCGCCAAGCCGGAAGCCGCGAAATCCAGCACGATCTGGGCCGCAAAATTTACCGCAATAAGCGCAGATACCTGAGCCAGAGATATCCGGTATTCTGTCTGAAAGGTTACAAACAGCAGGGGCGCAAAAGTATTGACCATGGACTGGATGATATATCCGATGGAAGAAGCACCTACAGTATGGCGGTAATTCACCCTTTTTTTCATCTGATCACCCTTTTCTGTTTCTCTGTATTTTTCTGTTGATCTTTTATCCTTATTATAACGCGCCTCTCTCCTTCGGTTATCCCGGAATATGCCTTTACTTATTCTATTTTCGCAATCACCGCCCAGCGCAAAAAGGCGTCCGCCGGGCAAAGTTTTTCCTTTGCCGCGGCAGACGCCGTTGTTATAGAATCTCTTAGATCCTTTTGATTCTTTCCAGAGCAGCTACAGTATTTTCATATGTACCGAAAGCAGTCAGTCTGAAATATCCTTCTCCGCAGGGACCGAATCCGGATCCTGGTGTACCTACCACATTTGCTTTTTCCAGGAGATAATCAAAGAAATCCCAGGATGTCATGTTTTCCGGAGTTTTCAGCCAGATATACGGTGCATTAACGCCTCCGAATACTTCGTATCCGGCTTCTGCCAGACCGTTTTTGATCACAGAAGCATTTTTCATGTAGTATGCCACCTGTTCTTTTAACTGGGCTTTTCCTGCTTCTGAATATACTGCTTCTCCGGCGCGCTGTACAATGTACGGAGCTCCGTTGTATTTTGTGCCGTGGCGTCTTGCCCACATGTCATGTAAAGACACGCCCTCACGCACCAGGTCTTTCGGCACTACGGCAAATCCCAGACGCACGCCGGTAAAGCCTGCGTTTTTGGAAAAGCTGCGAAGCTCGATGGCGCATGTTCTGGCTCCTTCACATTCGTAAATGGAGTGCGGTACGTCGTCTTCGGAAATATACGCTTCATAAGCAGCGTCATAAATGATCACGGAACCGTTTTTATTTGCGTAATCCACCCATTCCTGAAGCTGAGCTTTTGTAATCGTTGTTCCGGTAGGATTATTCGGGATGCACAGGTAGATCACATCCGGAATCTCCTTCGGGCATTCCGGTACAAAATTGTTTTCTTTTGTACAGGGCATATAGATCACATCGCTCCATTTTTCTGTTTTCGGATCATAAGTGCCTGTTCTGCCTGCCATTACATTGGAGTCTACATATACCGGATACACCGGATCGCATACAGCGATCTTATTATCCAGAGCAAACAGCTCCTGGATATTTCCGGAATCGCATTTTGCTCCGTCAGATACAAAAATCTCATCTGCGGAGATTTCACATCCTCTGGCTTCATAATCATTTTTCGCGATAGCGTTTCTTAAGAAATCGTATCCCAGATCCGGCGCATAGCCGTGGAATGTCTCAGCGCATGCCATTTCGTCCACTGCTTTGTGCATTGCTTCTATAATAGCCGGAGCCAGCGGCTGTGTCACGTCGCCGATCCCGAGACGTATCAGAGTCTTGTCCGGATGCGCCTGGGCATATGCATTTACTTTTTTTGCGATCGTACTGAACAGATAGCTGCCCGGTAATTTCTGAAAATTGTCATTTACTTTTAACATACATCTCTCTCCTTTATGTCTATTTATTTAATTTTACTATACGCTGTCTGTAATCATATCACATACAAACCTTTTCTTGCAATACAGCAGACGAAATTCCCTGCCATCTGCATGGAAAAGACCGGACAGTCCGCTGAAAATACAGGGCTGTCCGGTCCGACTGATCTCCCACATTATAATTTTTTTACAAACAGGACGCGGATGGCGTTCAGCACGGCAATAATCATAACGCCCACATCCGCGAAGATGGCGATCCACATATTGGCGATGCCGAAAGCTCCCAGCCCCAGACACAAAAGCTTGATGCCTATGGCAAAAACAATATTCTGATATACAATTCTCAGGCACTTCCGGGAAATATTGATAGCTTTTGGAATCTGGAGAGGATCGTCGTCCATCAGCACCACATCCGCAGCCTCAATGGCAGCGTCGGATCCCATTGCTCCCATGGCGATCCCGATATCAGCTCTGCCAAGCACAGGAGCGTCGTTGATGCCGTCTCCCACAAAAGCCAGCTTCTCTTTTTCTGTTTTTGCCGCAAGAAGCTCTTCTACTTTTTCTACTTTTCCTGCAGGCAGCAGCTGGGCGTATACTTCATCCAGTCCCAATTCCCGGCCCACCTGTTCAGCCACCCTGCGCCCGTCTCCGGTAAGCATCACCGTCTTCTTGACGCCTGCGGCTTTCAGTTTTTCCAGTGCCTCTTTGGAATGAGGTTTTACCACATCGGATATTACAATATGTCCCGCGTATCCGCCGTCTATCGCCATATGGATTATAGTGCCCGGGCAGTGGCAGCTGATATACTGGATCCCCAGTCGGTCCATCAGTTTGTCATTGCCGGCAGCCACTTCTCTGCCGTCTACTTTGGCGATAACGCCGTTTCCGCTGATCTCCTGTATATCACTGACACGGGACCGGTCGATTTCTTTTCCATAGGCTCTCTGAAGGCTTTTGCTGATCGGATGGGAAGAAGCGCTTTCTGCCAGCGCCGCGTATTCCACCAGCTGCTCCTCATTAAAATCACTGTGATGGATCTCATTTACTTCAAAAACCCCCTGAGTCAGGGTACCGGTCTTATCAAATACAACAATCTTTGTCTTTGAGAGGATTTCGAGATAATTGGATCCTTTTACAAGCACGCCTTCTTTGCTGGCGCCTCCGATTCCGGCAAAAAAGCTGAGCGGGATACTGATCACAAGAGCGCAGGGGCAGCTGATCACAAGGAATGTAAGAGCCCGGTAGATCCAGGTCTCCCAGTCTCCGTTGAGATTCAGGGCAAGCATACGGATCAGCGGAGGCAAAACGGCCAGAGCAAGGGCGCCGTAACATACCGCAGGCGTATAGATTCTGGCGAATCTTGAAATAAAGTTTTCGGATCTGGACTTTCTGGAGCTTGCGTTCTCCACCAGTTCCAGTATCTTGGATACGGTAGATTCTCCGAATTCTTTTGTAGTGCGGATCTTCAATACACCTGTCATATTGATGCAGCCGCTGATGATCTCGTCTCCTTCCGCCGCGTCCCTTGGAAGGCTTTCCCCGGTAAGGGCGCTTGTATTTAA
>CAKNLF010000063.1 GCA_930989305.1 uncultured Roseburia sp. | reverse complement strand
AAAAATCAGATTTTATTTTCCTGTAAAGGAAAATTGCATGAAATAAAAACAAAAAAAATACTATGAATCTAAAGTTTGTACTAAAATTACCGGTCAGAACCGTTATACTTAAGACATCGAGTTAAGTATTTTAGGATTTAGGATTAGGAGGAGATACCAATGGCAGACATTAAAGAAATCAGCGAATTTTTACAGAAAGGACGTGCAAAAAACGTTAAAGCTCTTGTTGCGGAAGCTTTAGAAGAGGGACAGGATCCGAAAGTCATTCTGAATGACGGATTATTAGCCGGAATGATGGTGATCGGTGAAAAATTCAAAAACAATGAAGTATTCGTACCGGAAGTTCTGGTAGCAGCCCGTGCGTTAAACGCAGGTCTTACAATTCTGGAACCGAAGCTGATCGAAGTTGGAAACGAACCGGTAGGTAAAGTTGTAATCGGTACAGTAAAAGGCGACTTGCATGATATCGGTAAAAACCTTGTTGCAATGATGATGAAAGGTGTAGGTTTTGAAGTGATCGACCTTGGCGTTGACGTAGAACCGGATACATTCATCAATAAAGCAGAAGAAGTCGGCGCAGACGTTATCTGTATGTCCGCTCTTCTTACAACAACAATGCCTTCTATGCAGAACGTGATCGAGGCATTAAAGGAAAAAGGTCTGAAAGACAAATATATCATCATGGTAGGCGGCGCTCCTGTAAACCAGAGCTTTGCAGATCAGATCGGCGCAGATTACTATACACCGGATGCAGCTACAGCAGCAGAAGTTGCAAAGAAAGCTGTTACAGAGAAATAAGGATTTTTCAAAAAAATATAATTTCTTTTCCGAAGGGAAAAGAAGAAGAGCGGGATACGGCAGATGCTGTATCCCGTTTTTTTCTGAAAAACCGCCCTTTCAGGAGAAAACATGAAATATTTACGGTTTTTGAAATAGTAAATGCTATACGCGTCATGGGTTTTATGGCATTATTATAAAAGAGATAAAATATCAGCAGGGGACAGGAGGAGAAGTATGGGAACTTATACAGTACATGTAATGAGAAACGGAAAAGTCAGAGACATTACCGGAGAAGCAGGGGAATCTCTGATGAATGCTTTTATCAGAAATGACATATATATCAGCGCGGCCTGCGGAGGAAAAGGAAAGTGCGGAAAATGCGGCGTGCGTATGACAGAGGCGCCGGTGGAGATCACAGAAACGGACCGGAAATTTTTTGATGAAAAAGAGCTTGCTGAAGGCTGGCGCCTTTCCTGTCTGGCTTTCCCGGAAGGCGTATGCAGCGTAGAGATTGAGACAGGAGATGAATCGGACTTTGAGATTGTTTCCGAATATCAGAACCGGGAAGACGGGGCCGGACATGTGCAGGAGGCTTATTATGATATCGGTATTGACATCGGTACTACAACCATAGCGGTAAATCTGATCGGAGGCACAAGTAAAACAGTCTGCAACACTTATACGACCATCAATAAGCAGCGGGCCTACGGGGCGGATGTGATCTCACGGATCCAGGCTTCCAATGACGGAAGGAAAGAGGAGCTGAAGATCAGCATTCGCAAAGACTTGTATGAAGGCATTACCCAGGTGATACAGTCGGAAGGCATCAGCCCGAAGAGCATAAAGCGGATTGCTATTGCAGGCAATACCACAATGGGACATCTTTTGATGGGATATTCCTGTGAGACTCTGGGTGTTTATCCCTTTACACCGGTGAATATCGGAACGATCCAGTGCGGATTTGAAGAAATGTTCGGAGGCATCGAAGGGCTGGACGGGGCTTTAACAGACGCGCGGATCATACTTCTGCCGGGCATTTCCACTTATGTAGGCGCGGATATTTCCGCAGGTATGCTTTCCTGCGGCTTTGACAAAGCTGAAAAACCAAGTCTTCTCATTGATCTTGGGACAAACGGAGAAATGGGAGTCGGATGCAAAGACAGGATCATGGTCACTTCCACAGCTGCGGGACCGGCGTTTGAAGGCGGCAATATTTCCTGGGGCATGGGATCTGTGAAAGGCGCAATCTGCGGCGTAGAGATTGACGGGGACAAGGTAAAAGTGAATACCATTGGAGACAAACCGCCTATCGGACTGTGCGGCACCGGTGTGATCGAAACGGTAAGCGAACTGCTGAAGGTGGAATTGATCGATGAGACCGGTATGCTGGATGAAGATTATTTTGACGACGGCTATCCTCTGGCAAAAACGCCGGACGGAGATAAGATCGTGTTTACCCAGCAGGACGTGAGAGAAATCCAGCTTGCCAAATCCGCAGTGCGGGCAGGGGTTGAGACGCTGCTGCTGCGTTATGGAATCGGTTATGAAGATGTGGACAAAGTATATCTGGCAGGAGGATTCGGCTATAAGATCAATCTGGACAAGGCAATCAGCATCGGACTGCTGCCGGAAGAGCTTCACGACAAAATAGAAGCAGTGGGAAACAGTTCTCTGGGAGGCACAGTGGTTTATCTGACGGAAGAGGACGCGGCGGAACGGATGGAGCGCATCATCGGGGCTTCAGAAGAGATCGGCCTTTCTACAGACAAGGATTTTAATCGTTTTTATACAGACTATATGTTTTTTGAATAAAAAGGACCGCCAGATCAGGGCGGAGATGGAGCATAGAGCGGATGGGAGAAACCAGGGAGGAGCTTTTAGAAAAAATACAAAAGGCGATTCAGAACGGAAAAGCCAAGATCGCGAAAAATCTTATAGAACAGGCGTTGGAAGATGGGATCGATGCGGATACCATTGTAAATGAGAGTCTGCTGAAAGCAATGGATGTGATCGCCGAGTCTTTTTCGTCAGATATTGCCTTTGTACCGGATGTGATACTGGCGTCCAGAGCCATGAACGTAGCCACCGTAGTGCTGGAAGATTATACGGAAAAACCGGCGGGAGAGCCCCTTGGGACAGTGGTTGCGGCCACTGTCAGGGGAGATCTTCATGATATCGGGCTGAATCTTGTGAGTATGATGTTTCGCAATGTAGGGTTTGTAGTGTATAATATGGGATGCGATGTGCCTGCCGACGCGATTATTAAAAAAGCGGAGGAAGTACAGGCAGATATCATATGCGTGTCAGCTATGCTGACAACTACAATGCCTCAGATCCAGGGGCTGATCAAGCTGCTGGAAAATAAAAAGCTGCGTGACAAATACTGCGTCATGATCGGCGGCGCTCCGGTGACTGCCCGTTATGCCAGCAGGATCGGCGCGGATGTTTATACCGCAGACGCTGCGTCAGCGGCAAAAGAGGCCAGAAAGATCATAACGGAAAAGAAACGGAAATCAGAATGAAAATAGTATTAACAGCAATCAATGCAAAGTATATCCATTCAAATCCGGCAGTGTACAGTCTGAGGGCTTACGCCGGACAGTACGGTTATGACGCTGATGTGGCTGAATTTACCATAAATCAGCGGCCGGAGCATATCCTGAGGGAGCTGTACAGAAAGAAACCGGATGTACTTTGCTTTTCGTGCTATATTTGGAATATTGAATACGTAAAAGAACTGGCGGCAGAACTGAAAAAACTCCTGCCGGATGTGGAAATCTGGGCCGGAGGGCCGGAAGTGTCTTTTGAAACAGTGAAATTTATGGAAGAAAATCCGGCTTTTCGGGGCGTGATGATCGGAGAGGGAGAGGAGACTTTTCTGGAACTCATCGGATACTACACAGAGGGAAGACTGCAGATAAAAGAGATCAAAGGGGTCACATACCGGGGCCGGAAAGGAGAAATCTGTACCGGGTCCTCCAGAGCATGCATAGATATGGACAGGATCCCTTTTTACTACGAGGATCTGTCCGGATTGGAGCATAAGATCATTTATTACGAGTCCAGCAGGGGATGTCCGTATTCCTGCAGCTACTGTCTTTCCTCTGTAGATAAAAAACTGCGTTTTAAGAGCCTGGAGAAAGTGTTCCGGGAACTTGGGATACTGCTGGATAAAAAAGTGCCTCAGATAAAATTTGTGGACAGGACCTTTAACTGCCGCCGGGAGCACGCGTCAGCTATTTGGCGCTACATTACAGAGCATGATAATGGGGTCACTAACTTTCACTTTGAAATATCCGCGGATCTGCTCACAGAAGAGGATCTGGAGCTGATGCGCCTTATGCGGCCGGGGCTGATCCAGTTGGAAATCGGCGTGCAGACCGTATATGAACCTACGATCCGCGAGATCAGACGGACAATGGATCTGCCCAGACTGAAAGAACGGGTGGAGCGGATACACAAAGGAGGCAACATTCATCAGCATCTGGATCTGATCGCAGGGCTTCCCTTTGAAGATTACGAAACCTTTCAGCGTTCTTTTAATGAGATATACGCCCTCAGGCCTCAGCAGCTTCAGCTGGGGTTCCTGAAAGTGCTGAAAGGTTCCTATATGTATGAACAGGCAGGAAATTACGGACTGGTCAGTCAGACAAGACCGCCTTATGAGGTGTACGCCACAAAGTGGCTGACTTATGACAATATTCTGGATCTGAAATTGACAGAAGAAATGGTGGAGGTCTATTACAACAGCAGCCAGTACCGGATGTCTCTGGGGGTGCTGGAAACATGTTTTGCCACACCCTACGAGATGTTCTGGCGTTTGGGGAACTTTTATCAGGAAAAAGAATGTATGGACCGAAAGTTCAGCCGTATGGGCCGGTGCTTGATGCTTCTGGAATTCGCGGGAAAAAATTGTCCCGAATGTATGGCGGATCTGGAGCAGGGGCTGCTTTTTGATCTGTACGCCAGAGAGAATATGAAAAGCCGCCCTGCCTGGGCGGAAGATCTTTCATCTTTTAAGGCGGCGCAGATGTCATATCTGAGGGAAAAGAAAAAGGACAAAAAATACTGCCACTTTGAGCGGTTTGATAAAGAATTCCTGGAAAAATACGGAGACCGGGTCCTGCAGGAAATCCAAAGGGAAGGGGGAGAACAGGAGAAAGTCTGGCTCCTGTTTGATTATGAAAAAAGAGATCCCCTTACCTATGACGCCCACTGCCATCCTGTGGATCTGGAACGGTATAGAAAAACCGAAAAGAGAGAAGACTATGACGAAAAGAACAAAAGAAATCCTTAACCGTTTGGATCAGGCGTACGGGACGGATACGATCTGTTATCTGAACTATGAAACACCCTGGCAGCTGCTGATCGCCGTGATACTCAGCGCTCAGTGTACAGATGCCAGAGTCAATATGGTGACTAGGGATCTGTTTGTGAAATATGATTCCCTGGAAAAATTTGCTTCTGCGGATCTGGAGGAACTGGAACAGGATATCCATTCTACGGGATTCTACCGCAATAAGGCGAAAAATATTATTTTATGCGCCCGAAGGATCCTGACGGAATTCGGCGGGGAAGTTCCCGCCTCTCTGGCGGATCTTACATCTCTGGCGGGGGTAGGGAGAAAAACAGCCAATGTGATTCGGGGAAATATTTACCATGATCCCAGCATTGTAGTGGATACTCATGTGAAAAGAATTTCCAGGCGGCTGGGTTTTACAAAAGAGACGGATCCGGAAAAAGTGGAGTATGATCTGATGAAAGTCCTTCCCAGAGATCACTGGATCCTGTACAATATGCAGATCATTACTTTTGGCAGAGAAATCTGCAGCGCCCGCAGTCCAAAATGCAGCGAATGTTTTCTCAGTGATCTGTGCAGGGCAGAGGATAAAAGATGACAGATACATTTGTCGCCCTGGATCTGGAAATGACAGGGCTTGATCCGAAAAAAGACAGAATACTGGAGATCGGGGCGGTGATCGTCAGGGATTTTCAGATTAAAGAACAATTTCAGACATTTGTAAATCCTCACCGGGCTATCAGTCCCCAGGCGGAAGCGCTTACTGGCATCCGCAAGGACATGGTGGAAAATGCTCCGGAGGATGTGGACGGGCTGAAAGCGCTGATGGAATTTACCGGGGAGCTGCCTTTGGTGGGCCACAATATCTTATTTGATTATCGTTTCCTGAAACAATGCGCGGTTAACCATAATATTACCTATGAGAAAGCGGCTGCGGATACGCTGAAAATTGCCAGAAAATGTTTCCCTGATATGGCTTCCAGACGGCTTGGGGATCTGTGCAGATATTATCATATCAGCGATGTTCAGCAGCATAGGGCCTGTCAGGACGCATGGATGACAGCCAGACTGTTTTTGTGTCTGCAGCAGGACTTTGGTGACAGATATCCGGAAGTGTTCCAGCCAAAACCGCTGCAGTACAGCGTGAAAAAACAGGGGCCTCTGACGCCGGCTCAAAAAAGAGACTTGATAGATTTGATTTCCTGTCATAAAATAGTACCAAATATAGAAATTGACAGTCTCACAAAAAGCGAAGCCTCAAGGATGATAGACAGAATCCGGTGGGCTTACGGGAAAACAGGAAGGACAGAGGGTAAACATGTATAAACGTTCAAACAAAAAAAGAGTAGCTGCTGCAGTGATCGTGATCGTTCTGGTTATTGCGATGGTAGTGACCATGCTGTTGTCTGCGTTTTTTGTATAAAAATGCGGAATCTGCATAAAATGTCCGAAAAGGCGTAAAACGCCCGGGGGACAGTATCCTGGCGGATACTTGAAATAAGAAAGAAATATTGATACAATACTCAATACCCTCTTTTGACAGGAGACCACACGGAAGTGTTTTTTCCTGTCAGAGGAGGGTAGCATCATAAAAAAGAACATTCCGTACCATGCAGCAGTTGAAATAGAGAGAGGGCTTGCATATATGAGGAAAAAATTTTATCTGCCGGCTGTGGCTGCGGCAGCCATAGCTGTATTTGCCTCGGTGGCAGTTGTGTCCGCAAAATCAGACAGCGGAGCGGACAATACCATCGCGGACAGAGTTTACATCGGAGAAATCCATGTGGGAGGCATGACTCAGGAAGAAGCCACAGAGGCTGTCAGCGAATATGTGGACAGTCTGGAAGATAAGGAGATCACGCTGAAAGCGGGAGACCGGAGCATTACGGCAACAGCAGAGGAACTGGGGCTGGAATGGAGCGATACGGATGTGGCTCAGATTGCCCTGGACTACGGGAAAACCGGAAATCTGATTGCCAGATATAAGGCAAATAAGGATCTGGAACACGAAGATAAAGTATTTCCGGTCATATTGAAAACAAACGAGGAAAAAGCAACAGCATTTCTGGAGGAAGAGACAGACGATCTGGAACAGAAGGCTCAGGATTACGGATTGAAACGGGAAAACGGGGCTTTTACTGTAGTAGCCGGAAAATCCGGCACCGCGGTAGATGTGGAGAATTCTATTAAAGCCATCAACGAGGCTTTCTCAGACGGCTGGAAGGACAATATGGTGGTAGAGCTTGCCACAAAGGAAGAAAAGCCGAAAGGTTCTCAGGAGGAGTTGGCAAAGGTCAAAGATGTGCTGGGGACTTACCATACCAGTTTCAGCTCTTCCACAGCAGGCAGGGTGACAAATATTGAAAATGCCTGCGGAAAAATAAACGGGACCGTACTCTATCCCGGAGAAGAGTTTTCCGTATATGAGGCGATCAGTCCCATGGACGCGGAGAACGGTTATGCCCTGGCCGGTTCATATGAAAACGGGACTACCGTGCAAAGCTACGGAGGCGGTGTATGTCAGGTATCTACCACGTTATATAATGCGGTGATCCGGGCTGAACTGGAGATCACGGAACGGTATGCTCATTCTATGATCGTATCCTATGTGGACCCGTCCAGCGACGCGGCTATTGCGGGAACCTACAAAGATCTGAAATTTAAAAACAATACGGACGCTCCAATATATATTGAAGGTTATACCAGCGGAAGGACCCTGTATTTTACCATATACGGACAGGAGACAAGAGATCCCGGCAGAGAAGTAAGCTTTGAGAGTGAGACAACGGGTACGACGCAGCCGAAAACTGAGATCCGGGCTACAAATGCCAAGATCGGAAGCATTACAAAGGTACAGAGTTCTCATACAGGCAGAACAGCCCGATTGTGGAAAATTGTAACGGTAAATGGTGTAGAGCAGAGCAGAGAGGTATTTAATAACAGCACTTACAGGGCGTCTCCTGCAATTTATGAAGTAGGCACAGCATCTTCCAATAAAGAAGCAGTGGCGGCCATGAAAGAAGCTATTGCTACCGGAAATATTGATACCGTAAAAGCTGCGGCTTCAAAATGGGCTAACGCGGATAAAGAAAAGGAAAAGCAGGAGCAGGAAGAAGAAAATAAGAAGGAAGAGACAAAGCAGAAGGATACTGATAAACAACAGACTTCTGACAAGCAGGAAACAGATTCCGGTAAAAAGGAACAGGGAGCATCAGACTCTTCCCAGAAACAGGAGCAAACGGATAAAGAGGATTCCGGCAACAGCAAATCCGAAGAATAACAAAGGTATCATGGGGCTGTCTCTTTTCGGAGACAGCCCTGCGGTTTTAAAAAAGAAATAAGAATCATAGAAGTGAAATATTAAGATGATTCCTGGAGAATAGAGATGAATATAGGCAAACTTCCCGAGAATGTTTTAAAACGCTCGGTATTCAAACAGCTACATACAAAAAGAAAAGAAGTCCTGCAGGGAGCCGGCGTGGGTGAAGACTGTGCGGCAATGCTCCTGGGGGCAGATGAAATGTTTGTGGTATCTACGGATCCTATTACAGGCACAACACAGGATATTGGCCGGATGGGTATGCTGGTGACACTGAACGACCTGGCAAGCGCAGGGGCAGAGCCGGTAGGCGTGCTGCTGACAGCTCTTTTGCCGGAGAATATTACTGAACCTCAGATCCGCCAGATCATGCAGCAGATAGACGGGGAATGTGAAAAGTATCATGTTCAGGTTATGGGAGGTCATACGGAAATCACAAGAGCAGTCAACCAGCCTGTCCTGACTGTGACGGGAATCGGGAAAGCTCTTAAAGGAAAGATGATATCCACCGGCGGAGCCAGGCCCGGAGATGATATGGTGATCACGAAGTGGATTGCTATTGAAGGAACCGTAATCCTGGCAAAAGAAAAAGAGATGGAGCTTTTGGACAGATTTCCAAAGAATATGATAGAAGAAGCAAAAAAAATGGAAAAATATCTTTCTGTTGTTCCGGAGGCTGCAGTCGCCGTTAGGTCTGGCGTCAGTGCTATGCATGATGTGACTGAGGGTGGCATATTCGGGGCTCTCTGGGAAATGGCGGAGGCATCTGGCGTCGGACTTGAAATAGATTTAAAGAAAATTCCGGTGCGTCAGGAATCCATAGAAATTTGCGAATATTTCGGGATCAATCCCTATGAACTGATTTCAAGCGGAAGCATGCTTATCGCCGCGTCAGACGGCAACATGCTGGTGCGAAATCTGGAAAAGGAGGGGATTCCTGCGGCAGTAGTGGGAAAAGCCATGGAAGGTAATGACCGGATCCTGATCAACGACGGGGAAGTGCGGTTTTTGGAACCGCCAAAGACAGATGAGCTGTATAAAGTGCTGAACTGATCCCCGGCAAAGAGAAAACAGATTTTGATAATAAGAAGAATTATAAGGATAGAAGAAAAAAAGAGGAGGAGTCAAAAATGAGAGAAAAAATTCTGACATTTATAGAGAAAAATAGCCGTATTGACTTGGCTGAGCTGGCAGTTATTCTTGGGGAGGATGAAGCAACTGTTGCAAATGAGCTTGCGGCTATGGAAGAAGAACATGTGATCTGTGGTTATCATACGCTGATCAACTGGGATAAGACATCCATGGAAAAAGTGTCTGCGCTGATCGAGGTAAGCGTAACGCCTCAGAGAGGTCAGGGGTTTGACAAGATTGCGGAACGGATCTATAACTATCCGGAGGTAAACGCCGTATATCTGATCTCAGGAAGCTACGACCTGCTTGTGTCTATGGAAGGAAAGACATTGCGGGAAGTTGCGGAGTTCGTATCAGACAGACTGTCTACCCTGGAGTCTGTGCTCAGCACAAAGACGAACTTTATCCTGAAAAAATACAAAGACCATGGCACCATCATGGCTGAAAAATCTAAAGATGAAAGGATGTTGATGACACCATGAGAAATCCTTTATCAAAAGTGATCACCCAGATCCAGCCTTCGGGCATCCGAAAATTTTTTGATATTGTAAGCGAGATGAAAGACGCTATCTCGCTGGGCGTTGGAGAACCGGACTTTGATACGCCCTGGAGGATCCGGGATGAGGGTATTTACTCTCTGGAAAAAGGGAAAACTTTCTATACATCCAATGCGGGTCTGAAAGAATTAAAGATAGAGATCAGCAATTTCCTGAAAAGGAAATATGATCTGATCTATGACTATGATAAAGAAATACTTGTAACTGTAGGCGGAAGCGAAGCGATTGATATCGCAATGCGGGCTATGCTGGATCCGGGAGACGAAGTGCTGATCCCGCAGCCCAGCTATGTATCCTATGTGCCCTGCACTCAGCTGGCGGGGGGCGTGCCGGTGATCATTGAATTAAAAGAAGAAAACGAGTTCCGTCTTACAAAAGAGGAACTGGAAGCAGCGATCACGCCAAAGAGCAAGATCCTGGTGCTTCCCTTCCCCAATAATCCTACCGGCGCCATCATGGAAAAGAAAGATCTGGAGGCAATCGCGGAAGTGATCATTGAACACGATCTGTTTGTGCTGACAGATGAGATTTATTCAGAACTTACATATCTGGATAAACATGTATCCATCGCTTCTCTGCCGGGGATGAAAGAACGGACGGTTTATATTAACGGATTTTCCAAATCCCATGCAATGACCGGCTGGCGTCTGGGTTATGCCTGCGGATCGGAGATCATTATCCAGCAGATGCTGAAAATTCATCAGTTTGCGATCATGTGCGCGCCTACCACCAGCCAGTACGCGGCTGTGGAGGCTCTGAAACACGGAGATGAGGCAGTTGCGCACATGCGGGAAGAATACAACGGACGCAGACGCTACCTGGTGCACCGTTTTAAAGAAATGGGACTGAAATGTTTTGAGCCTTATGGAGCCTTTTATATTTTCCCCTGTATTAAAGAATTTGGAATGACTTCAGAGGAATTTGCCACCAAGCTTTTGGAAGAAGAAAAAGTGGCGGTGGTTCCAGGCACTGCTTTTGGAGACTGCGGAGAGGGATTTTTGAGGATTTCCTATGCGTACTCTCTTGAAAACTTAAAAATCGCCTTGGAACGTCTGGAACGTTTTATCCAGAAACTGCGGGCGGAAAAGGACGCATAATCAAAAGGGAAAACAGCAAAAGAAAAACGGAAAGGATCCCGACTATGGCGAAACTGAATGTAGTATTATTTCAGCCTGAAATCCCATCAAATACGGGAAATATCGGAAGGACCTGCGTGGCCACAGGTACAAGGCTCCATCTGATCGAACCTCTGGGCTTTCGGCTGAATGAAAAAGAAATCCGGCGTGCAGGAATGGATTACTGGGAAGATCTGGATGTTACAAGATATGTGAATTATGAGGATTTTCTGGACAAAAACCCCAATGCCAGGATTTATATGGCTACGACCAAAGGAAAAAATGTTTATACGGAAGTTTCCTATGAACCGGACTGTTATATTATGTTTGGAAAGGAAAGCGGGGGCATACCGGAAGAAATTCTGGCCCATCACCGGTCGGACTGTATACGGATCCCCATGATAGGAGACACCCGTTCCCTGAATCTGGCGAACTCTGTGGCCATTGTGCTGTATGAGGCGCTGCGTCAGAACCATTTTGCCCATATGAAGCTGGAGGGAAATCTGACAAAATTTGATGATTATATTGAATAAACAGTAAAGCTGTGGCACAATGACAGGAGTAAGAACCGGAAAGCTCCTGTCATAGTACACGGCTTTTTGTTTTGCAAAGAAGAACGTCCGGGGAGATCAACAAGAAAGAAAAGGAAGTAACGATCCATGTCATTTATTAGAGCAAGAAAACTGAATCATGAATTTGTGAGACGGGATGAAAACGGTGAGGTCAAAGAAGTCGTGAAAGCCGTGATCGATGTGGACCTGGATGTGGAAGAAGGGCAGTTTATCGCCATACTGGGACATAACGGTTCCGGCAAGTCTACCCTGGCGAAACATCTGAACGTACTGCTGAATCCCACAGGGGGCAGTCTGTGGATCGACGGAATGGACGCTTCTGTGGAGGAAAACACGCTGGCCATCCGTAAAGAGGCGGGAATGGTATTTCAGAATCCGGATAATCAGATGGTTGCCAGCGTTGTGGAAGAGGAAGTGGCTTTTGGACCGGAAAATATCGGAGTGCCCACGGAGGAGATCCGGGAACGGGTCAAAAACAGCCTGGAAGCAGTGGGAATGACCGAATACAGAGACCATTCCCCGAATCGTCTGTCCGGGGGACAGAAGCAGCGGGTGGCGATCGCGGGTATTGTGGCAATGGAGCCAAAATGTATTATCCTGGATGAGTCTACGGCTATGCTGGATCCTCACGGACGGAGAGAAGTTTTGAGTACAGTATGGGATCTGAACAAAAAGAAAGGTGTTACGGTTATCCTGATCACCCATTATATGGAAGAAGTGGTGCAGGCGGACCGGGTTTTTGTCATGAATGACGGAGAAATTGCCATGAAAGGCACTCCAAAAGAAATTTTCGGACAAATGAAACAGCTTCGGGAGCTGGGACTGTCTGTGCCTCAGATCACAAAACTGGCTTATGAACTGCATCATGCCGGGCTGCCCATACCCGGGGATATTTTAACAAGGGAAGAGTTGGTGGAAGCAATATGTCAATGGAAATGCAGCATGTAAGCTATGTCTATGAAACCGGGACAAGCTATGAGCAGACAGCTTTGCATGATATAAATCTGAAAATCGAAGACGGGCAGCTGATCGGGATCATCGGACATACCGGTTCCGGGAAATCCACTCTGATACAGCTGATGAACGGATTGATCCGGGCAAGTTCCGGACAGGTCCTGTTTCATGGAAAAAATATATACGATCCGGATTTTAAAATGAAGGAACTTCGGGGCAAAGTCGGACTGGTATTTCAGTATCCGGAATATCAGCTTTTTGAGACAACGGTACTGCGGGATGCGGCTTTTGGTCCAAAAAATCAGGGGCTTTCGGAAGAGGAAGCTGTGAAAAAGGCTCAGGATGCGTTGATGACGGTTGGTCTGACAGAGCAATATTGGCAGATGTCTCCCTTTGAATTGTCCGGAGGGCAGAAACGGAGGGCTGCCATAGCCGGCGTGCTGGCCATGGAACCGGAAGTGCTCATCCTGGATGAACCCACGGCAGGACTGGATCCCAGGGGCAGAGATGAGCTGTTTGCCCAGATTCAAAAGATGCACAGGGAAAAGCATATGACTGTTATGCTCGTATCCCACAGTATGGAAGATGTGGCGGACTACGCCCAGCGGATTATTGTGCTGGATCAAGGACGGATCCTGTATGACGGCACCCCCCGGGAAGTATTTGCCCATTATAAAGAACTGGAGCAGGCGGGACTGGCGGCTCCTCAGGTCACGTATTTGATGCATGAACTGCAAGCACGGGGACTGCCTGTAAATACGGATATCATTACTGTTGAAGAAGCAAAGAAAGAGATATTGAAGTTATGTTAAAAGATATTACACTGGGACAGTATTATCCTGGGAATTCAGTTATACACAGACTGGATCCCAGGGTAAAGCTGCTGACTACGATTTTATATATTGTTTCCCTGTTTGTAATGGAAGGGCTGGCGGGATTCCTTGTGGCTACCGGATTTATGGTGTTTTGCATCTCCCTTTCCCAAGTACCCTGGAAACTGCTGCTGAAAGGTTTGAAGATCATCTGGATCCTGGTTGGGATCACGGCCTTTTTCAACCTATTTTTTACTCAGGGAGAGACAGTGTGGAGCTGGCATTTTATCCGTTTTACGGATACAGGGATTTATAATGCGGTGTTTTTCAGTATCCGCCTGATCTATCTGGTAGTAGGCACATCGGTGATGACCCTGACTACAACGCCCAATAAGCTGACGGACGGGATGGAGACGGGCCTTCGGGGGCTGAACAAGATCCGGGTCCCTGTCCATGAGATTGCCATGATGATGTCCATTGCGCTGCGTTTTATTCCTCTGCTGGGGGAAGAAGCGGACAGGATCAAAAAAGCGCAGATGGCCA
>CAKNLF010000062.1 GCA_930989305.1 uncultured Roseburia sp. | reverse complement strand
TCCGGCAGCGCCGAACCCTTCAAATACAATGATAACCGGTATTTTTTTGTTTTTACATTCCCGCTGCAGCCTGGACATTTCCGGTATCAGCGTTTCCATTCTGGATTTGTACTCTTTTTTCGACATTTTTTTTGTCATATCAATCTGTTGCAGCATTTCTGATCCCTCCTCCTGTGATCTTCCTTCCCCCTGTGAATCTTTTACTTTTTATCTGTTACTTTTCTACAGCCACCGCTTCGATCTCCACCAGACCGCCTTTTGGCAGCGCTCCTGCCTGTACGCAGGATCTTGCCGGGAGCTCTCCGGTAAAATATCCCGCGTATACTTCATTTACTTTTGCAAAATCATTCATATCCGCCAGAAAGATCGTCGTCTTCACTACGTGGTCCAGGTCGGATCCGCATCCTTCCAGCACAGTTTTCAGATTTTCCAGGCTCTGTACGGTCTGCTGTTCAACCCCTTCCGGCAAAACGCCTGTCTTTGGGTCCAGTCCCAGCTGTCCGGAAGCAAAAATCATGCCTCCTGTCTTTACCGCGTGCACATAGGATCCCACTGCCGCAGGGGCGCCTTTTACATTTATAGATTCTCTTATCATTGTCCTACCTCACTTCTTGTTATATTTTGCTGTCACTCCCGCTGAGCTTTTCATGCTTCCCGGAGTGTTTCTATTATCATACCACAGTCTGTCTCTTTTCATAACCCTTCTGAAACTTTTATGGATTCCGCCAGTTCCCGGGCCTCCCGGCGGCAATGGGCCATTGTCTCTTTTTCATCTGCCACCAGCAGTTTTCTGTGATACATCAGCACATGACCCGCGCATATGGTGGTATCCGTCATTGTCCCGTTTACGCCAAAAAGGAGATGCTCCCGGATATTTTCCTCTGTAACAGGAACCGGGGGATCGTAATTGACTACAATAATATCCGCCGCTGCATCCGGCTTTAATACCCCAAAGGGCATTCCGAAATACTGCCGGGCAAGCTCGTTGTTTTCTTCAAAAAGCATCCTCCCTGCTTTCTGCTCCCCATAGACAGAAGCGGCTTTCCGGTATGCGCTGAACATATCATGGGGATAGCCCTCCGTCCCCAGTCCGTACTCTGTCTCTTCCGGGGAATATCCCCGGAGCCTTGGGCTGCCAAGTTCTTCCAGATAAGCGGCCAGATCCCTGTTTTCCCGGTCCGCATCCGCCTTTCCCTGTTCTCCTTCCCATTCCGCAGCCTGCCTGCACAGACAGGCGCGCATTCCCATGGCCCGAACTACTTCTCCAATGGTCCGCAGGCTGCCCTGGGGCAATCTGTCCCTGGCGCAGTCGAAAACAGTTGTCACGCCGTTTTTGATGCTTTCTATGCACACCGCAGCCGCGCTCATGCGAATCTGAGAAAGGGTCAGATGACTTCCCAGTCCTTTCCACGCAGCCTCCGGGGATTGTTTTTCTCCCCTTTTTTGTATTCCGGAACAAAGTCCTTTGGAAAATTCTCTGTAAATATATTCCCGGCTGTTGATCAGGCCGGGCATAATGATCATATCCTCCGCGTCAGCCACTTCCGCCCAGGGAAATTCTCTGTGAAGAAGGTCAAAATCTCCCACTTTTACTATCTTGTCTCTTTCTGTGACGATCCCGCCGTCCCTGATCAGCGGCTGTTTCTTGTCGCCGGTAATGACCAGTCCTTTTCCGATTATCAGCATATTTTCTTCACCCCGCATTGCTCTTGCTTTTATCCTTAATCATACTCTTTCCGCTGGTTCTCTTCAACCGAAAAAGACAGCGGATTACGCCGCTGCCTTTTTTATACCTGTCTGTTACAGACAGTTGATAAATTTCATAAATCTCTTTCGTCCCTCCGGCGTGCATTTGTAAACTCCTGCGTCTTCCAGTACTTTTACAAACACATTTCCGATCTCCTTTTTCAGGATGCCGTCCAGGTTTTCTTCTGTAAATTCTCCGTATCTGGGGGTGAATTCCTTTACCCAGTCCGCATGCTTTGCCAGAGCTTCATCCGAACGGATGTCTTTTCCTTCCAGTATAAACCTTTTCAAAAGCTCCATCTCTTTTTTCAGCCGTGCCGGCAGAATTGCCAGTCCCATCACTTCGATCAGGCCGATATTTTCCTTTTTGATATGATGCCACTGAGGATGTGGATGATAATAGCCCAAAGGATATTCCTCTGTTGTAATGTTGTTTCGCAAAGTCAGATCCAGTTCAAACACGCCGTCCTTCTGTCTGGCAATAGGCGTGATCGTATTGTGAGGTCCCTCCTTGGTTTCCGCGTAAATGAACGCTTCCTCATCAGTATACCCTCTCCAGCATTGAAGAATATGATCCGCCAGATCGATCAGCCGCTTTTCATCTTTGTGCCGGATCCGGATCACAGACAGAGGCCATTTGACAATGCCGGCTTCCACATCTTCATAGCCGGGAATGGTAATCTTTTGCTCAATGGGCGCTTTTTCCATAGCGAAGGTATAACGTCCGCCCTGATAATGGTCATGACTCAGGATAGAACCTCCCACAATAGGCAGATCCGCATTGGAGCCGATAAAATAATGGGGCAGAAAACGGATAAATTCAAACATTTTTTCAAAAGTTGCCCGTTCAATCTTCATAGGAACGTGTTCGCCGTTGAATACGATACAGTGTTCGTTGTAATACACATAGGGAGAATACTGTAATCCCCACCATTTCCCCTGTATGGTCAGAGGAATGATCCTGAGATTGCCTCTGGCGGGATGATCCGCTCTGCCTGAATAACCTTCGTTTTCCCTACACAGCTGGCATTTGGGATACCCGGTCTGCACCGTCCTTCCTGCCGCCGCAATAGCTTTTGGATCTTTTTCCGGTTTGGCCAGATTAATGGAAATGTCTATCTCCCCGTATGGGCTTGGCACGCTCCAGCGTATGTCCTTTTTGATCCGGTAGCGTCTGATATAATCTGTGTCCTGGCAGAATGTATAAAACCAGTCAGAAGCTTTTTGAGGGCTTTCCTGATAAAGGGACCGAAATTTTTCGATCACCTGGGAAGGTCTGGGTGTGAGACAGGTCATCAGCTTTGTATCAAACAGATCCCTGTATACCACGCTGTCATGTTCCAGCAGCCCTTTTTTTGCGGCCTCGTCCAGCAAGTCTTTCAAAATATCTTCCAGGCAGCAGTCCTTTTTCCCATTGTCCGCATCTTCCTGCCGATACTCCTGTTCTCCCATCACCTCAAGCAGACGATTTATCGTATAGATCTCGTCTTCTTTTTGGATCAGTCCTTTTTCCAGTCCATATTCCACCAGTTTTTTTATGCTTGCGCTGATCATCTGTGATCTCCTTTCCCGCCGGGCAGATCCCCCGTCCCGTCTTTGTTACTTATACTAACCATACATACTCATAGGGCCCCAGAAGGATCCGGTTGTCATAAGAACGAATCGGTCTGCCGGTGATCAGATCATGCATCTCTCCCGGCAGTCCGAACCAGCTGAACGTATTGGCGTCCACCCACTGCTCATGTTCGGAAAAATTAGCCAGTACCATCATTTTGTTTTCCTTATGATAACCGAACACAGCGTTATTGCCGGTATCCACCGGTACGGTTTTGATCTCTGAGCTGAAATAACCGCAGTTCTTGCGGATCTGGATCATATTCTGGAGCGCTTCAAAAATCTGTCCCTGGACTGTGTGCAGATCGTGTCTTTTGGCAGCGTTATCCCAGTTCATCCTGCCTCGGTGAAGCCATCTGGAATCTCCCGCCAGATCCTTGTTGTCCTTATAACTCCAATCGTTGAGCTGTCCGATCTCATCTCCCGCATAGATCATGGGAATGCCCGTATAGGATATGATCACGGAATGGAGCAGCAGGATCCGCTTCACCGCCAGCTCTGTTTTATAACTGTGTTTTTCTTTCAAAGCCTGTTCCAGTCCGCACATGGAGGCCAGTGTTCCGCTGTTTCTGGCATCCAGAGTTATCGGATTAAATTCATACAGTTCCCCCGTGGCAAAACTCCCCGGGAATTTGCCCTGCATGAACTGGATCATAAACTGTTTGTGGGCTTCCGGATCCAATCCCAGGTCTTTCAGGATATCCGTTTCAAATCCCCAGCCGATATCGTCATGGCATCTTGCGTAATTGATCCAGATGCCGTCGGCGGGAACCCCGTAATCTTTGATCAGGGACCGTTCCATCAAACGCACGTCTCTGGTGGCCAGAGAACTCCATAAGAGCACCATCATGGAGGCGTTGTACATAACGTTGCATTCCTTTTCCTGAGCCGTACCGAAATATTTTACGATCTCATTGGGTTCTACAATGGCTTCCCCCAGAAAGATCACACTGGGACATACTTCCTGTACGATCTCATACATCATCCGCAGCAGAGTGTGCACTCTGGGATGATTCATGCACCGGGTGCCGATCTCCTTCCACATATAGGGAATGGCGTCCAGGCGGAAAATATCCACTCCTTTATTGGCCAGCGTCAGCAGCACTTCTATGATCTTGTTGAAAACCTGGGGATTTCTGTAGTTTAAATCCCACTGGAATTCATAAAACCGGGTCATCACATATTTTTTCAGATCCGGATAATAGGTAAAATTCCCCGGAGCCACTTCGGGGAAAATCTGAGTCATTGTTTTCTCATAGGCGTCCGGAATGGATCTGTCATCAAACATATAATACATATCGTCATAATCCCGGTTGCCTTTTTTCATTTCCTCCACCCATACATGTTCTTTTGCGGTATGATTCAGCACAAAGTCCACGCAGGTGCGGATGCCCTTTTTCTTCAGCAGACGGATCACTTTTTCAAACTGCTCCATTGTGCCGTATCTGGGATCCACTTCCAGATAGTCGGAAACAGCGTATCCTCCGTCATTGTTCCCTTCTCTGGATTTCAGCAGGGGCATAAAATGCACATAAGTGATTCCCAGTTCACTGAGATAATCAATCTTGTTTTCAAAATCAACCAGGTTTTCGCAGAAACGGTCCGCATACAGCATCATCCCTATCATATTTTCAGACAGGTACCAGGCATTGCCTGCCTGGTCCTGTCTTTTTAATGCTGCGCTCCGCTCTTTTTTCGCTTTATTCAAAATTTCAGTGAGCTGTCCCCACCGATATTCCGTAATACTGTTTTGTCCATATAAATCGAAATAAGCTGTTTTTAAATCCACGGAACTTCTCCTTGTTTTCTGTTATTTTACCGCGCCGTTTGTAACGCCGTTCAGGATCTGCTTCTGACAGATAATATAAAAGATCAGAATCGGGAGCAGCGCCAGTATGTAGGAGGCGAAAGCCAGATTGTAGTTGGTGCCGAACTGCGTCTGGAAATTCAGCTGCGCCAGAGGCAGGGTGTTCTTTCCGGTGCCGGACATGATTACCAGCGGGGTCATTACGTCGTTCCATACGGACATGGCGGTCAGTACCGCTACTGTGGCATGCATAGGCTTCATAACCGGAAAGATAATGGACCAGTAAGTCCTCCATGTGCTGGCTCCGTCCACATGAGCGGCTTCTTCCAGCGCAATGGGTACGTTTTTCAGATATCCTACATACAGCATCAGATTCAAAGGCATGTAAAATACCAAGTACAGTACGATAACGCCGAACCGGTTGTCAATGCCCATATGAGCCGTCTGTTTTACCAGAGGCATCATCAGGATGGCAAAGGGTACGAACATGCCGCTGACAATGTAAAAATAAATCCATTTGAATTTTCTGTTATTCAGCATACTTCTTCCGATGGCATAGGAGGCAAGGCCGCATACCAGTACGGAAAGCACAACGGTAACTACTGTGATCAGCAAACTGTTTCCGAGAGAATTCCAGAAATCCGTTACTTCCATGGCCTGACGGAAATTGTCAAAACTCCAGTGAGAAGGGAAAGCCAAAGCTCCCGCTATGTCATTGGTCATTTCCGAAGGCTGTTTAAAGGCAATGATCACCGCCATATACAATGGGAAAAATATTGTTACACATCCGATAATCAGAAGAATCATGATCAGTTTGTTGGTTCTCGCGCCCCGCAATTGGTTTTCTTTCATCATAACTGTTCCTCCTTACTTCCTGTGAATTTCAGCTGGAAGGCTGAAATGATTACAATGACAACAAAGAACAGCACCGCATTGGCGCTCTGGAATCCGAACTGACCGCCGCTCATACCGTTGTTGTAGATCAGGTATGAAATAGATTCTGTACTCTGAGAAGGACCTCCCTTTGTCATTGACATGATCTGATCAAATACCATCAGGAAGTTTTTCATGCACAAAACCAGATTAATGGAGAAGAACGGAATGATCAGAGGGAAGGTCAGGTGTCTGAATTTCTGCCATCCGGTAGCTCCGTCCAGGGCTCCCGCTTCGTATACATCTTCCGGAACTGTCTGCAGGCCGGAAATGTAAATGATCGTATTCATGGCGATGGCCTGCCATGCGCCTACTACTACGATACCAAGCCATGCCAGCTTTGTATTGGCAAGAATACTGCTGCTTAAAACTTCAATGCCCAGAGTCTGTCCGATAACCGGAAGGATATAAGTAAAGATAAAGCTAAAAATATAACCGATTACCAGGCCGCCCAGTACGTTGGGGATAAAGTAAATTCCCCGCAGGGCGCTTTTGCCTCTGATCTTGCTGTTCAGGCCAAGGGCCAGGATCAGACTGATCACGTTTGTAATGATCGTACAAACAATGGCGTATTTAAATGTAAACAGATAGGAATGTCCTACCCTGCTGTCACGGAACAGATCGATATAGTTTCTCAGACCTACCCAGTCAAAGGTGCCGTACCCTCTGTAGTTGGTAAAACTGTAAATTACACCCTGGATCAGCGGCAGTGTATTAAAGCAGAAAAAGATCGCCACGATCACCAGTGTAATAATCAAAAACGTCCGCTTCCTTTCATTTTTGTACATGTTTTATTCTCCCCCTTCTTGCGGATGATCCGCATAATATTCCTGAACCTCACGGATGATGTCTCTGTTATAACGGGGCCATTCTTTATCAAACCGCGCCAGGAATGTATCTACGCTGTCCGCGCTGTTATCCCCAAGGAACGTCTGGATCATAGCGTCCGCAGCCATCTCGCTGGGATAATGATGATCCTGGAAATCCCTTACTTTATTATTTTCAATATATTCCTTCATGCCATCCAGTGTGGAAGGAAGGGTAAAGTCTCCTTCTTTACAGGGTACCGCGCTCTGATCGTCCACATACATCTGTACGTTTTCGTCTTCATTAAAGAAACGGAGCACTTCGTAAGCGGCGTCTTTGTTTTCACAGGCAGCCATAACGGAAAACTGCAGATCGTTTCCGGAGTTCAGATAATTTTTATCCGGATCATTGCTTCCCGGCATTACAAAAGAATCAATGTTGATATCCGGATTTACTGACTGGATCTGTGGAATAGCGTAGCTTCCGATGGTATACATGGCAGCCTCTCCTCTGGCGAAAGCGGTGCAGGCGTCATTGTAGTTGTAAGCGAACGCATTGTTGTCCGTATAGTTCAGAAGCTGTTTCTGTTTTTCCGCCACCTCTCTGTAATTATCCGCGAACGTAGTATTTCCCGCGTTTACCTGGGCGCATACATCAACAGGGGCAAGGTCAACAGCCAGCGCGTTCCACGGCGCCAGACAGGTCCAGATATCCCGGTATCCGAATACAAGGGGCGTTACGCCCTCATCCTGTATTTCTTCACACAGAGCGGTAAATTCATCCCAGGTTTTCGGGATTTCCCAGTTATGTTCTTCAAACATATCTTTGTTGTAAAGAACACCTGCCGCATTGGCCATATAAGGCATTGCGTATGTTCCGTCTTCCGGAACAAATTCAAGATCCTTGGCAATATCCTGATATACTTCCTTCACTTCATCCAGACCGTCAAAATCGGAAATATCCATCAGCAGATCTGAATCCAGGAAATAAGAATAGTTGATATCTCCTCCGATACCGATAATATCCGGATAATCCTCCTTTGTAAGCTGGGTTTTCAGGATCGTCATGGCGTCATTTGGTGAATCCACCTGAAGGTAAATGTCGTCATGAGTTTCATTAAATTTTTCCGCAAGCTCCGCAAAAATGTCCGCTGCTTCCGGTTTGTACTGCAGCATACGTATTACGGTTTTTCCTTCCGCTTCCGGATTCGAGGAACCACAGCCCGCCACGGCTGCCAGGCCGGAAGCCAGTACTGCGGTCATCGCTATCGCGATCATTTTCTTTCCCCTTATCATTCAATCTCCCCCTTCTTTTTTATTATCATTCCGGTCTCCCAGGCTCTTAATCTGCCCGGCTGCATCTGAGTGATGTAATTTCCGATCAGCTGACAGCCATCGGCCCAGTCCTCCGGAAGAGTAAACTTTTGTTCTTCACCAGAAAAATTTCCAATGACCAGCATTTTTTCGGTCTCATTTTCTCTGGTGTACGCAAACACATGTGGATCCTCCTTAAGCAGCAATTCAAATTTCCCGTCTGCAAAAACATCATATTCTTTTCGAAGGCGGATCAGTTTTCTGTAATAATGGAATACAGAATCCTGATTTACATCCTGTTCACTGGCATTGATCATACAATAGTTGGGATTGCAGCGGATCCATGGCTGCACAGATGAGAATCCCGCGTAAGGCCCTTCGCTCCACTGCATGGGGGTTCTGGCGTTATCCCGGCTCTTCCTGTAAATGGACTGCATGATCTCTTCTTTGGAATATCCTGCTTCCATGCGTTCTTTATACATATTCAGCGTCTCAATATCTCTGTATTCGGAAATATCAAACTGAACATTTGTCATGCCCAGTTCTTCTCCCTGATAAATAAATGGCGTGCCCTGCATGCCGTGGAGGATTGTCCCCAGCATTTTCGCGGAAAGCTCCCGGTACATGCCGTCGTCTCCGTAGCGGGATACCGCCCTGGGCAGATCGTGGTTGTCCCAGAACAGACTGTTCCATCCCTTTTGATAAAGTCCGGTCTGCCATTTTTCAAATACCTTTTTCAGTTCCACCAAAGACAGCGGCGCCAGATCCCATTTTTCCTTTCCAGGCTGCTGGTCCAGTATACAATGGGCAAACTGAAATACCATAGACAGCTCGGAACCATCCGGATTACTGTACAGCAGAGCGTCTTTCACATCAGCGCTCCATGTTTCTCCTACAGTCACCAGACAGTCTCCCTGAAACGCTTCCCTGCTCATTTCTTTTATGTAAGAATGGAGCATCTTTCCGTTGGCCATGATCTTGTCATCGGGCTGTTTCCCGATCAGATCAATCACATCCAGCCGAAAGCCGCCTACGCCTTTGTCTCTCCACCAGTTGATCATCTGGTACAGTTCTTTTCTGACTTTTGGATTTTCCCAGTTCAGATCCGGCTGTTTCACAGAAAACTGATGCAGATAATACTGTCCGCATTCCGGAACCCATTCCCATGCCGGACCCCCAAAGGCGGATTTCAGATCATTCGGCAGCACGCCTTCTTCCCCGTCTCTCCACACATAATAATCATGCCACGGATTGTCACGGCCTTTTTTTGCCTCCGCGAACCAGCGGTGCTCATCGGAAGTATGATTTAAAACAAGATCCATTATGATACGGATCCCCCGCTTTTTTGCTTCCCGGATCAGCTTTTCCATATCTTCCATGGTACCGAACATAGGATCAATGGCCTGATAATCCGATATATCATATCCGTTGTCATCCTGAGGAGACTGATATACCGGTGAAAGCCATATCCCATCAATCCCCAGTTTTTCCAGATAATCCAGCTTGCTGATGATCCCGGGAATATCTCCGATCCCGTCCCCGTTGCTGTCACAGAAGCTTCTGGGATATATCTGATACAAAACGGCTTTCTGCCACCACTTCATATTCTTTTTCATAATTCTCCTTTCCCGTCTCTGACCTGTGCATTTCCCGGATAGAAGGCCAGATTTTCCCATTACAAAGTCCTTTATATTTTACATAGTATTTAGTTACGTAAGGTTTTACAATTGGTTTTGTGTATCACTGACAATATTTATAACTCCATTCCTTCGTTTTTATGCAACATGTATAATTCTCGTTCATATTCTGTAAATTCATATGGGAAAGTCTGTTTTTTCTTTTAACAAAAAAGAGTTTCCGCAAAAAGAAAGTAAAATCTTCCCGCAAAAACTCTTTTTTCATGATCGGTTTTTATCTTCCTATATTTTTTATGCTTTCTCTCACGATCAGCTCCGTAGGAAGCTGCAGATGTCCGGTCCGGACAGGCTCCCCTTTGATCCGCTTCATAAGAAGCCGCACTGCCCGGATTCCTTTTTCCTCAGGATCCTGGCGTATGGTCGTCAGCATAGGCCGGGACAATCTGGCGTATATGTTGTCATCAAATCCGCCTACAGAAAAATGTTCCGGCACCAGCACTCCCTGGGAGAAAAATACGCTGATGGCTTCATTGGCCAGCAGGTCGCTGGAAAAAAAGCCCGCGGTATAAATCTTTCCCGCTTTGTTTCTGGCAAACTGCCGCAGCAGCTCGTGGCGCAGATACCGGTCTCCCGGCAGATAGATCATATCTTCCGGCTCATACCGGATGCCGTGATCCTCCAGCGCCTGCCGGAATCCTCTCAGACGCTCCTGGTCGCTGTGAGAAGTAAGTCCCAGATATTCTGTAAAAAACATGATCTTTTTATGACACTGGCGGATCATATAAGAAGTCATTTCATAAGCGCCGCCGTAGTCGTCCAATCCGATATTGTCATAGTCGCCCTCGCCGCTGTCCACAAACACCACCGGTTTCATCACCCGTCTGGCGAGACTTTCGCATTTATCCAGCTCATAGCCCAGGATAATGGCTCCCGCCACATTTCTGGCATTCAGCTCTCCGATGATCTCTTCTTCCTTTTCCGGCAGCTCGCATACTGTATGGAATCCGTATTTCCAAAGTTCCTTTTGAATGGACTCCAGCAGTCTCCCGCAGAAAGGATCTGTCAGGATATGCTGCTTTTCCCCCAGAAAAAAGACCGCCAGCACCATATTAAGTTCTCTGGTCTCCTCTGTGCCGCCGCGTCCGGTATGTACGTAGTGGTATTTGACCAGCGCCTCTTCAATACGCTTTCTGGTGTCTTCTGACATTTTTCCCGCATGGCCATGTATGACATTGGACACTGTAGTAGGGCTTACCCCCAGCAGGTCCGCGATCTCTTTGATTGTCATTCTTTATCCCCCTCGCACAGGATTTTACTGGCGTACCAGTTTAAACTGCAGCGCTTCGTACTCCTTCATGGAACCCGGCACCGGTATTCCCACCCGGCGCAGCAGCTGACCGGACATCATCCTGTCATTGCCTTCCACATAATAATACGCGTCGCTGTCCAGTCCCCTTATTTTCACATAACGCTGGGCGTCATTAGCCTCTTTGTCTGTTAAAACAATGTTTACCAGCGCTTCCTGTTTGTCTTTGGATACAAAAGCCCAGGCAACTATGCCGTGACAGTTATGAGGATTGCTCAGTCTGTAATAGTCTCCTTCAAAGATCAGTTTCTGGTATTTTCTGTAATCCTCAGTCATCTTCCGGCATTCTTTTCTTTCTTCCGGCGTCATTTTGGAAATATCCAGCTCATAGCCGTATGTTCCGCTCATAGCAACCACGCCTCTTGTCTTGAAAGGCACCACCCGTCCGGTCTGGTGATTGGGACATACGGAAACATGAGAACCCATTGTGGATATGGGATATCCGAAAGAAGTGCCATACTGTATCTTCAGTCTGTTTAAAGCGTCCGTATTATCACTGCACCAGATCTGGGGATGATAATAGAGCATACCCGGATCGAATCTGCCGCCTCCGCCGCTGCATCCTTCAAACAGCACATCCGGAAACGCGGAAGTTACCCGTTCCAATATATCGTAAAGTCCCAGCACATACTTATGCCCGGTCTCTCCCTGATGCTCGCTGTCCGCCGCGGAAGACCATACATCGGATATGCTTCGGTTCATATCCCATTTAATATAAGAGATATCCGCTCTTCCCAGTATATCTTCTATAAATTTGACAATATAATCGCATACATCTTTTCTGGACAGATCCAGTACAAGCTGATAACGCCCTCTGGTTACCGGCCGTCCCGGCACATGGAGACACCAGTCCGGATGTTCTTCATAGAGACGGCTGTTTTCCGAGATCATTTCCGGCTCCAGCCACAGTCCGAACTTTAGACCTTCCTTCTTCAGATCTTCCGCCAGTCCCGCCAGTCCCCGGGGCAGCTTCTCCTTGTTTTCCGTCCAGTCTCCGAGAGAAACCGAGTCATTGTTCCGGTTTCCGAACCAGCCGTCATCCAGCACGAACAGATCCACACCCAGGTCCTTCGCCGCTTTGGCGATCTCCATTAGTTTCGCGTGATTAAAATCAAAGTATACGGCTTCCCAGCTGTTGATCAGCACCGGTCTGGGCTGATGGACAAATTTGCTTCTGCAAAGGTTATCCCGGAAAATATCATGATAAATATGGCTCAGCCCCGTCAGCCCCTGATCAGAATAGGCCATAACCGTCTCCGGCACCGTAAAGGTCTCTCCCGGAGACAGCATCCACCGAAACTGCTGGGGATGGATCCCCATAGCCACTCTTGTCTGGTCATACTGGTCTTTTTCCACCTCGCAGATAAAATTTCCGCTGTATACAAAAGAAAATCCGTAACATTCCCCATAATCTTCCTGGGCATTCTTTTTACAAAGGATTGTAAAAGGATTATGCTGATGGCTGGAAGTCCCCCTGCAGCTTCCCACGCTCTGGATGCCGAAATTCAGAGGGCATCTGTGAATTTCCCGTTCCATCGTATGTCTGCCGTCAAAATGAATGAAATCAAAATCGGATTCCGTAAAATCCAGATTCATGGACATGACCCGGTTCAGTTTTACTTCCTCCTGTCCTTCATTGGTCACTTTGACGCTTCGGGCGATCACATCTTTTTCCTCAAATACGCTGTATAAAAGGGTAACCTTAACGCCGGATACCATATCCTTCAGATCAATTTCCAGCGTATCTACCGTATCGCCGTCATTTTCCCAGATATGAGGCAGGCCTTCCAGAGTATATTTGCCTTTGTAAATCCTGTGTCCCGCGTATTTCCCGGAAAAAATCCTGCTGCCGTCGCCGTTTCTCACTTCCATGCTGCTGATCCGGTAATCTCCTACCCCGCAGCTGGAATATTCCTGGGGAATAGCATCCAGCGAAAAAGTACGGTCATTGCCCGCTTCGTTGGGGTTTGGAGAAAATCCCCGGTCATAATAAGTGATCAGATAATCCGTATCCTCGTCTTCGATCTTTTCTCCGTAATATAAATGCATCAGATATCCGTAGCTTCCGATCTTCATCTGATATGTGGTGCGTTCCGTATGCAGGGTAAAAACCTGCCTTGTGTCAGAATACTGAATGGACATAAGCGCTCCTCCCTGTTGCTGCGATTTTTAATATATCAATATGTGAATTCTTTCTTTACACATTATATCCGCTTAGATACAATATAGTAAATAGTACCTATGTTTTTTAATATATCATAATTCTGTATTTATTCCTATTTTGCAAATTCAGTCAGCATATTGATATATAAGGAGGTTTCCATGCACGATAATCTTTTTCATCTTCTGCCGGGCGATCAGTTTTTGGATCTGAATCTCTACCAGTGCGGCCAGGAACAATGTCCCCCCTGCTATTCCTACGGACCGGTTGCCAGAAATCACTTTCTCTTTCACTATATCATATCCGGAGAGGGAATTTTTCACACACAAAATGCCAGAGGCGAAGCCTGCACCTGGTCCCTTGGCCAGGGAGAAGGGTTTATGATCTTTCCCGGCGTGATCCATACCTACACAGCCAACGCCAAAGCCCCCTGGCAATATATCTGGGTGGAATTTGACGGTTTAAAGGCAGCCTCCCTGATCCGGGCCGCCGGGATCACCGCCGATGTCCCCATCTACCAGAGCGCGGATCCGAAAGGACCCGGCCGGCTGCTGGCGGAGTTGCGGCAGATCGTCCAGGCAGATCCCAGTGCTTTCGCCGCCCTGCTTGGACATCTGTATCTGTTTTTGGATCACATGATCCAATCCTCCAGCCGGAGGGCTTTGTCCGTACAGCCGGGCCGCCGGGATCTGTACATCCGCCAGGCGGTCTCCTATATTGAACAGCATTACGCCCGTCCGGATTTCAGTCTGGAGGAAGTGGCTGTGTCCTGTAATCTGGACCGG
>CAKNLF010000061.1 GCA_930989305.1 uncultured Roseburia sp. | reverse complement strand
AGGGCCAATCTGAATCTGGCGAATGCAAAATTCCTCCACGGATGCCGGGGAGAAAATCTTGATATCCTGGCAAGAGGACCTTTGTGGCAGCAAGGGATTGACTATCGGTGCGGCACCGGTCACGGAAACGGCTATCTGCTCAATGTCCATGAGGGCCCCAACAGTTTCCGGTGGAAATTCCTGCAGTCGCAGGGAGAGGACGGAATCCTGGAAGAAGGTATGGTCACAACAGACGAACCGGGGGTATATGTGGAAGGCAGATACGGGATCCGGATCGAAAATGAGCTGATCTGCAAAAAATGGAAAAAGAACGAATACGGGCAGTTTATGGAATTTGAAAATATTACATACGCCCCTATTGACCTGGAAGGAATCCTGCCGGAGGAAATGAGCCTTACGGAACGGGGATATCTCAATGAATATCACAAAAAAGTCCGGGAAATCCTCAGTCCATATCTTACAGAGGAAGAACGGGAATGGCTGAATGTACAGACAAGAGAGATCTGACAGGAACCGGGCGTGGAAACAGAGATTAAGAAAGAAGCTGCAGGCTTGCGTTGAAAAGCTTTTTTGGATACAATGAAACCGTAATTTGCAGATATTTGGAAAATTCATGCAGGAGAATGCTATGTTAATAAAAGAAGAAAAAAAACAGGAAGAAATGAAAGAAGAAAAAAATCCTTATGAGTGGCCCAAAAGCTACTACATGGAAATTGATCCGGGAAAGCGCAGACAGCTTCTGGAAGAACGGATCCGTGAAGGGGATGAAGGAGAAGATAATCTCCTTCGGATGGAACTTTGGGACCACAGATATGTGCCCCTGAAAAGAAGCGGGAAAAAGGAAGAAAAATACAAAGACTGCTTTATGGCGGCTCTGATGCAGCTGCTGATGCTTTCTGAGGAAAGCAGCCGGCCGTTTCTGCGAAAAAGGGCGGAAAAGGAAATTTCCGGCGTGCTGACGATGCTGGGCGTGGATCAGGAGGCTCATTATACAAAGGAACTGCTTCTGGAAGAGATCAAGCACCTCTTTCTTGTTTTTGCGGTCATCAGTATGGAAGACAAGCAGTACAGCGCCGTAATTTTCGGACTGGGCAAGATGAAAAAAGAAAAGATCGAGCGAAAACTGCTTACGGATGTTTATAAGATCATTTACAATCTGCCGGACAATACAGGGATGCAGGAGAAATTTTCTCTGATCGTCCAGGCGGGGGAAATGGCTCTGCGGCATCTGGGACTGGACAACAAATATTCATAAAAATATAAAAAAGTGTTGTTTTATGCGGCATTTCTTATTATAATCAGCGTTAGCGCAATGATAAAAAAGGTGGATGAGAGAATGAAAAAAGTAGTTAAATTCGGCGGCAGTTCTCTTGCCAGTGCCGAACAGTTTGAAAAAGTAGGAAATATCATCCGGGCGGACAAGGACAGACGTTTTGTAGTGCCTTCCGCACCGGGAAAACGTTTTGACGGAGATACAAAAGTAACGGATATGCTGTACCGGTGTTATGATATGGCGGAAGCAGGCGAAGATTTTTCAGATCAGCTGGCAGCTATCAAAGAACGGTACGACGAGATCATTACGGGATTGAAGCTGGATTTTTCTCTGGTGGAAGATTTTTCCGTGATCGAAGAAAATTTCAAAGAAAAAGCGGGACGGGATTACGCGGCATCCAGAGGAGAATATCTGAACGGCAAGATCATGGCTGCGTATCTGGGATATGAGTTTATTGACGCGGCGGAAGTGATCCGGTTTGATGCGGACGGAAGCTTTGATCCGGAGCTGACAAACAAATTAATGGCCAAGAAGCTGGCTTCCTGTGAAAACGGAGTGATTCCGGGATTTTACGGCGCCTGTGCCAACGGCACGGTAAAAACATTTTCCCGGGGCGGGTCTGATATTACCGGATCCATTGTGGCAAGAGCCATGAAAGCGGATTTATATGAAAACTGGACGGATGTATCCGGATTCCTTGTAACAGATCCAAGGATTGTGGAAAATCCGGAACCGGTAGACCTGATCACTTATCGTGAACTGAGAGAGCTTTCCTATATGGGAGCCTCCGTACTCCACGAAGAAGCGATCTTCCCAGTACGGAAAGCGGGAATTCCTATCAATATCCGCAATACCAATCATCCGGAAGACAAAGGAACTATGATCGTATCTACCACAAGCAAAAAATCCAAATTTACCATTACAGGTATTGCCGGAAAAAAAGGATTTGTAGCGGTGACCATTGACAAGGACATGATGAACTCCCAGATCGGTTTCTGCCGGAAAGTGCTTCAGGTCTTTGAAGAAAACGGCATTTCCATTGAGCATATGCCCTCCGGTATTGATACGATGTGTATCTTTGTACATCAGGATGAGTTTCAGGAGCATGAACAGATCGTGCTGTCCGGGATCCAGCGCGCGGTAGAGCCGGACAATGTGGAAATCCAGACAGATCTGGCGCTGATCGCAGTAGTGGGACGGAGTATGATCGAAGCCAGAGGAACAGCGGGCAGGATCTTTTCGGCCCTTGCTCATGCCCATATCAATTGTAAGATGATCGATCAGGGATCCAGCGAGCTGAACATCATTATCGGCGTGAAAAATGAAGATTTTGAAACTGCTATTAAGGCAATCTATGATATTTTTATTGTAACTCAGTTATAAAAAACGGATAAAAAGGCGCGGGCAGCATAAAGATCAGCTGTCGGCGTCTTTTGATATCCGAGGGAACAGACAGGAGCGGATCATGTTTTTTATCATGGGAATCACGGACGGACAGAAGCAGCTTGATTTTAACCAGACAATTTTGTGCGGAAATTGCGGGGGATACGGCAGATACGAAGTGTTTATGACATATACGGTGCTCACTTTGTTTTTTATTCCGGTCTTTCGCTGGAACAGACAGTATTTTGTACGGACGACCTGCTGCAATGCTCTGTATCGCCTGGACAGAGAAGTGGGAAAGCGGATCGCCAGAGGAGAAAACGTAGTGCTGAGCGACCGGGATCTTCAGCCCCTGGGCGCTGGGCAGGGTTCTGTGAAACAGTGCGGTTTTTGCGGCTTTACCACAACAGAGGACTATGAATACTGTCCAAAATGCGGACGGCGTTTTTAAGAAAAAGGAAGGGATCAAGACAGAATGCAGGAAGAAGAAATTCTGCTGAAAAGAAAAATAGAAGATCTGGCCAGGAGGTGTTATGAGACAAATCAGTATTTGTTTACAGGATTTTTGTCTCTCAGCGAACAGACGGTGTTTCATGAGATGGAACAGGAACTGTCTTATGTGGATCACGATCTGTGGGGAGGACCGGTGGGATGCGAACGAAAAATGATACGGTTCGGTTCCATGGATCAGCTGGGATATGAGGAGGATTATCCGGTCAGCTGCATTACGGTAAAACCGCTGATGAAGAAATTCGCGGAAAATCTCACCCACAGAGATTATCTGGGGGCTTTGATGCACCTGGGGATCGAACGCTCTGTGCTGGGAGATATTATTTTGCGGGAAGAGGCCGCATATATTATCTGCACAGACAAGATGGCGGAATATGTTGCAGAGAACCTTGACAAGATCCGTCATACTTCCGTATACTGCACGGTAACCAAAGATATGCCGCCGGAGACCATGCCTGTCTTTCTTACCCAGGAGCTGATCGTAAACTCCTGCCGGTGCGACAGCATTGTGGCAAAAGCGTGGCAGATGTCCAGAAATCAGAGCCTGGCTCTGTTTCGGGCCAAAAAGATCTTTGTAAATGGAAGACAATATGAAAATAACAGCGGTCTGCTGAAAGAAGAGGATATCGTATCGGTCCGGGGCTTCGGAAAATTTATATATGACGGAGTGATGCAGGAGACCAAAAAGGGACGCGTCCGGGTGAAAATCCGAAAGTACGCGTAGCCTTTTGGATATCCGACAGCAGGCCGGAACATAAAAACAGGTGAAATATGGCTGAAAAAAGGAAAAAGAAAATTAGAACAAAAGAAATCAAATGGGATAAGCTGGACAATACCGCGCATTTATTCCCGGTGATCGCGGGAGAAGGGATGAGCAATGTTTATCGTATCTGCGTGGTGCTGAAAGAAGAGATTAAAAGAGAACTGCTTCAGGAGGCTCTGGATGCAGTTTTGCCCCTCTTCCCGGTTTTTAATTCCAGGCTCCGTCAGGGAATGTTCTGGTATTATTTCGAAGAAAACGGAAAAAAGGCGCCGAAAGTCACTGAGGAACATACTTATCCCTGCCAGTATATTGAACCGAATACAAACCGAAGTTATCTGTTTCGGGTCTCTTATTATCAAAACAGGATCAATCTGGAAGTTTTTCATGTGCTTACAGACGGAATGGGAGCGGTGAATTTCCTGCGGGAACTGACTTACCGATATCTGAGGCTTGCCCATCGGGAACTGGCTGAAAAAATGCCGGAAGGTCTTTCTGAGGAAACTTCTCTGAATACAGAAGACAGTTTCCTGAAAAATTATAAAAGATCCTCGTCGGGCAGCAACTATAAAACGGAACGGGCCTGGCTGCTTACAGGGCCGTCCTTTGAGAAAGGGAAGATGGGACTGATCCACGGATATATGCCGGTATCAGCTTTGAAAAAGCAGGCCTCAGCCTATGGAGCCAGTATAAACGAATATCTGGTGGCGGCGCTGTTTTGGGGAATCTACAGGGAATCCCTTTTGGGAAAGCCGGCGAAAGAGCCTGTGACTTCCTGCGTGCCTGTGAACCTGCGTCCGTTTTTTGATTCTGTTACAACAAAAAATTTTTTCGCGGTGGTTACGGCGGTTTTTTATTCCAAAAAAGAAAACTGCAGTTTTGAGGAAGTGCTGGAAAGTGTGAAGACAAGTCTGCGGCAGCAGCTGACCAGAGAACATCTGGAAGATGTGATTTCCTACAATGTATCAAATGAAAAAAATCTGATACTGCGGGCGGTGCCGTTGTGGCTGAAAAAACCGGCCATCAGATATGTATATGAAGGGGCAGCAAAGGCAAACACCACTACGGTGACAAATCTGGGAAATATCCGGGTGCAAAAGGAATACGAAGGATATATTGAACAGTTTTACGCCTTTTTGTCCCGGTCCAAAGGACAGGACCTGAAAGGGTGCGTGTGCTCTTACCGGGATACCCTTGTATTTACTTTTTCCTCAGTCCTGAAAGATACGGGAGTACAGAGAGGATTTTTCCGGTTCCTGGCTTCTCAGGGAATACCGGTCAGGATAGAAACAAATGGAGTTTATTATGAGTAAATGTCTGAAATGCAAAATAGAAGTGTCGGATGGAATGGGAATCTGCCCTCTGTGCCGGTGCGCCCTGGAGGCGGGAGAAAACAAAGAGGAGCGTTTGAAATATCCTGCTATCGGGAAAAAGAAAGAAAAAATGAGAAATACCCTTTCCGTTTATTTTATTGGCGCTGTGGCCGCATATGCCCTGCTGGGATTTTTGAACAGGAAGACCCAGGCGGAGGTCCGCTGGGATATTATTGTGGGAGCGGCACTGCTGTACGGCTATATGACGCTTTTTATCAGCCTGCTGCATAAAACAGGATACCGCCTGCGTATGCTTCTGCAGACTCTCGTCGGGATCGGGCTGATCGTGGTGATCGACGGAGTGCTGGGATTTCAGAAATGGTCCCTGGCGTATGTGCTTCCGGGAGCTCTCGTGCTGCTGGATATTGCAGTGGTCATATTGATGCTTGCAAACGGAAGGAATTGGCAGAGTTATATCCCGGTAGAGATTCTGATCCTTGTTCTGAGCCTGATCCCGCCGGCCCTGTATCAGGCCGGGATCGCAGGGACGCCCTATGGGGCTTTCGGGTGTTTCGGGGCGGCTCTGTGCATACTGGCGGGAACCGTTGTCATTGGAAGAAGGCGGGCGGCAGCCGAATTAAAGCGCAGATTCCATGTCTAAAAGTGCGAATCATTTCTGCTGGAGGAAAATAAGATGATAACAGAAAATGATGTAAGTATCCGTGGGCGGATAGTCCGGGAACTGATCGCCCGTTTTACATCGGATAATCTTATCGGAAGAAAAATAAAAAGCGGAGAACTGAGAAAGAAACTGGTGGAGCCTCCCTGGAAATGTCCGGAGCATTATACCATGAAAGTGATCCATATGAAAAACTGCCAGGCGGAACTTCTGGAAGCGGAACATCCCAATAATAACCAGATTGTGCTGCAGCTTCACGGAGGCGGATATATCGGCGCCATGCGCAACGCCTACCGGAGTTTTGCCGGGCTGTACAGCGAACTGGGTAAGGGAATACCTGTCCTGACTGTGGACTACCGGGTGGCTCCGGAACATCCTTATCCGGCGGCGCTGGAAGACGCCATTACCGCGTATAACTGGCTGCTTGCCCAGGGATGGCAGGAAAAGGAAATCGTCCTCGGAGGTGATTCCGCCGGAGGAGGACTGGCTATGTGCCTGTGCATGTATCTGAAAAAGCAGAACCGGCCGCTGCCGGGAGGGCTTATCGCCATGTCTCCCTGGACTGACCTGACTGCTTCCGGGGAATCGTATGTGGAAAATTACGAAAAGGATCCCCTTTTTGGGAATACAAGGGACAGTCTGATCTACAACAAAGACTATGTTCAGCATGAGGATGTGACCAATCCGTTTATTTCACCTCTTTTCGGAAGTTTTAAAGGCTTCCCGCCTATGCTGATCCAGGTGGGAAGTTACGAGATGCTGCTCAGCGATTCTGTATCTGTGGCCCGGAAAGCGAAGGAACAGGGTGTGAAAGTGCGTCTCAGTATCTATGAGGAAATGTTCCATGTGTTCCAGATGGCTATGCTTTTGCTTCCGGAATCCAAAAAAGCCTGGGCGGAAGTGAGGAAATTTCTGGAAATTGTCCGGGAAGAAAAGGAAAACAATGACAGCGCGTACAGATCTTGAAAAAGAAAAGAACCGGCAGATGCATCACTGCATCCTTTGTCCCAGAGCCTGCGGGGCGGACCGCGCCGGGGGTCGCACAGGAGTCTGCGGACAGACGGACAGGATAACAGCGGCCCGGGCAGCTCTTCATTATTGGGAAGAACCCTGTATATCCGGGAAAGAGGGATCCGGAACCGTATTTTTCTCCGGATGCAGTCTGGGGTGCGTGTTTTGTCAGAACAGGACCATTGCAGAAGGAAGCGTTGGGAAAAAGATCTCGGAGGATTGGCTGGCGGAGATTTTCCTGAAGCTTCAGGAGCAGAAAGCAAATAATATCAATCTGGTCACAGGGGGACACTTTATCTTTCAGATAGCTGAGTCTCTGGAAAAAGCAAAAGCCAGAGGTCTGCAGATTCCAGTCGTTTATAATACCTCCGGGTATGAGAAAGCGGATACTTTGAAGTATCTGGAAGGTCTGGTAGATATCTACATGCCGGATTTCAAATACTGGAAGAGGGAAACAGCGGAAAAATATGCCGGAGCAGCGGATTATCCGGATATTGCAAAAGAGGCTATCGAGGAAATGATACGCCAGACAAATGGGCCGGTTTTTGATGACAGAGGAATCATGAGAAAAGGAGTGCTGGCGCGCCATCTGATCCTGCCGGGACATGTGGGGGAAGCCAAATCCATTATCCGATATCTCCTGGAAACATATAAAGACCGGATCTATATCAGTATTATGAATCAGTATACGCCTATGCCGGGGGTGGCGGACCGTTTTGAGGAACTGGGCAGAAAAGTTACGAAAAGAGAATATGAAAGAGTAATCGGATACGCCCTTGAACTAGGGCTGGAACAGGGATTTGTACAGGAGGGAGAGACTGCGAAAGAAAGCTTTATCCCTCTTTTTGATCTGGCAGGAATTTGAAAAGTCCGTTTTATAGTACTTACATTCTGGCAGACTATGTTTATCAAAAAACACAGCAAAAAGGGAATGGAGGACTGATGAGGATGAAGAAAAAAGCACATACGGATTTTTTGGATCTGAGTACATTGATCGTTTATACAATCATGGCCATGGCGGCGGCAGTGGGACTGATCGCATTGGCGGCTCTGGTGACAAATTCAGATATCACCATGTGGAATCCGCTGGCAGTGGTAAGCGCCTTTTTTATTCTTACGGGATGCATCAGCGGATGGTTTATTTTGAAACGATAATATTTTCCCTGACGGCAATCCTTTCTGGCCTGCAGCGGTTGACAATTGACAAGGTGCCACACTATAATGTAACTAGTAGTCGCAAAGCGATAAAAATACAATATATTGTAGAAAAATACGGGAGTAAGAGATAAGGACGGGAGGATTGCATGAAAAGAACAGGCCGTTTGAAAAAACAGATAATAACATATACCCTGGCTGCAGCAGTTGCCTTGTCAGCAGGCGCTGCGGGCAGCGGATTTGTAAGTCAGGCTGCGTACATACAATACGACAATATTGTTGTGAGAGACGCGCCGGAAACCGGAAACGTAATAGAAGGACTGAACGCAGGCGTGGAAGTCACAGTGCTGGATTCAGCTAACGGATCGGACGGCCGTACCTGGAATCAGGTGGAATATACCGTGAACGGAGCGACGCACAGAGGATGGGTTCGGGCGGATCTGATGTCTGAGTCAAACCCGTCAGGTGATAATGGCGGAGAAAATGACGGGAATGCCTCTGAACCAACAAAGGAGCAGGATAACGGGGACAGTCAGACAGACAGCGATACCCAGAAGCAGGACAAAAATACTGGAGACAGCAAAGAAAGCAAGGATGCCAGCAGCAGTTCTGATGAGAAAACCCAGAGCGGAGCGGATACCTCTGCGGATGTGTCGAAAATATCCGGAGACGGCTATCTGGCAGACGGTGACGATACCTTTCTGGTCAGAGGGGAATCTCTGAAAATATCCGGCGATTTTTCGGATTCTGAGATACCGGAAGGCTTTGAAAAAGTACAGATCACTTATAACGGACAGGACGTCAACGCCGTGAAAGCAGAACATGGAGAAATGTTTTTGCTGTACCTTACCGGAGAAGATGGAGGAGAATTTTATATTCTGGATACGGAGCGCAACTGTGTGCTTTCCTTTATCTGGCTCACAGCGGGAGACGCTTCTATCATCCTTGCCCTTCCGCCTCAAAGTGAAACAGTTTCAGAGGATTATGAGAAAACGATTTTTGCGGTTGATGAGGAAAATGGTATCAGCGCATACCAGTATGCCCAGGATGAAAACACAATGAAAACAGACGCTGTGCCGGAGGAATATTATTACCTGTACGCAATGTCAGATGACGGCACTTTCGGATGGTATCTTTATGACAATGTGGAAAAGACCTTTATCCGGTCTGCCACAGATCTGAGTAAGGATATCAGCGGCGATAGCCAGGAAACACGGCAGTCACAGGAAGAAAGCAGCCTGGAGAAAATGATCGTTCTGGGAGCGGGAATCGTGTTCCTGATTCTTTTGATCCTTGCGATCACATTCGGCGTAAGGTGCCGCCGGTTGAAGAAAAAACTGCCGGAAGAAGAACCGGAGGAAGAGGAGCAGGAAGAGGAAGAGTTTATGACCCGGGCGGAGCGCAGAAGAGAGAAACGCCGTTATCGTCATTTTATGGATGAAGAAGAGGAAGAGGAAACTTTTGAAGACGATATGGAAGATGATATGCAGGAAGATTCCTCCCAGGAAGATGACAGTGAGGACACAGATGAAAACGTGCTGGTGCTGGATGGAGAGGAATACGACTGGCTGGATGAGGAAGATGACAGCGAAGATCCGGACGCAGTGCTGGATGAGCCTCCTGTGGAGAAAAAAGCTCCCCACAAAAAGAAAGATCAGAAAAAAGGATCCAAACCGGATGAGGATACCGATGACGATTGGGATGATGATCTGGAATTTCTGGATCTGAAATAAAGATTTTATAAAATCATAGAAAAAGCGGCGCAGTCCCTGAAGGACTGTGCCGTCCTTTGTTTTACAGGAACTTATCAGGTGAAGTTATCCATTGACATTGAGAACAGACTGTTATATCATCGGTATAACACACGTTAAGAGCAGGTGAGAGAATGTACCTAAAGATTGATTTTGACAGTGAAGAAGCATTATATATCCAGCTTCGCAATCAGATCATTATCGGGATTGCCAAGGGAGAATACAGTGAGGGGGATTCTCTGCCTTCTGTCAGACAGCTGGCGGAAGAAGTGGGAATCAACATGCATACGGTAAATAAAGCATACGGAGTGCTGAAGAGGGAAGGACTGATACGTCTGGACAGAGGCAGAGGAGCCGTGATTGCTTTTGATATTGATAAAATGCAGGCATTAGAAGAAACAAAAGCCAACCTGCGTCTTGTACTTGCAAAAGCCTGCTGCAAAAATGTAGGCAAAGACGAGATACACGGGTTGATAGATGAGATTTTTCAGGAATATTATTTTGAATAAAATTCACAGAACTGGAGGGCATATATGATACGACCATATACATTACAGGCAGAAAAAGCAATGAAACTGGCTGCAAAGACGGCCGCGGCCCTGGATCAGCGTTATGTTGGGACAGAACATGTTCTGGCGGGGCTTTTGCAGGAGGAAAGCGGAGTAGCCGCCCAGATCCTGTTCGGCCTGTCAGTAACGGAAAAGAAAGTTATGGATCTGATCGACGGACTGGTAATACCCGGACGATCTGTTGTATTAAAAGACCCGGAAGAAAAAACTCCGGAAACACAGCGTATGCTGGAGCGGGCCGATGAAGCGGCCCAGCGTTTTCACAGTGACCGTATTGGAACGGAACATCTGCTGTTTGCGATGATTCAGGACAAGGAATCTTCCGCGTCCAGGATCCTGACAGCTCTTGGAGTCAATCCGGCCAAAATCTATACGGATATTCTGGCTGCTATAGGAGAGGAACAGAGCTATTCAAAAGAAGAAAGCAAGGCGCTGCGAAGCGGGAAGAGCCAGAATCTGACATCTACGCCGATTCTGGACAAATACGCCAGGGATATGACTAAAATGGCCGCGGAAGGAAAGCTGGATCCGCTGATCGGAAGGGAAGCTCAGCTGCAGCGGATGGTCCGGATCCTAAGCCGCAGAACGAAAAACAATCCCTGCCTGATCGGAGAACCGGGTGTGGGAAAAACAGCCATTGCGGAGGGACTGGCTCAGCGGATCGCTGACAATCTGGTGCCGGAGATGCTGCGGGGCAAACGGCTTCTTTCTCTGGATATGTCCGCAATGGTGGCCGGTTCCAAGTACAGAGGCGAATTTGAAGAACGGATCAAAGGCGCCATACAGGAAGTGGAAAACGCGGGGAACATCATTTTATTCGTGGATGAACTCCATACTATCATTGGAGCAGGAGGGGCGGAAGGAGCCATTGACGCCTCCAATATTATGAAACCGGCTCTGTCCAGAGGCTCTCTGCAGATGATCGGAGCCACGACCATTCAGGAATACAGAAAATATATTGAGAAAGACGCGGCTCTGGAACGGAGATTTCAGGCGGTCAATGTGCCGGAACCTACAGTAGAAGAGACTGTGGAAATATTAAAAGGCCTGCGGGAAAAGTATGAAGAACATCATCATGTAAAGATTACCGATGGGGGCATTGAGGCTGCGGCTTCCCTGGCTCAGCGGTATATCAATGACAGATTTTTGCCGGACAAAGCGCTGGACCTGGTGGACGAGGCGGCTTCCAAAGTACATTTGGGGGGCTTTGCGGTGCCGGAGGCGCTGAACAGACAGAAAGAAGTACTGGCGGAAATGCGGGAAGCACTGGAAGACGCCATTGCAGGTGGAAATATGGCGGAGGCAGCCGTTCTTCGGGAAGACCTGAAAGAAAGTGAAAAAAAGTATGATCATATGATGAAAAAATTCCGGAAAGATATTGAAAAGAAAAATCTTTCCGTAGGAGAAAATGAGATCGCGGATGTGGTCTCTGACTGGACTCATATACCGGTACAGAAGATTACGGAAAAAGAATCCGAACGTCTGAGAAAGATGGAGAGTCTGCTCCATAAGCGTGTGATCGCCCAGGATGAGGCGGTTGAAGCAGTATCCAAAGCGGTGCGCAGAGGAAGAGTAGGGCTGAAGGATCCAAAAAGACCGATCGGTTCCTTCTTGTTTTTGGGACCTACCGGCGTAGGGAAGACGGAAATATCAAAAGCCCTGGCGGAAGCGGTGTTTGGCAGTGAACAGTCCATGATCCGTATCGACATGTCGGAATATATGGAAAAGCACAGCGTGTCCAAACTGATTGGATCGCCTCCAGGATATGTAGGATACGATGAAGGCGGTCAGCTCAGTGAAAAAGTGCGCCGGAATCCCTATTCCGTGATCTTGTTTGATGAAATTGAAAAAGCCCATCCGGATGTGTTTAATATCCTGCTTCAGGTACTGGATGACGGACATATTACGGATTCTCAGGGCCGGGTGATCGATTATAAAAATACAATTCTGATCATGACTTCCAATGCAGGTGCCCAGGCGATCATTGAACCGAAAAAACTCGGTTTTGGCGCTGTAGATGATGAAAAAGAAAATTATGCACGCATGAAATCCAATGTTATGGAAGAAGTACGCCATATTTTTAAACCGGAATTTTTGAACCGTATTGACGAGATCATTGTATTCCACGCGCTGAACAAGGAACATATGAAGAAAATCGTTACTCTGATGAGCCGTTCTCTTGTAAAGCGATGCGCCGGACAGCTGGGTATTACATTGAATATCCGGGATTCCGTAAAAAAATATATTGTGGAGGAAGCATATGATCCGAAATACGGCGCGAGACCTTTGCGCCGGATGATACAGACAAAGCTGGAAGATGCTCTTGCGGAGGAAATACTGGCGGGAGAAATAAAAGCCGGGGATACTGTAGACGTGGGAGTACGCAGCAAACAGGTACTATTTCAAGTAAGAAAGGAATCATAATATTTATGGCAAAATCCAGGACTACGGTTTATTTCTGCCAGTCGTGCGGATATGAATCTTCAAAATGGATGGGACAGTGCCCGGGATGCCGGGAATGGAATACTTTTGTAGAAGAGACAGTGGACAAAAAAAGCGCCAGGAGGTCTTCCGGGCAGAAAGAACCTTCCCGATCCGTCAAGCTGAATGAGATCGTTACAGAAAAAGAAGAAAGGATCCATACACAGATCGAAGAATTTGACCGTGTACTGGGAGGCGGGATCGTACCCGGCTCCCTTGTCCTGGTAGGCGGAGATCCCGGCATTGGAAAATCCACACTGCTTTTGCAGGTATGCCAGAGACTTTCCGCCATGGAAAAAAAGGTTTTGTATATTTCAGGGGAAGAATCCCTGCAGCAGATCAAGATCCGGGCGGGCAGGATCGGAACGTTTTCAGAAAGTCTCAGCCTGCTGTGCGAGACGAATCTGACAGATATCAAAGAGGTGATCCAAAAGGAAAAGCCGGAAATTGTGATCATAGATTCCATTCAGACTATGTACAGTGAAGATATTTCATCCGCTCCGGGAAGCGTATCTCAGGTAAGAGAAGCTACAGGAGCTTTCATGCAGATCGCCAAAGGATATGGGATCACAGTGTTTATTGTAGGACATGTGACAAAAGAAGGGGTGGTAGCCGGCCCCAGAGTATTGGAACATATGGTAGATACAGTGCTGTATTTTGAGGGAGACAGACATGCGGCATACCGGATCCTGCGTGGAGTGAAAAACCGTTTCGGTTCCACCAATGAGATCGGTGTGTTTGAAATGTGCAACGATGGACTTCGTGAAGTGGCCAATCCATCGGAATATATGCTCAATGGAAAACCGGAAGGAGCGTCCGGGTCAGTGGTGGCCTGTTCCATAGAAGGAACCAGGCCGATCCTGCTGGAAGTACAGGCTCTTGTGTGCAGAAGCAGTTTCGGGATTCCGAGACGGACGGCGGCGGGAGCGGATCTAAACCGTATCAATCTGCTGATGGCGGTGCTGGAAAAACGACAGGGATTTTCTATGTCTTCCTGCGATGCATATGTAAATATTGCAGGGGGAATCCGGATGACAGAGCCTGCTATTGATCTTGCTATTGTGCTGGCATTGGTGTCCAGTTATAAGGATATTCCGGTGCCGGAAAAGCTGATCTGCTTCGGTGAAGTGGGACTGAGCGGCGAGGTGAGAGCTGTAAACATGGCACTGCAGCGTGTCCAGGAGGCCAAAAAGCTGGGATTTGAAACCTGTATTCTGCCCAAAGTATGTATGGATACCGTCAGGGATATCAAGGGAATCCGGCTTCTGGGAGCAGCTGATATCCGAGAGGCGATTGACTGTATTATGAGAAAGTAAAAATATTGGCGAAAAATAATTGAAAAAGTTGTTGACACAGGGAAACGAAAGTGATATTATAATCAAGCTGATTGCGGGAACGACAGAAACTTCCAAAGACAGCAAAGAAAAAATAAAAAAGTTGTTGACAAAGCAACGAAGATGTGATAATCTATAAAAGTTGCTGAACA
>CAKNLF010000060.1 GCA_930989305.1 uncultured Roseburia sp. | reverse complement strand
AAATATTCCAGCTGTCCTGGAGAGAGTCGTTGTCCCGGTCCTGCTGATAGTATACATGATTCTGCCGGTCTGTGGATTCCAGCCAGTCCAGTTTTCGCTGGAGATCAATCTGTGTAGCTGTTTTGTCTGTGTTTTCGTAAGAATGTTCCAGATCCACCACAGGATTTTCCAGTGAGAGATTTTCGATGTAGCTTTCCAGTTCCGCAGTACTCATCTGCAGGATTTCCATCGACTGGATCATGTGCTGTGACAGGATCTGCTTTTGTGTAACTTCCATCTTTAATTCCATAAAAACCCACTTCCTTATCCTGTGTAATACATAGAGATATTTTATCAAAAATGTAAAGACTGAGCAATGTAAAGATGAAAATATAGAAAGAGATTGCAGGATAAAATAATGGTATGTATAAATTGGGGGTGTAGTGTTGTCAGAGGATTTCCAGCCAGGTCTGCAAGGCTGTATTGTCGCTCTTTTCATCCCAGGCTAATACTAATTTTGGCCCGAATGTTATGGTTTCCTTTCCTTTAACAGGGAGAAATTTCATGGAAGGATTGTAGGAACCGATGCTTTTGCTGTATGAAAAAGCAATTCCCATACCGGCTTCCACCATTAACAATGAGGCATCCAGATTTGGCGCATATAAAAGTTTTGGATGAATGTTGTGTTTTTTAAAAAATTCCATAGGACCGGCAGCGACATAAGGATTTTCGGCATTATCCAGCAGAATAAAAGTTTGGTTGCGAAATAGGTACGGATCAAAATAGTCATTTTCGGATAATGGATTTTTTGATGAGATCAAAATCCCCTCTGTTATGTTTTCTATAATCTTATATCTTAAAAATTCATATTCTCCCAGAGCAAACAGAAAACTGATAATACAGTCAAATTTTTCGTTTATAAGACCATCCATCAGTTTGCGGTAGGAACCTCGTTCCAGTGTAAGGGTAATATCGGGATGTTTTCTTTTCATCTTTTCGAAGCTCTCCTGAAGTTTTCCGTTCAATGTAATATCATCCAGAATGCCGATGGACAAAGCCCCATTGTATCCTTGGTAAATACTCCGGACATTGTCAGTCATAACCTGGTACTGAAAGTAAATGCGCAGCAGCTCCCGGTACATGTAATTGCCGCATTTTGTAAGGGAAACGTTTTTGTTATTCCGCTGAAAGAGCTGCACATTCAATTCGCCTTCTATTGACAATATCTGTCTGCTTAAAGTGGAAACAGAGATTTTCAGTTCATTTGCGGCTTTTGTATAGCTGGAAAATTTTGCAAGGGTTAAGAAGTAATGCATCTGCTGTGTCGTCATGTTTTTCCTTTTCAAATTAAAGGGCAATGTTTTTGAGTTCATAATAATTATAAAATCTATATTGCAATTTGTGCAATAGCCTTTGCAAATATCAATAATACTGAGAGGTTTTTATGACTAAAATAAATAGTATAAGATAACAAAATATATTAGGAGGAGGAAAAAATGAGATTTTCTGAATGTGAGGCATTATTAAGTACGGAGCCGCTGACAATTGAAACCGGAGTAGAGCGTTTGTCCAGCGGGGGACTGCATGTGGCAGTACTGTCCTTACTGGAAAATTGTACAGGGGCGATGTTGGAGCACTGGTTTGGAATGGATTGTAATACAGATGAATACCGCCTGTGGCATCCGGGAGCGCATTTGCATTCCGAATGGGTAAAACGGGAGGAATGCAAAGAGGATGGAACTGCAGCCGGAAAAACACATCTTGCCACGGAAATTGTAGGGGGAACGGCAACGGACGCTGCGTTGGCCTATATTGATCCTTATGAATTGTTTGGGGAAAAGCTTATAAAGGCCAGAAAAGAAAATGATGTCAGTGTGGTTTTGTACGCTCAGTGTATGCTGGGACCGCGTGATCAGATTATATATGATGAAAAAGGCCGTCCCCAGGGAGGACAGTATGTTGGCGTGGGACGGGATACTCCTTACGGACTTATGCTGAGAAATCACTACTGGCTGGGGGATACCCTTCCTCTTCCGGCAGATCAGGTTGAAAAAATGTTCCCGATGGAAATGGGACTGGGGGTAATGAATCATGATTTAAATGAATTCCACATTTTAAATAAGGTAATGCCGTCTTATTACTTGAGGGATTGTTGGGAAGAACTGGGAGCGCCGGAACCATTTGCAAAATCAAAACCGCTTTCCAAAAATATGACACCGCGTATTCTGGCATAACAATCATACATGATTTATACAGTGTGGATTTTGTACTGCGAAGGGGGATAGGTATCAAAATTCAGAACAATAAAGAAAATCTGCGGCAGAAAAATGCCGCAGATTTTCTTGTTTTAGTTGATAGTAATTTGGTATTTTTTGTAGGGTTTGTAAATGGTTCCGGCCTAAAAGCCGGCAGTGTTCTTAGTCTTCGATTTTCGCGATTGCTTTCGCCAGTTTCTTTTTCATAGCAAGATTGCCCTGGCGGGAGATCATAATCCTCTGAGCCTGAGGAGATCCTGCGCCGTGCATGGATTCTGTGCGGTATCCTACGGCAGCGGTTCCAAGGGTCAGGTTCTCGATCAGTCTTAAGATCTTCAGTCTGTTTTCTGTGGAAACATCGTCTACGCCTTTGAAATACTTGTCGATAACCGGTCCCAGTTTCGGATCACGGAGATCTTTTTCAGACGGCGCGGTAACCATCAGACCGCCGGCAATATCCTCTGCGAGACGGGCGATCTCATAGGGGAAGCGGGTGATGTTCTGCTTGCATACATTGGCAAGGAGCAGATCAATGATGTAGTTTCCGGACTCTGTTTTTGTACCTTCCGCAGAGCAGGCAATGCCGCAGCAGTACAGTGTTTCGTTTAAGTGCATCATTTCGATCAGTTTGTCTTTGATATGAGATGCCCGGGGTACGCCGTTGTAGTCCGCAGCTACTGCTGCTGCGCCGATAAGTACGTCACCTACCCCTACTTTGCATCCGCCGTAGGACTGTCTGTGGTAGCCTGCGAAACGTTCTACCAGCATGCCTGCGAATTCATATTCGCCATTCAGGAAAATCCGGTCGTTTGGAACAAATACATCGTCAAATACTACAAGGGCTTCCACACCGCCAAATTCCGGGTTGCCCACGTCAATGGAGCTGCCTTCCAGCTTCCTTGTATCACAGGACTGACGTCCGATGATCATGTAGATGCCTTCTGCGTCTACCGGAACGGAGAAGGATACGGCGTAATCTTTGTCGTCTTCGCCCATTGCGATGGTAGGCATAACAAGGACTTCATGAGAATTGATGATACCGGTCTGATGCGCTTTGGCGCCACGGACTACGATACCGTCTTCCCGGCGCTCTACTACACGCAGATACAGATCCGGATCCGCCTGAGCGTGAGGCGCTTTGGAACGGTCTCCTTTTGGGTCTGTCATAGCGCCGTCTACTGTCAGATCATTTCTCTGAGTATATTCCAGGAATTTTAAAAAGTTGTCATGATAATGAGTGCCGTGTTTTTTGTCGCATTCATAAGAAGTGCTGTATACTGCGTTGAAGGCGTCCATACCTACGCAGCGCTGGAAACAGGCAGCGGTCTTCTGTCCGCAGAGACGCTGCATTTTTACTTTTTTGCGCAGATCATCCGTACTCTGGTGGATATGTGTGAAACGGTTGATCTTTTCGCCGGTAATATGAGAAGTTGCTGTCATCAGATCTTCGTATTCCGGCATAGACGCCAGATCATAAGTCATTTTTACGGAATTCAGAGAGGGCCGTAAAATCGGATGATCCACCGGATTTTCAATCTTTTCACCGAACATGTATATCTGCATGTTCATTTTCCGGATGCTTTCTACATATTGTTCACCTGTCATAAGTGCCATGGTAAAATCTTCCTTTCTTTTTCTGTGTTTTTTCCTGTCCCCTGAAAAACGGGGATATGTACATGGATACTTATAACATTGCAAATCTCATGCCAATTTTGCGTTAATCTGAGGAAGAACGTTTTTCTCCCTTTCTGCGCTTGCGCACAAAAGTAGCCGGAGACATCTGGAGACTTTCGGCGGCGTCCCGCACATTTCCGTAGGTTTCGTAGGCATCGTTGATATACTGCAGTTCAATCTCTTCCAGGTAAGCGGCCAGGTTGTTATGGAATCTGGCGGGAAGGACTCCGGGACGTTTCTGACCTGAGACTCCGTGGATCATAGGGAGGGTATCCGGCTGGATCACGTTGTCGCCGCTGATGATGATCGCCCGTTCTACCACATTTTTCAGCTCCCGGATATTGCCGGGCCAGTCATAGTCCGCCAGAATCTGCATGGAAGCTCTGGAAAAAGATTTAACAAATCCGTATTTACGGTTGAGACGATCGGTAAAAAGCCGCACCAGCGAAGGAATATCTCCGGGGCGGTGGCGCAGGGGCGGGATATGGATGGGAAAGACCATGAGCCGGTAATAGAGATCTTCCCGGAACTGACCGGCCCTGACCATTTCCTCCAGATTGCGGTTGGTGGCTGCCAGAATACGCACATCGATCTTTCTTGGAGTAATGCTTCCGATACGCTCGATTTCCTGATCCTGGAGCACTCGCAGCAACTTTACCTGCATGGACAGCGGCAATTCTCCGATCTCATCCAGAAAGATGGTGCCTTTATCCGCCGCTTCAAAAAGGCCGGGTTTGCCGTTTCTGTCCGCCCCTGTAAAGGCTCCCTTTTCGTATCCGAATAGTTCGCTTTCCAGAAGGTTTTCCGGTATGGCGCCGCAGTTGACCCGGATAAAGGACCGGTCTTTGCGGTTGCTGTGGCTGTGGATATACCGGGCAAAAACTTCTTTGCCTACCCCGGTCTCGCCCAGCAGGATGACTGTGGTATCCAGATCCAGCACTTTGTCTGCCAGCCGGAGGGCATTCAGGGTATGTTCATCCTCCGCGATGATGTCCTGAGAGAGCATTTCTCTTTGCATATGCTCCAGTTCCTGTTTCAGCAGGCTGGTCTGTTCCTGGTTTTTTTCCACTTCTGCTTTCAGGTTATATATTTCCGTAAGATCCCGCACATTGGTGACGATCATAATGATCTCATGTTTATCATTGTAAATGGGGGAGCTGGTGATCAGCGCCTTTTTGCCGGTTTTAAACTCCTGGTGGAGGGTAATGGGACCGCCGATCTCCAGCACCATTAAAGAGCCGGAGGAAGAGATTACATGGCGTTCTACCAGATCCCGCATATTTTGGTTGAGCACTTCTTCACGCTTCAGACCGGTAATGTTTTCATAAGATTTATTGACCATGATCGTGTTGGCGTTCCCGTCTGTGATATAGATTCCGTCAAAGGAATTTTCGATGACCGCGCTGAGCCACTGGTTCACATCCGTGTGCATGTTCATAGAACCGCCTCCCTGTAAAAAAATTTTTTTCTGGTTTTCAGTGTAATCAAAAATGAAACAAAAAACAAGAAAAATGTTTCAAAAATGAAACAAAAACAAAATAAGTGTTTCAGAAATGAAACAGTGAAAAAGGATATTGAGGAAAAGACCGCGGAAAGAAAACGGTAAAAAGGGAGAAGGTTTTTTTAAAATCTGGCATGGAGTTTGCAATATAAATAAAGAAGGATGCAGGAAAGGAATTGATGAAAATGAAAGAGATAAAAGAGATAAAAGAACAGGTGCAGGAAGTGATCGAGGAACGGGTCAGGGAAAAGCTGCTGGCTCATGAAGGAGATATAGAAGTGCTGTCTGTGGAGGAAGGGATCGTGCGTGTCCGCCTCATGGGAAAATGCGCAGGCTGTCCTTCCGCCTGGATCACTACGGAAGAACTGATAAAAAAAGAAATTATGGACGCCCTCCCGGAAATCAAAGATGTGGTGCTGGTGCAGGAGACCAGTCAGGAGCTCCTGGACTTTGCCAGAAAAATCCTGAATAAGGAACTGTGCTTATGAAGATCGGGATCAAATACTGCGGGGGATGCAATCCCAGATATCAGAGAGAGGCGGAAGTGGAGAAACTGAAAAAGAAACTGCCGGACTGCAACTTTACCTATGACAGCAGCGAGGTGTGCAATGTCTGGATTGCAGTTCACGGCTGTCCTTCCGCCTGCGCTCACAAGGAAATGCTGAAGGCAAAAGACGGGATTTTAGAGGCCGTAAAAGCCAGAGATTTTGTGCAGATTGTCAAAAAAATTCAGGAAAAGCTGGAAGAGAAAAAGGAACGGGGGGAAGGCTGCAGGCCGGAGGAAAAATGGACAGATGACGGCAGACGAATTTTAAAGATCGGACAGAAAGCGTCCTGTACAAAAAACATTGACGAGGAAGGGATAACCGCTTTTGCCCGGGTGACAGGAGATTTCAATAAACTCCATACAGATGGGGAATTTGCCCGAAAGACCATATACCGGCGCCCTGTGGCCCACGGTCTTTTGACGGCCAGTCTGATTTCCACAGTGATGGGAACAAAGATGCCGGGACCGGGAACAGTGATGGCAGAGATTGATTTTCAGTTTCTGATGCCTGTGTATCCTGGAGATACTATCCGGGCGGAAGTGGTTTTTGAATCGGTCCGGGAACATCCCAATCATTACGAGGGATTTTTTCGGGGCACATGTGTAAATCAGGACGGCGTGGAGGTAGTAGCCGGAAGCTGCCGGCAGATACTGCCGAAAAAAATGTTCGCGGTCTATACAACAACAGAAGAAGGAGAAATAGAAAAATGACAAATTTAGAGAAATATAATAAAGCTTTTATCCGCAATCTGGGAGTAAAGAAAGAAGATCTGCCCGGACTGAAATACCGTGGGATCCCTCAGTGGGACTCCATCGGACATATGGACCTGATGGCAGATCTGGAAGGAGAATTTGAGATCCGGATGGATACGCCGGATGTGCTGGCGTTTACTTCTTATGAAAAAGGGAAAGAAATACTTGCCGCGTATGGAGTAGAACTGGAAGAACAGGAGTGATCACATGGTGGCGACCATCACATCGGAAAATACGGGGAGCAATTGCTATCTGATCGAAGAACAGAAAAAAGTGCTGATCATAGATCCCAATCAGCCGGACAAGATTTTCCGGCTGATGGAAAGCTGCGGATGGGAACCCCAGGGAATCCTGCTGACCCATGAGCATTTTGACCACATAGAAGGGCTGGAGGAGATCCGGAAAAAATACAGGATTCCAGTGACAGCCAGCCGTTCCTGCAGCGAGGGAATCCAGGATGAAAAACGGAATCTGTCTTCTATCTACGATATGTTCGTGTGGTATCAGTGCGGAAAAATGTGGGAAAGGAGACATCCTGCCTTTGTATGCGGCCCGGCGGAAAATACTTTTGAGGAAAGTTATGAATTTTCATGGCAGGGGCACAGGTTCTTTATGAAAAAGATGCCCGGACATTCGGCAGGAAGCGCTGTCATAGGGATGGACGACGGATTTTTGTTTACCGGCGATTATATGATACAGGGGGCTGCGGTGATCACCCGTTTTTACGGTGGAGATGAAAAAGTTTACAGAGCATATACAAAAAAATACCTGGAAACGATTCCTCTGGGAATGTTTATTTATCCCGGTCACGGACAGCCATATATTTATACGAAAAAAAGGAGCGCTTATGAAGAATGACAGCAAAGAGGAGGGCGTATTCGCTCTGCCTCAGGATGTGAAAAAACGGATGATGGATGAAAAGCTTCATGAATTGTCAGAATACCACCGCAGGAATTGTCCTCCTTATGAGAGACTGTGCCGCGGCATGGGAGAGGATATGCCTTTTTTGCCTGCAGGTGTGTTTAAGGAGATGGAGCTGAAAAGCGTTTCCGATGAAGAAGTGGTAAAAGTGATCACATCTTCGGGGACTTCCGGTCAGAAAACGTCCAGGATCTGTCTGGATGGAGAGACAGCCAGTCTGCAGCAACAGGCTCTCTGCCGGATCACAGGAGACTTTCTGGGAAGCAGACGCAGGCCCATGCTGATCATCGATTCCCCTGACGTGCTGAGGGACCGGAGGGGATTTTCGGCCAGGGGAGCGGGGATTCTGGGATTTGCTATGCTGGCTTCTTCCAGATGCTATGCTCTGGACAGGGATATGAAGCCGGATTTGGAACAGATCGACGGGTTTTTAAAAGAACATGAAAAGGAAGACCTGCTGATTTTCGGGTTTACATATATCGTATGGAAGCATTTCTGTATGGAACTGAAACGTCAGGGAAAATATGTGGATTTGTCCCGGGGATATTTGATCCACGGGGGAGGATGGAAGGCTATGAGCCGTCAGGCGGTATCAAAGGAAGTCTTTGCCAGGGAATTAAAACAGGTATGCGGGATCCGCCATATCAGCGATTATTACGGCATGGCGGAGCAGACCGGCAGTATTTTTATGGAATGCGAATACGGACATCTTCATGCAAGCTGCTATTCGGATGTATGGACACTGCGGCCGGAGGATTTTTCCAGGTGCGGACCCGGTGAGCCAGGAATACTGGCTTTGTCCGCTTTGCTGCCGAAGTCCTATCCCGGACATCGGATCCTTACAGAAGATGAAGGATGCATACTGGGCTGGGATAACTGCCCCTGCGGCCGGAAGGGGGTATATTTTAATGTAAAGGGACGCCTGCCGGGCGCTGAGATCCGTGGGTGTTCGGACACTGCGGCTGCCGGCGAAAACCGGCAGGATACGGATGCGCCTGCCCTTCTGGCAGGTACCTCTGCTCCGGATAAGACGCCCGGAAAAAGCTTTGAACCCAAACGGATGGACTTTCTCAGCGAACTGTCCGGGCGTATATGTAAAGATCCGGCAGCGAGAAATTATCCGGAAGTCTATGGCTTCGGATTCTGGTGCCGCAGGAGCAATCTGGAGTTTATGAAAAAAGAAGGAAGAAGAGGCAAAGGACTGGTCTTTCATATTGCGCCCGGCAACATGCCTGTTATGTTTGCCTATTCCTGGGCGGTATCCTTCCTGGCAGGCAACGGCAACCTGGTGCGGCTTCCGGGAAAAGAAGCGCCGGAGACAGATCTGTTGTGCCGTTACCTGGAAGAATTGTTTGAAAAACCGGAATACAGGGACTTAAAAGAGAGCAACGGTTTTGTACGTTATGGACATTGGGACAGACAGACGGCTGCCTATTCGGAAATGAGCAATGTGCGGATTCTCTGGGGCGGAGATGAGACTATCCGGCGGATCCAAAAGATTACGTTAAAAAAAGCGGTGGAGGATATTGTGTTCCCGGACAAGTATTCCATAGGGGTGATCTCTCCTGCTTATCTGAGCAAACTGAACAAAGATGAATTTTCCCAGATGGTTCACCGGTTTTATAATGATACTTACAGCGCTGATCAAAATGCCTGCTCCAGTCCGAAGTTTATATTCTGGCTGGAAGATTGTCTGGAAGAGGGACAGCTGGAAGCGGTGAAACAAAGGTGGTGGCAGGAGCTGGCTTTTTTGGCGGAAAGCTATGGGATGCCCGCCCGGGCCGCCGTGCTGAAATACCAGAAACTGTGTATGGCCTATCTGGAACACCGGGGACTGGAACCGGTGCAGAGATGGAAAAATCTGCTGTATGTGACGGAATGCCGGGAACTGCCGGAGCATCTGTGGGAACTGGACGGTCTGTGCGGGATGTTTTTCCAGAAAAGCATCGGAGATCCGGAAGAAATTTTCCCATGGCTGGAAGAAAAAATACAGACAGTGACTGTGGTGGGAACGGATCCCGGGATACTGGAGAGAAAAATACGCCGGGCCGGAGTACCCGGGGTGGACCGGGTGGTGGAAGCCGGTCAGGCGCTGCTGTTTGACCCTGTCTGGGATAGAAAAGATCTGCGGGAAATTTTGTCGGAGGTGGATCTATGAATTTTTATGAAGAACAGGAAAAAAACAGGGAACAGGTGATGCTGATCACAGAAACGGGAGAAAGGCTGACTTACCGGCAGGTATATAAGCTGGCGGCAGAAATGCTCCACTTTGTACCAGAAGGAGCTCTTGTCTTTTTATTCTGCAAAAATCAGCCGGAATCCATAGCCGGTTACCTGGGAATGCTGCAAAAAGGGATCGTACCGGCTCTTTTGGATCCGGGACTGGAAAAAGATCAGGTCCGGGAACTGCTCCGGCGGTACAGACCGGAATACTGTCTATATCCGGAAGAGATCAGAGAAAAATTTACAGGTATGGAAATCCTTTGGGACAACGGACATTACCGGCTTTCAAAAACAGGAGAAACGCCGGACAAGGCTTTTCATCCGAATCTGGCTCTGCTCCTTTCCACATCGGGCAGCACAGGAAGTCCGAAGATGGTGCGCCTGAGCAGAAAAAATCTCCAGAGCAATGCCCGGTCCATTGGGGAATATCTGGAGATCACCCGGGAGGACCGGGCAGTAACAAGCCTGCCTATGCAGTATACCTACGGATTGTCAGTGATCAACAGTCATGTGGAGCGCGGCGCGGCCTTGCTGCTCACAGACCGGACGGTATTTGAAAAGGAATTCTGGGAGTTTGTAAAAAAGGAAAGAGCAACTTCTATGGCCGGGGTGCCAAGGACTTATGAGATGCTGAAAATGCTGCGGATCCATCAAATGGATCTGCCGGATCTGAAGGTGCTGACGCAGGCGGGAGGACATCTTACCGCTCAGCTGCAGGAATACTATGGAACATGGTGCGCGGATAAAAAAATCCGATTTTATATTATGTACGGACAGACGGAAGCCACGGCGCGGATGAGTTATCTGCCCTGGCAGAAGATTCTGGAAAAACCCGGCAGTATCGGCATTCCTATTCCGGGCGGCAGATTCGCGCTGGCAGATGAAGAGGGAAAACTCATAGAAGGAGCGGGGCAGGAAGGAGAACTGATCTACTATGGGGATAATGTGTCTATGGGGTACGCGGCATGCCGCGGCGATCTGGAAAAGGGAGACGAGCGCCGGGGATGTCTGCATACCGGCGATCTGGCAAAAAGAGATACAGAAGGGTTTTATTATATTACCGGAAGGAAAAAACGCTTTCTGAAAGTTTTCGGTATGCGCGTAAGCCTGGATATGCTGGAAGAGATCATAAAAAAGCAGTATCCGGACAGAGACGCGGCCTGTACGGGCATGGACGACCGGGCGGCGGTATTTATTGAGAAAAAGCCGGAGGACCGCGAAGCGGAACTGGAAGAAGAAATACGAAACTTTCTTTCCGCCAGGACCAGACTCCACAGATCCGCGTTTTCAGTACGGTTTGTCAGCAGGATCCCCCGAAATTCTTCCGGAAAAGTACAGTACGCGCAGCTGGAAAAACAGTTGTGAAATCAAAGGTTTTCGTATATAATAGGGCGGAGAAACGGAAAAGACACAGAAAAGAGGGAAATGAAATAATGGCAAAAGTCAGAACAAGATTCGCACCCAGTCCTACGGGAAGGATGCATGTGGGCAATCTCCGCACCGCCTTATATACCTATCTGATCGCAAAACACGAAGGCGGAGATTTCGTATTGCGGATTGAAGATACAGACCAGGAACGTTTTTACGATGAAGCCCTTGATATCATATACCGCACATTAGAGAAGGCCGGCCTGTCTCACGATGAGGGACCGGACAAAGACGGCGGATTTGGGCCGTATGTACAGAGCGAACGGTGTAAATCCGGGTTATATATGAAATACGCCAAGGAACTGATCGAAAAAGGCGAAGCTTATTACTGCTTCTGCGACAGAGAACGTCTGGATTCTCTGAAACAGAATGTAGGCGGAAAAGAGATCAGCATATATGATAAACACTGTCTGCACCTTTCAAAAGAAGAAGTAGAAGCCAATCTGGCCGCAGGCAAACCCTTTGTGATCCGGGCCAATGTGCCAAACGAGGGAGAGACAACTTTCCACGATGAGATCTACGGGGATATTTCTCAGCCAAACGCGGAGCTGGATGACATGATCCTTATTAAATCTGATGGATATCCCACTTATAATTTCGCAAATGTGGTGGACGATCATCTGATGCAGATCACTCATGTGGTGCGGGGAAATGAATATCTGTCCTCAGCTCCCAAATATACAAGACTGTATCAGGCATTCGGATGGGAGGAACCGAAATATATCCACTGTCCGCTGATCACCAACGAAGAACATCAGAAACTGAGCAAGCGAAGCGGCCATTCGTCGTTTGAAGACCTGATGGATCAGGGATTCCTGCCGGAAGCGGTGGTAAACTTTGTGGCGCTTTTGGGCTGGAGCCCTGTGGACAATCAGGAAATCTTCAGCATGGACGAGCTCATTGAGAAATTTGACTATCATCATATCAGCAAATCACCGGCGGTATTTGATATGGTCAAACTCAGATGGATGAACGGGGAATATCTGAAAGCCATGGATGAAGACAAATTCTATGAAATGGCTGAACCTTACATCCGGGAAGTGATCACAAAGGATTACGATCTGAGAAAAATAGCGAAAATGGTAAAAACAAGGATCGAAGTATTCCCTGATATCAGAGAACATATAGATTTCTTTGAGGAAATGCCGGAATATGACGTATCTATGTATACCCATAAGAAGATGAAGACTAATGCACAGACGTCTCTGGAAGTACTCACAGAAGTGCTCCCCCGTCTGAAAGCCCAGGAAGACTACAGCAATGACGCTCTTTATCAGATGCTTTGCGAATACGTATCTGAAAAAGGCTGCAAAAACGGATATGTAATGTGGCCCATCCGTACGGCGGTATCCGGCAAACAGATGACGCCGGGAGGCGCTACAGAGCTGATGGAAGTGCTGGGAAAAGAGGAATCTGTGGCAAGGATTGAAAAAGCAATTGAAAAATTGACTCAGGCTGTTGCGGAAGCATAAAGCAGCCGAAAATACAATGAGAACAGAAGCGGTACACCTGCTGGACAGAAGGTGTGCCGCTTTTTTGTTCTTATGGGAATGTAAAATTCCTTTTATTCAAACGATGTACAGATACAGACCGAAACTGTCGGAAAATTGTGTCTCCAAGTAGCGTTTCGTTTGAATTCCGGATAAAAAGGCAAAAAACAGATACTATATATTGTATTTGTAAACAGGGAAATACGGGAAAAATACACAATATATGGGCTCACCTATTGAAAACGGACACCAGATATTGTACAATGGCTTAGTAATGATGACAAGATAAAGGAGACGGGTATGAAGATCATAAAGAGAAGCGGAACGGAAGCGGAGTTTGATCTGGACAAGATCACCGCGGCTGTAGTGAAGGCAAATAATACAGTGCCGGATAATGAAAAAATGAGCAAGGAACAGATTGCTGTCATTTCTGCCAATATGCGTACCATCTGTGAAGGTATGAACCGGGCTTTAAGCGTGGAGGAAATTCAGGACTTTGTGGAAAATCAGATTATGAATCAGAGAGCGTTTTCTGTTGCCAGAAATTATATTACATACCGATATAAAAGAGCTCTGGTAAGGAAATCCAATTCTACAGATGAGCAGATTTTAAGTCTGCTGGAGTTTGACAATGAGGAAGTCAAGCAGGAAAATTCCAACAAAAATCCTGCTGTAAACAGTGTGCAGAGGGATTATATGGCCGGGGAAGTGAGCAAGGACATTACCAAACGGTTTCTTCTTCCCCCAGAAATCGTAGAAGCTCACGAGCAGGGGCTGATCCATTTTCATGACGCGGATTATTTTGCCCAGCATATGCATAACTGCTGCCTGATCAATCTGGAAGACATGCTCCAGAACGGGACCGTTATCAGCGAGACTATGATCGAAAAACCCCACAGTTTTTCCACTGCGTGCAATGTAGCCACACAGGCCATTGCCCAGATCGCAAGCTCACAGTACGGGGGACAGAGCATTTCTCTGGCGCATCTGGTGCCCTTTGTGCAGGTGAGCCGGGAAAAATTCAGAAAAGAAGTGGCGGAAAACTTTAAGCAGACAGGGATCGTGGCGGACCAGGAGACCATCAACAAAGTGGCGGAGCTGCGGGTGAAAAAGGAAGTGCAGCAGGGGGTGCAGATGATCCAGTATCAGGTTATTACCCTGATGACTACCAACGGCCAGGCACCGTTTATTACGATCTTTATGTATTTAAATGAAGTGCCGGACGGCCAGATCAAAGATGATCTGGCAATGGTAACGGAAGAAGTGCTGAAACAGCGTATGCAGGGGATCAAAAATGAGAAAGGGGTTTACATAACGCCTGCTTTCCCAAAACTGATCTATGTGCTGGAAGAAGATAATATTCACGAAGACAGCAAATATTATTATCTGACAAAACTGGCTGCAGAGTGCACCGCCAAACGAATGGTGCCGGATTATATTTCCGAAAAGGTAATGCTGCAGAACAAGATAGATAAAAACGGCGAGGGACACTGCTATACCTGTATGGGATGCCGTTCTTTCCTGACACCGTATGTGGATCCGAAAACAGGAAAACCGAAATATTACGGCCGGTTTAATCAGGGTGTTGTCACCATCAATCTGGTGGATGTGGCATGCTCTTCCGGCAGAAATATGGAAAAATTCTGGCAGATATTTGACGAAAGACTAGAACTGTGCTATGAGGCGCTGATGTGCCGTCACCG
>CAKNLF010000059.1 GCA_930989305.1 uncultured Roseburia sp. | reverse complement strand
ACGGGAAAGAGGGGAAGCGGCAGCGTTGTGTTTTTAAGGGATGTATAAAAGAAAAGTTCCCGTTTCGAAAGCGGACGGGGATATAGTAGACAGAAAGGATTTTACAGACAGAGAGATTATGAAAAAGATAAAAAAGATTTTAACAGGAACACTTTCCTGTGGACTGGCGGCATCGATGACAGTTACACCGGTTTTTGCGCAGGAAAACAGTGAAGGGGCTTCTCTGACAAAATGGTGCGCGGTATACGGAGAGGCAGGAGGTACTTCCAGCGTTTCGCCGGACAGTCTGAACGACGGTGTCATGCTCCTTGACAATACAATATTAATGGCCGGAACTTTTGACGGGAGCAAAACCCCTGACAAAGAGGGGATAAAGGGGAAAACCGACGGCGCGCTTGTTTTGTATGATGACCAGGGAAATATGATATGGGAAAAGCTGACAGGCGGTTCCAAAGCGGATTCATTTAATGGAGCGGCTCAGACCGGAGACGGCGGATTTATCGCAGTGGGAAACACCCAGTCTGCAGACGGTGACCTGGAAGGACAGGGAAAAGGAGCTCAGGACGGACTTGTGGCGCTTTTTGACGGGGATGGCAATCTGAAAAAAGCAGTGGCCCTGGGCGGAAGCAACAAGGACGGCTTTAATGATGTGTTTGTGGCCCAGGACGGCGGGTTTGTGGCAGTGGGATATACTCATTCCACAGACGGCGACCTGGCAGGAAAAACTCAGCATGGGGCCCGTGACGCCTGGATCGTAAAGCTGGATGGCAATCTGAATATTGAATGGTCTGATACTTTTGGAGGAAGCGGAAGCGTTCTTATCCTGGATGAATTTACGAAAGGCATTACCTGCCATGACGGTGGATTTCTTGCAGTGGGATATGCCGAGTCTTCAGATGGCGATTTGGAAGGAGTCTCCAAAGGGGAAACAGACGCAGTCCTTGTGAAATATGACAGTAAAGGCAACCGGGAATTTCAGAAAGTATACGGAGGCACCGGAGATGAAGCTTTTACTGATGTGGCTGCGGCTCATCTGAACCGTTCGGGATCCACTGACAGAGAAGAAGTGGATACGGATGAACTGGATGGCGGATTTGTGCTGACCGGTTATACAAGTTCAGGGGACGGGGATATGAATGGACTCGTTTCCGGGGAAAATACAACGGAAAATGCTTTTGTAATGGAAATCGACAAAAACGGAAATGTGGAATGGATCGATGTAATGGAAAGCAGCCAGGACAGCGGGGCCTATGGCGTGCAGCCCATATCGGACGGTTTTTTGGTAACCGGTGATTTTTCCGCTAATGACGGAGATTTTACGGGAACGGATCTGTTTGGAAAACAAGATAATTATATCGCCCATTATTCTCAGGATGGCAAATGCCGTGCGGTTTACAGTTTCGGCGGCAATGATACAGATACGGTAAAAGGAATCATGTCCGGTTTTTCGGATGATTATCTGGTATGGGGAAGTACAAAATCCACAGATTCTATATTTGAAGGAAAAACAAAAGGAGGATACGACGGTTTTCTCTCTAGGGTCAGCGCTGCGAAAGCAGAAGCCTATGATGAGGAAAAATATCTGGTGCCTGTGACCGCATGGAAGGCAGATGAAGATACGCCTTCTATGATGGCTCCTATGCTTTATAAAAACGCCTATATAACAAAGAGCGGAAGTGAAATCGAAGCAACCCTTTATTTTACCAATGCTCAGTTAATGGGATCCCAGGTAAACGCCTCCACTTTGGGGGATGTTTCCTACGAGTACAGAGGGGAAATGATACCGGCGGAAACAGATGAATATGATGAAAAGACTCAGGTGAAGACTGTTGTTATAAAAGTGGACAGCCTGGAAGAACCGGTGCCGCTTCATATTGAGGATACTATGGGAGATATCCGTATTTCATTCAGCCCGGATGAGATGACAGAAACGGATACGCCCCCGTATTTTGAAGAAGTTGTGGTAGATGCGCCGGATTTTGAAAGCACATGGAAGACGGCTGTGGGAGGCAGTGATGTAGACTACGGCAATGATATGACAGTTTTAAAAAACGGGGATCTGGTTGCAGTGGGACAGACTTATTCGAATGACGGAGATTTCGAAGGACAGCTGAAAGGGGCTTCCAGTGCATTTATCAGCCGGTATGACAGCAGCGGAAAACTTCTGCACACACAGCTTCTTGGGGGAACCCGGATTGACTCTTACGATTATGCGTCCAGTGTAGCTGCTTTGGAAGACGGCGGCTATGTGGTGGCAGGAGGCTACCAGGAGGGATACGGAATGGATCCCAGCGGAGATTTTGCCCAACTGAAAACCAGCGGTAGTGTGCATGGAGGAATTGACGGATTTTTGGCAAAATATGACGCAGATAATAATCTGATATGGTTGAAAAATTTCAGCGGTTCTGAGCACGACCAGATTAAACAGATCCGGGCAACAGAGGACGGAGGTATTATTGCCTTGGTGGAAACGCTTTCAAATGATGGAGATATGCAGGATCTGAATAAGGGACTTTTCGATGTAGCCGTTGTGAAATATGATAAAGACGGCGAGCGGGAGTGGATCAGAAGTATCGGGGGCGTCAACCTGGAATCTGCCGGTTTTGGAATCGATATTATGGAGGATGGAAGCTATATTATAGGCGGCCATACATCCAGCGGCAGCGGAGATTTTGCTGGAACGGATTATTACGGAGATATTTTTGATATTTTTGCGGCTCTGGTAAGTCCGGAAGGGGAACTGCAATGGATCAAAACTTACGGAGGAGATAAAAGCGAGTACTGCAACAATATCATTGCTACAGAAGACGGCGGCTTTTTGATGTCCGGAGATACAAGATCCACGACAGGAACCTTTAAAGGAATCGGCACAGGATACGATAATGCCTTTATCGTAAAATGCGACAGCAAAGGAACTGTAGAATGGGCAGATATTATAAAGAGTTCAGAAACCAGTGAAATCAGCAGCGCACTGGAAACGGATTACGGATATGTCTTTACCGGATATTCCAGGGGAATGGATTTTGATTTTTCAGATATCAGCAAAGGAAGTTCGGATGCTTTTGTAACTGTTTATGACAAAGACGGAAACAGACAGTCGCTGGAGACTATCGGAGGATCCCTTGCAGACTATGGCGCGCAGCTGGTGCGGCTGAACGACTATCAGATTTCCGTATTGGTATATGGAGAATCAAAAGACGGTGATTTTGCCGAACTGAACAGAGGCGGATATGACGGGCTTCTTCTGACCTATGATGATAAAGAAAATACAGAAGAACCTTCTGAACCGGAAAATCCGGATGATACGGAAAATCCGGGCGATGCGGAAAATCCGGGCGATACGGAAAATCCGGGGAATACAGGAAACGAAGATGATGCCCGGAATCCGGACGGAACATCAGATAAAGTACAGACACCGGAAGAACAGAACGGAAATGACCAAAGCAGCCAGATGCAGACGGCGGCTAAAACAGGAGATACAGCACAGCCGTATGTATTTTTGGGCATTATGGGGGCGGCACTTGTGGTCACAGCAATTGCAGTGAGGAAAATAAAAGCGTAATTATATTTGCGTATACGTCAGACAGGAAAAACAGGACATACTCTACAGAAATTGATTGTGGGAATTGTCCTGTTTTTTCTGCCGTAAAAGCACAAAGTACGGTTTAAAAAGGACATGGAGCTGACATAGTCGAAAATGGATTGGTTATTCCAAAAAGCGCGGGTTTGGAGTAAAATAAAGCGGAAAGAAATACGTAAGCAGTAAGCTATAACGCAAGTAAAGCGCGAAGGAGGTTTTTGTGTGGGAAAAATATGCACAAGTCTGCGGGATTTTCTTGAAGTGCTGGAACAGGAAGGACAGCTGGTACGGATAAAAGAAGAAGTGGATCCGGAACCGGATATTGGCGCGGCAGGAAGAGCGGCCGCGAATTCACAGGAAAAGCCTGCGGTTTTCTTTGAAAAAGTAAGAGGATATACTAATCCGGTGGTGACTAACGTACACGGTTCCTGGAAAAATCATGCTCTGATGCTGGGAATGGATAAAAATGCTTCTGTAAAGGAACAGTTTCTGGAATTAAACAGAAGATGGGACAAGTATCCGGTAGAACCCAGGATCGTGGCGAGAGAGGACGCTCCCTGCAAAGAAAATACCATTACGGAAAATATCAATGTATTTGATCTGCTTGCCCTGTACCGGATCAATGAACAGGACGGAGGATTTTTCTTTTCAAAGGCGTCTGTGATAACCGGAGATCCGGAGTCCCCAGATGATCTGAACAAACTCAATGTGGGCACCTACAGGATCCAGGTGAAAGATAAAGACAGACTGGGGATACAGGCACTGGCCTTTCACGACATCGCCATCCAGCTGGAAAAAGCGGAACGGGAAAACAAGCCTCTGCCAATCGCCATTGCCCTTGGAAACGCTCCTCTTGTAACCTTTATGGCAAGTACGCCGATCGCATATGACCAGAGCGAATATGCTTTCGCGGGAGCTCTCCAGAACGGAGAACCGGTAGAGATTGTAAAAGCGGATACGTGCGATCATTTGTATGTGCCCGCATCCTCAGAAGTAATTCTGGAAGGGTATATTCTGCCCAGAGTCCGTACTGTGGAAGGACCTTTCGGAGAATTCCCGGGCTCCTATTCAGGATGCAGAAAACAGTGCGAGATACAGATAACCAGGATCACCCACAGAACAAATCCTATTTTTGAAAATCTGTATCTGGGGATTCCATGGACTGAGATCGACTATCTCATGGCGCTGAATACCAGCGTTCCCTTATATAAGCAGCTGAAGGAATCCATGCCGGAAGTAGTGGCGGTAAACGCCATGTATACTCACGGGATCGGCGTGATCATTTCCACCAAATGCCGCTACGGAGGATATGGGAAAGGCGTGGCGTTCCGTCTGCTGTCTACGCCTCACGGCATGCCCTATTCAAAAGTAGTGATCGTAGTCGATGAGTATGTGGATCCTTTTAACTTGGAGCAGGTTATGTGGGCGATTACCACAAGAGTCAGACCGGACAAAGATGTGACTGTGATCCCCAACTGCCCGGGGATGCCGCTGGATCCTTCCAGCTATCCGGCAGGAATGCACAGCAAACTGATCATAGATGCCACCACACCGGTAGCGCCGGAGCCTAATCCGAGAGAAGTAGAGCTGCTGGAGCCGCCGGAGGATACGGAAAAATGGGAGGAGATCATCCGTCAGCATCTGGAACAACTGAAATAAAATGCCTTTGGCAGGATCAGGAGGTAAAGAAAAATGAAATGTCCCCGCTGCGACAGCGAAAACGTAAGGGTTATGACAAAAGCGCCGGTGGAAGAAGCATGGGAAATCTATGTCTGCGATAAATGCTGTTATTCCTGGCGTTCCACAGAAAAAATCCGGATACACGAAAAATTCAAACTGGACGATGAGAAGATCGGGGCTATGCAGGTGATTCCGCCTGTACCGCCGCTGAATGAAAAATAACAGAAAACAAAAGACAGGACCGGTATAGGAAAAAACAGAGGGCAGATGCTCCCCGTGCCGGGACCTGTCTTTTGCTTTTGGTAAAATCCGGGAAATTTTCCGTAAAACTGCCCCGGAAAAATGTCTTTTTATTCCGTTGCGAATTGCGTTGCTTTATGGCATGATAAAGTGGGTTCGTAAAGAACCTGAAAAACAAGATCATCAGGAGAAAAAAGTATGGGATTAATAGTTTCAGATTTATCCAAAAAGTACGGAAATAACACCGTAGTGAACCATATCAGTTTTGAAATGGACAAACCGGGGGTGTATGCTCTGCTGGGAACAAACGGAGCGGGAAAGACCACCACGATCCGTATGATGCTGAATATGCTTTCAAAAGACAGCGGAAAGGTACTGTGGGACGGGAAGCCTCTGGATACTGATACATGTAACGTTGGATACCTGGCGGAAGAAAGGGGGTTGTATCCCAAGTATCCCCTTATGGACCAGCTTGTGTATTTTGCGGGGCTGAAAGGAGTCAGCAAAAGCGAAGCGAAAAAGCGGATCAAATATTGGGCGAAGAGGCTTGAAGTGGAGGAATATCTTTATCCTCAGTTCAGTCAGAAGATCACGCAGATGACAACGGACCGCAGAGGAAAACTGTACGCTCCAAAAACAAAGAAAAAAAGAGAAAAACCGAAGCTGGCGGATCAGCTGTCAAAAGGAAATCAGCAGAAGATCCAGTTTATGATCACCCTGCTGTCAGATCCCCGGCTGCTGATCCTGGACGAACCAATGTCAGGACTGGATCCGGTAAATACGGATCTCTTTAAAGACATTATCCGGGAAGAGATCGGAAAAGGAAAATATTTGATCATGTCCAGCCATCAGATGGCCACAGTAGAAGAATTCTGCACGGATATCATGATACTGGATCACTCCAACGCGGTACTTCAGGGAAATCTCAACGAGATCAAAAAGCAGCGGGGCAGGGAGAATCTGTATCTGAAGACAGAGCAGGATATTACCTCATATATAGAAGCAGCGGGAATCCGTCTGATCAGTGAAAAAGAGTATGAATATGACTTAAAGGTGGAAAGCGAAGCTCAGGCCAACAGACTTCTGGGCATGCTGATCGAAAACGGTGTGACGGTGATCCGGTTTGATCTGAAAGAACCGTCCCTTCATGAGATTTTTGTAGAAGCAGTAGGAGGGGAGAAGCATGTCATTCAGTAAAGCACAGCTGAAAGGAACAAAGCAGGTATTTTCTTTTACATTCCTCAGTCTGCTGAAAAATAAAGCAAATATAATCGCTGTGGCGGTTTTTCTTATTGCAGGCCTGCTGGCGGTGCCGGCAGCTATGCTTCTGGGAGGCAGACAGATCAGCGCCGCTCCCGGAGCGCCGGTAGCACAGGTGCAGATCTATAATGAAACAGATCTGCAGATTGACAGCAGCAGGCTCGCACAGAGCGATCAGGATTTTGCCGCAACGGGATTTAAAGTGATGGACGACACAGCTTTTTCCGGAGATACCCGGGAGCTGTCTGAAGATGAAGCCGCGGCAGTGATCACAGAGGGGAAGGGGGAAACCTATCAGATCGATCTGTATACATCTGCGGAAACAGAAATCTCCTCTGAAGATATGAGTGCGCTGGAAAGTCTCCTTCAAGAGGAAGTCAAAACAGCTCAGTATCAAAAAGCAGGTCTGTCTGATCGGCAGATACAGCTGTTGAACGCGCAGTACAGCACCCAGATCGGAACAGTATCCGATGTGGTAAATGAAGATACACAAGAACAAGGGTCCCAGTACGGCATTCAGCTGGGCTATGCCATTGTAGTACTCATTGTGAGCATTATGGCTGTCAGCTACATTATTCGGACAGTAGTGGAAGAAAAAGCTTCCAAACTGGTAGAAATGCTGTTGATGAGCGTCCGTCCTCTGGCCCTGATCGCCGGGAAAATACTGGCGGCTATGGCATACGTGTTCGGGATCTTTATCCTGTTCCTTATCAGCCTTCTGATATCCTACGGCGTGAGCATCCGGATCTTCGGACTGCCCGGGATTTCGGAATTACTGGAAATCGTCCGTCAGATGGGCGCCGGAAATATTGGACCGCAGATTCCGGTGATTATGATCATATCTATGATCCTGGGATGTCTGACATTTGCCATTATCGCGGGACTGTCAGGAGCCGGCTGCTCTACTACAGAAGATATTTCAGGAGCATCTACCACAGTAATGCTGCTGATCATGGGAGGATATTTTGTGGCTATTATGATTTCTAACGTACCTTCCAGAGGACTGGAAATATTTTCTGCCCTGTGTCCGGTACTGTCTGTGTTCTGCGGACCGGTCCAGTACGCAATGGGAAATATATCCGCAGGTATGCTGATCCTGTCCTGGGTGATCCAGGGGGCGGTGATCCTGCTGCTGGCTCTTTTCTGCGCAAAAGTATACAGCAGTCTGATCATATATAAAGGAAACAGGCTGAAATGGACAGATATGATCGGTCTTGCCAGAAACAAGACTGGGAAAGGCGGGGGTAGATAGCATGAAAAAGATTTTGAAAGATATGAAAAAAATATTTGCGTTTACACTCCAGAATCAGCTCCGGTCCAAAAAGTACAAAGGAGCCACTATTGTAATCCCGATTCTGCTGTTTTTCCTTCCGGTAATTATTATGCTGGGACTGAACGCTTCCGGACAGAACTTTAAAAGCCCGGAAAAGGAAGCAGCAGACAATGTGATCTCCAGGGTATATGTGGCGGATGAGACGGGACTGGGACTTACCGGTTTTGACACTTTGGACCAGCTGGGCGTGGAACATTTTGATCATATTTCGTGGAATATGTGTGAGGATATGGAGAGCGCCCGGACAGAGGCAAAGGGCCAGGATGATACAGTGATTCTTTTGCTGGAGCAGGAGTCCGGGCAGATTCAGATGCACCTGCTGATTCCCGAGGATTCCGCGCTGGAGCAGGAGGACTGTGAAGGTCTGGAAAATTTCCTGACAGCCGCCTTTCCGGAGGTGCTCTCTCACAGCGCGGGAGTGGATCCCGCTCAGACCGGAAATATAGAGGGTTCTGTACAGAGCCGGGTAGTATGGGAAAATGGAGCGGAAGATACTTCCCCGGACGCAGTAGTCAGAGAAATCTTTTCCTATGCGCTGCCTTATATTTTTATCATGGTCCTGTACTTCCTTGTACTGGTCTACGGACAGGGGGTGGCAAACAGTATTGTCATGGAAAAAAGCTCCAAACTTATGGATACCTTTCTGACTTCTGTAAAACCTGCCAGCATTATATTCGGAAAGGTGGCAGCTATTGTCTGCTCCAGCATCATACAGTTTGCCCTGTGGGCAGCGGGACTGCTGCTGGGATTTGTCTGCGCTGTACATCTGACGGAAGGGGGCGGCACAGGAGCGGATATTCTTACATTTATAAAAAGTTCCGGCTTTTTTAAAGAGATGTTTTCCGTGCCCGGGATCATTATCGCGGTGCTGATACTCATATCGGGATTTGTCCTTTACTGCGCCATTGCCTCGATCGGAGGCTCGGCGGCAGGAAAATCCGAGGACCTTTCCTCTACGAATGTGCTGTTTACCACGATCCTGGTAGTAAGCTTTTTTATCTCCCTGGCAGCAGGCGGCATCAGCATGGGAGAAAGCGGGCAGGCGGCAGTCTGGGTGTACTGGATCCCCTTTACCTCAGTGCTGACTCTGCCGGGACGGCTCATATTGGGAGAAGTGTCTCTGGGACTGGGCATAGGAGCCCTGGGGGTATCCCTGGCCACAACAGTTATCTTTTTATATCTGGCAGCGAAAATATACCGGATGATGGCTCTTTACCGGGGCAATCCTCCTACCCCTGCAAAGCTGTTTCGGATGCTGCGGGGAAAATAGTCCGGATATCCAGGGCATAATTGTCTCTGGAGGACATATAATGGTTAAAAAATATTTGTGAGGCAGATATGCCTGAAAAGGAAGAAATCCAGATAAAATTGCGGAGTCAGTCCGGGCAGAACCCTGCCTGTCCGGGCTGTGAGCAGGAATTCTGGCTTGATATGATGGAAAAAAGGATTATGGAGGCGCTTCGTCAGAGCAGTGATGAAGAAATGACTTTGCATATGCTCAGGGAGCAGATCCGGTATCTGGAATGCTGATCGCCATATACAGCAGAAAATCCAGATGGAGCGCCAGAGGGGAAAGTGTGGAAAATCAGGTCCGGATGTGTATGGAGTATATCAGCGCCAATATCCCGGGCAGCGCAGAAGCAAAGATCTTTGTATATGAAGACGAAGGGTTTTCCGGGAAAAATACAAAGCGTCCCCGGTTTCAGCAGATGATGGAAGATATGAGAAAAAACCATTTTCAGTATCTGGTTTGTTATCGTTTGGACCGGCTGGGGAGAAACATTGCGGATCTGGCGCTGCTGATCGACAAATTGAACCGGGAAAATACGGAATTTATCAGTATCCGGGAAAGATTTGACACTACCACGCCTATGGGAAAGGCCATGCTGTATTTTTCCGGGGTGCTGGCTCAGATGGAAAGAGAGCAGATCGCGGAACGGGTCCGGGACAATATGGCCATGCTGGCCAGAGACGGCAGATGGCTGGGCGGGAACACCCCTTTGGGCTTTACAGTCCGGGAAGAGAAAAAAGTGCTGGAGGATGGGAAAATAAAAAAATCCTGCTGTCTGCAGATCGAAGAAAGAGAAGCAGAAGTTGTGAAGCAGATTTTCGCAGCCTATCTGGAAAGTCATTCCCTTACAGCAGTGGCAGGGGAACTTTTGGAAAAAGGCCTGTATACCCGCAGGGGAAAAGCGTATACGGCCCAGGGGCTCCGGGATATTCTGACCAATCCTGTATATTGTACAGCGGATGAGACGGCCTGGGAGTATTTTGACGGCCTGGGCTGCCGGCTTTGTATGGAAAAAGAAGAGGCCGGACCGGACCGGGGACTGATCGGATACGGCAAGACCACATCAGCGGATTATAAAAATGAAAGCTGTCAACCAAAACAGTGGATCATTGCGCCGGGAAAGCATGAAGGAATCATAAGCGGAAAAGATTTCGTAAAAGTGCAAAAAATTCTGGAAGGAAATAAGAAAACGGATCCGGGAAGCGTAAAGGTAAGAAACCGGATCAGCCTGCTGGCCGGACTGCTGTATTGTTCCTGCGGTCATAAAATGCGTCCGAAATATTACAGACCCCTCCGGGACGCCTTAGAGAAAGAACGAAAATTTTCCTATCGGTGTCCTTATCGGGACGCCACGAGGCAGATGCTGTGCCAAAACCCGCCGGTTCCGGGAAACGTCCTGGATGAGCAGGTGTGCCGGCTGCTGCTGGAACAAACAAAAAAGCGGTTTCAAACAGAGACTTTACTGGACTGCGCGCTGAAGCGTATTGAGAGAAGAAAGAAAGTTCCTGTATCGGAAACCGCTTTTTTTCGGCTTCAGATCAGCAGGAACAGGGAAAAGATCCGCAATCTGCTGTCAGCGCTGGAACACTCCAGAGGAGAAAAAGCTTTTATCCGGCAGGTGGAAGAAGAAATCGGAAAACTGGAAGCAGAATGTGAAAAGGCAGAAAAGGAGATAAGAAAAAGAGAAAAGGATAGAACAGGAAACAGAGAAATCCGCCGAAAAGAGATTTGGAATCTGGGAGAAACGCTGCTGTCTTTTGAAAGGCTTTTTGCCTCTATGACAGTGGAGGAAAAACGGGAGTATCTGGCTGTACGGGCGGAACGTCTGGAATGGAATGGAAGTTTTTTGGAAATCTGGCTGCGGTAAAGGCAGAGAACAGAGAGCGGCAGCGGGTTTCCCCTGGACCGCCATCCCTTTGCCGCACCCGCTGGGACCTACTACAGCGATAAATTCCCCAGGGTGTACGGAAAAAGTAATATCCGATAAAGCAGGGATTTCTCCCTGGATGGAATGATAGGCAAAGTTTACATGATCGACTTCAAATATATGTTCCATACCACGCCTCCTTTTCTCTATAATTTAATGTATGAAGAGAAAGGGAATGTGCTATTGTAAAATTTTGTTGAATCATATAAAATAACATTCATGGATCAGAAAAGAAATTATCAAAAAGAATTGGATAAAGAACTGGATAAAATACAGCGGGAGGGGCGAGTGCCTTCTTTGCTGCTGCATAGCTGCTGCGCCCCCTGCAGCAGCTATGTGCTGGAATATCTGTCCAGGTATTTTCGGATCACAGTATATTATTACAATCCGAATATAACGAATCTGGAGGAGTACACCAAGCGGTCTTCGGAACAGATGCGTCTGATCACGGAAATGCCTGCCCGGTACCCGGTTCGGTTTATGGCTGGTCACTACCAGCCCATGGAATTTTTGAAAATGGCAAAGGGACTGGAGGATATCCCGGAAGGGGGAGAACGCTGTTTTCGCTGCTATGAGATGCGTCTGCGCAGCACGGCGGAATTGTGCAGGCAGGAAGGGTTTGATTATTTTACAACTACCCTTACCATCAGTCCTATGAAAAACGCTCAGAAGCTGAACGAAATCGGGGAACAGCTGGCCCGGGAATACAATGTTTCCTGGCTGAATTCCGATTTCAAGAAAAAAAACGGCTATAAGCGTTCCATAGAACTTTCCGGCGAATACGGGCTGTACCGGCAGAATTACTGCGGCTGCATTTTTTCGGAAAGAGACAGGGTAAGACAGGAACAGCAGAAAGAAAAAGAACGGGAAGCACTGCAAAAGGGCGAAACAGAAGGATAATTTAAAAAGAGAAATCATACAGCAGAAAGGATGAAAAACAATGGCACAGTTATGGGGAGGAAGATTCACAAAGGAAACTGACAAACTGGTATATAATTTTAACGCGTCCATTTCCTTTGATAAGAAATTATATAAACAGGATATTGAAGGCAGCATTGCCCATGTGACAATGCTGGGAAAACAGGGAATACTCACGGCACAGGAAACGGAAGACATTATCCGCACACTGAAGGAAATACGGGAAGACGCAGAGGCAGGAAGACTGGAAATCACCGATGAGTACGAAGATATCCACAGCTTTGTAGAGGCAAATCTGATCGACCGACTGGGGGATACCGGGAAAAAACTCCATACTGGAAGAAGCCGTAACGACCAGGTGGCTTTGGATATGCGTCTGTATACAAGAGAGGAACTTCTGGAAACAGACGGACTTTTGTATGACCTGCTGAAAGCGCTGTTAAAGATCATGGAAGAAAATACGGAAACCATTATGCCCGGATTTACTCATCTTCAGAAAGCTCAGCCTATTACCCTTGCCCATCATATGGGCGCTTATTTTGAAATGTTTAAACGGGACAGAGGGCGTCTGGCTGATATATATGAAAGAATGAACTATTGTCCCCTGGGAAGCGGCGCTCTGGCAGGCACCACCTATCCTCTGGACAGAGAATATACAGCTTCCCTTCTTGGATTTTACGGCCCTACGCTGAACAGTATGGATGGTGTATCTGACCGGGATTATCTGATCGAATTCCTTTCCGCTATGTCAGTGATCATGATGCATTTAAGCCGTTTCTGCGAGGAGATCATTATCTGGAACTCTAATGAATATCGGTTTGTAGAGATTGACGATGCCTACAGCACAGGCAGCAGTATTATGCCCCAGAAGAAAAATCCGGATATTGCGGAACTGGTAAGAGGAAAGACCGGAAGGGTGTACGGAGCGTTGATGTCTCTGCTCACTACTATGAAAGGCATTCCTCTGGCATACAACAAAGATATGCAGGAAGACAAAGAACTTGCCTTTGACGCAATGGACACGGTAAAAGGATGCCTGGCTTTGTTTACCGGCATGATCGCTACAATGAAATTTAATAAGGACGTGATGAGCAGGAGCGCCCGTCATGGATTTACCAACGCTACAGACGCGGCGGATTATCTTGTAAACCACGGAGTACCTTTCAGGGACGCTCACGGGATCGTGGGAAAGATCGTGCTTTATTGCATTGACAAGGGGATTGCCATTGATGATATGTCTCTGGAAGAACTGAAAGCGGTGAGTCCGGTATTTGAAGCGGATATTTATGACGCCATTTCCATGGACACCTGCGTCAACAAACGTCTGACTGTGGGAGCACCGGGAAAAGAGGCAATGGAAAAAGTGATCGGTATCTGCAAAGACTATATGAAAGAAAACGCCCCTGCACAGACAGAGAAATAGAACCGGCAGGGAAAAAGAAAACAGAAAAGATTATAAAACAGCCTGTGCCGGCGTACTTCCGGTACAGGCTGTTTTTGGAGAAAATGTGCAGATGATACTTTGTCAGGGAAAGAAAGAGTGCAAATGATACAATCTTGCAAAGAAAGGACAAAAATCCGAAATTCGGGCTTGCATTTTATTTCCTAATGGAGTAGTATACATATCAGAACGACAGTTGTACGTGACATGCGGACAAAAGGAACTGTTAATACAAAAAGGAGAGAAATGTTATGAGTGATAAATTAAAAGTAGGAATTTTAGGCGGAACAGGTATGGTAGGCCAGAGATTTATTTCTCTGCTGGAAAATCATCCCTGGTTTGAAGTGACAACCATTGCGGCCAGCGAGCGTTCCGCAGGCAAACGTTATGAGGACGCTATCGGTTCCCGGTGGAAAATGACTACTCCCATGCCGGAAAAGGTAAAAGATATTGTAGTTATGAATGTAAATGAAGTAGAAAAAGTGGCTTCTCAGGTGGACTTTGTGTTCAGCGCGGTAGATATGTCAAAAGATGAGATCAAAGCCATTGAAGAAGCTTACGCAAAAACAGAAACACCGGTCGTATCCAACAACAGCGCTCACAGATGGACACCGGACGTTCCAATGGTAGTGCCGGAGGTAAATCCCCAGCATATGGAAGTGATCAAATACCAGAAAGAAAGACTTGGCACAAAAAGGGGATTTGTTGCGGTAAAACCAAACTGCTCCATTCAAAGTTACGCGCCTGCCCTGACAGCATGGATGGAATACGAGCCTTATGAAGTAGTAGCTACTACTTACCAGGCAATTTCCGGAGCGGGAAAAACATTTAAAGATTGGCCGGAAATGGTGGAAAATATTATCCCGTACATTGGCGGAGAAGAAG
>CAKNLF010000058.1 GCA_930989305.1 uncultured Roseburia sp. | reverse complement strand
ACAGGCTGGCCGCCAAATATGGCACAGGTGGCCGTTTAGGCTGGCAATCTGCATGGGATTTGAAGACGCATTGTGCGCAATGTATGAAGAACCGGAAGCATATAAGGAACTCATCGACAGGATTACAGATTATAAAGTGGAATTGATTGGGATCATCGGAAAATATTATAAACCGGATGTTCTTTGTTTTCATGATGACTATGGTTCTAATGACAGAATGCTCATGAGCGTTGAACTGTGGGAGGAATTTTTTAAAGAGCCGTTGAAACGGGTGATCGAGGAAACACACCGCCAGGGCATAATTTATGAACATCATTCCTGTGGATACATAGAACCGATTTTTGATCAGCTGGTAGAACTTGGAATTGACGCTATTGATCCTTTGCAGATATCGAATCCGGTTCGTCAGCTGAAAGATAAATATCAGGATCGCGTAACTTTTGTAGGAGGATACGATAATCAGAATGTTTTTGATAAAGTAGGAGTAACTGAGGAAGAAATCAGAGGGGAAGTAAGAAGAATATTAAAAGAACTTGCCCCAGGGGGAAGTTTTGTAGCATTCCCTTTAACAGTTACCTATGATTTTGTCCCTATTTTTATAGATGAACATATGAAACACGCTTTTTCATAAAGAAAACAGAAGGCCCTTAGTGATAATACTTTTGATTATTGCAAGGGGCCTTTGTATTTTCACAAATCCCGGAAAAGGATTGCCAAAAAGGGTTAGTTTGATATAGTATAGAGAACAAAAGACAGAGAAAAAGGCTGGTAAGACATTTTTTAAAAGGAGATGGGGTTTTGCGCAAAACAAAAGAAGAAAGCCAAATTACAAGAGAACGGATCATTGAGGCCAGTTACGAGCTGATACGGCAGAAGGGCTATGAGCAGATGACCAGGGAAGATATCGCCAGACAGGTAGGAATGACACGAGGCGCTGTCAATTGGCACTTTACGTCAAAAGAAGAAATTTATCTTGCGGTATTAAATAAGATCCTGGACGATTTTCAGCAGGAAAGAAGAGCATACTATCAGGACAGTCAGCGGCCGCCGGAGGAGAAGATCGTCGGCTTGATTTCCATGCCTTTGAAAATGCGGGATCAATACCGCTTTATTAATGATATTCCGGGATATCTGCTGGAAGACGACAGGTTTCGGGAGATTGTGGACCGGATGGCGGGAAACCGTCAGTATTTTATTGAGTATGTGCAAAAATCTCTTACGGAAATAGAAAAAAAGAAGGGAAAAATTTATAAAAATAAAGAGGCACTTTCTCAGATGATTTATTTCCTTCATGAAGGTCTTCATTCCAATTATGCGGAAACGGCTTTTGCGGACAAAACGGTCATACAGAAAAATTACAAACAGTATGTAGATCTTCTTTTAGATATGGATTGACAAATCTGTATTTGAATATTAACATACATTAATGAATGTATAATTAAAATCAAAGGAAGTGTTGAAGTTGAAACGAAAAAATAATAAATTAAAGGCAGCAGTACTCTCAATTTCCATGATCACTATTTTGGGCAGTACAGCGGTATCTCCTGCGCTGGCAGGGATCAAAACCGCATTTCCCATGTACAGCGATTTTATGATACAGCTTATATTGACGATTCCGCCGCTTTTTATTATCCCCAGCTGTTTTTTATGCAATGTTCTCACTGGAAAATGGGGAAAAAAGCATGTATTGATCCTGGGTATCGTTTTATATCTCATAGGAGGAATCGGCGCAGGTCTTATGCCGGGATTTTATATGGTACTGGCTGCAAGAGCTCTGCTGGGCGTTGCCTGTGGACTGATCACGCCTATGGCTCAGGCGCTGATCAGCAGCAATTTTGAAGGGGAGACCCGCGACCGGCTTATGAGTTACTCCGCATCCGCATCGTATCTTATGGGGATCATTGCTTCATTTGTTGTAGCATGGCTTGCGGCATTTAACTGGCGTCTGGCGTTTTTGATCTACAGTATCGCTTTGATGGTGCTGATACTGAATATCAAATACCTTCCGAAGGATCGCGGAATCGCCGGACAGCGTGGCAGAGAGAAAAGACAGTCGGTAAACTGGAAAGCCTGGCTTGTGATCGGCGGTATGGCTCTGATCAATGTAGCTTTTTATACATTTTCTACCAGTATTGCTTTGTATTTGAAAAATGAAGCAATCGGGAATGATACCACTTCCGGTTATGTAGTTTCCGTATTTATGGCAGCAGGATTTTTTATGGGATTTGCTGTGCCTGCAGTGAGAAAAAGGGCCGGGTATTTTACCGTGACTATTGCATGTCTTATGATGGGGATCGGCTATACCGGGCTGGCGTTTTTTCACGCGCTGCCTCCGATCATCTTATCCGGTGCTTTTATCGGGGCAAGCTACAGTATCTTTTACTCCAGTGTGTTTCTGAAAATAGCCCGCCTGTCCCGAACGGAGAGGGAAAATACCAGACTGGTCACCTTTACTACAGCAGGTATGTTTCTGGGACAGACGGTTTCTGTATATCTGCTTCAGGGAGCGGAACGAATTTTTCATATGACAGGATACCGGTTCCGTTTTTCTTTCCTGGCGGCAGCGTTGCTGATCGGGGCTCTGACAGCAGTGATCGGATACTTCCTTCCGGGACGCCAGACCCAAAAGGATACAGCAGCTGCTAACGGGTCTGTATGACAGACTCGCATTTTTTCAAACTCTGCTGTATAATAAAAAAATCGAAACCTTATGAACAACAGCAGACAGGAGAAAAAAATGATAAGACTGAGCAGCGTTACATTCAAAGGAGAAAAGATTACAGACTGGCTGGCTTATTTTCAATATAATGAAAAGCATCTGCTGAAGCTGGACTTCGCCTTGTCAGAGAAAATTTCCAAAGAGGAAATCCGGATGATCGCCCCTTCGGTGCAGGCGTTTCAAAAGGGAGAAGGCTCTGACGGGAGCCATTTGCTGAAAACAGTAGAGGACTATGCAAATAAAACCGGAGATATCCGTTATGTAAAAGAAATGGTATATTTTATCCGTGAAGAGAACCGACATTCCACCACATTGAAAAAATTTATGGATGTATATCAGATCAAGCCAGCCGTTACCTGCGGACTGGACGGGATTTTTCGTATGCTGAGGAAATCCAGTGGACTGAAGGGGGAGATTCTGGTGCTGGTAACAGCGGAAATGATCGCCCTGTCTTATTACACAGCATTATCCAAGGCCGTATCCAGCGAACTTCTGGGACAGATCTGCCGACAGATGCTGCGGGATGAGCTGCGCCACGTACTTTTTCAGTCAGAACGTCTTGGAAAGATCGGGCTTACCGAAAAAGACAGGCATTTACGGAAATTATTGATGGCAGCATCGGCAAATGCCGTATGGCTGAAATTTGGAAAAGTGTTTGAACGGGGCGGTTATTCAAAAACAGCGTATATGAGCGAATGTATGGGATATCTGAAACAATCCGACAGGATTGCGGAAGAGATGCAGGAAAAACAGGAGGTACAGACATGAAAAAAGTAAAGATTACCGTTTTAAAGACCACATTGGATAAAGAACTTGCCGCTCAATATGGAGCAAAAGGTCTGACAGCCTGTCCGATGCTGCGGGAAGGTCAGGTATTTTACGCGGATTATGCCAAACCGGAGGGGTTTTGCGATGAAGCCTGGAAAGCGATTTATCAGTATGTGTTTGCCTTGGCTCACGGCGCAGATAAAGATTTATTTTATTTCGGAGACTGGATCTGCGTGCCGGGGGTAGCGATCTGTAGCTGCAACGATGGACTTCGCCCTGTTATTTTCAAATTAGAGGCGACAGAGGAAGACTCTGTCATGGATTATGAACCGGTGCGCTAGTACGGGAACCGGTTAATTGGAAAGATACCGTCAAAGAAAAGGAAGCAAACAAGTATGGATGAAAACAGATTAAAACAGCAGATGGATTTTATCCGGGAAATTGATAAAGAAAAAATGATCACGCGGCAGACCTATCTGTCTGACGGGAACCGAAAAGAAAATGACGCGGAGCATGCCTGGCATATGGCGCTGATGACGATTCTGCTCAGTGAATACGCCAATGAAAAGATTGATGTACTGAAGACGGTTACCATGCTGCTGATTCATGATATTGTGGAGATTGACGCGGGAGATACCTATGCCTATGATGAGAATGGCAAAAAAACACAAAAAGAAAGAGAGCGGAAAGGGGCGGAACGGATATTCGGACTGCTGCCAACAGATCAGCAGAAAAAAATGCGCGGACTGTGGGAGGAGTTTGAAGAAGGGATTACCCCGGAAGCAAAGTTTGCTCATACAATGGATAATCTGCAGCCTATGATGCTCAACGCGGTTTCCGGAGGAAGAGCATGGCGGGAGCATCAGGTCAGTCTTTCCCAGTTGGAAAAGCGAAATGAACACACAGCTCAGGGATCGGAAATACTGTGGAAGTATGCCTGGGATAACTGGATCTCCCCAAATGTGGAAAAGGGAAATCTGTTAAAATAATCTTGGCATATGTAAGAAGAGATTCAAAGATTTTCATAGGAAAATAAAAATGAGACAAAGCATGTGGGAGAAAAGTCCCGGCATGCTTTTTTTGTTTCCTGACATTGCTGCCATGCAAAAAACACATAAAACAAGATAGACAACAGGTATTAGACTTTAGTAAAAGAACGTTTTACGATAAACACAGCTGGTTTTGAAAGCAAAAAAAGAAGAAAGGATTGTTTTGTATGAAAAAATTGTTATTGTTTCTTTTATCTGTGGTACTTATATGCACCCTTGCCGCATGCGGCGGCAGCGGCGCGCCTGCTGAAAATGATGGAGGAGCGGATGAATCTGTCAGTGTTTCGGAACCATCTTCAGATCATACAACCGAGCCTGCGGGGAAAGAAGATAATATTTTGATCGCGTATTTTTCCTGGTCAGGAAATACAGAGCAGATGGCGCAAATGATCCAGTCAGAAACTGGTGGGGAGCTGTTTAAAATCGAACCGGCCGAGCCCTATACAGATGATTATGATACGCTTTTGGATGTAGCTCAGCAGGAGCAGCGCGACAATGCCCGGCCTGAACTGGGAAGCCAGGTGGAAAACTGGGACAGCTACGATGTAGTGTTTGTGGGCTATCCTGACTGGTGGAGCGATGCTTCAATGCTCATTTATTCATTCCTGGAAGCATATGACTGGAATGGAAAAACCCTTGTTCCTTTCTGCACAAGCGGCGGAAGCGGTTTCGGACGGAGTCTGGACAAACTGCCGGACAGCGCTCCGGGCGCTGCAATACTGGATGGCCTTCATATACCCGGAAGCAGCGTAGACGGAGCTGAAGATGAAATCGCTGCATGGATTGAAGGATTGGATCTGTCCTGACAGGGAAAAACAGCGGGGGTTCGCTTACATGGATAAACCTCCGTATCCATTGAAATATTAAGTAAACAAGGAGGGGCTCATTTGAAAAAAACAGCTGTTCTCAGTTTTATTTTTATACTTTGCATAGGAGGGCTGTCAGGATGCGCGTCTGAAAACACGCCTGTTTTATCGCAATCCGTCTCGGAACAGGAAGAGCCAACGTCCTCTGTGGAAACGGATGATGTTCCCGGTCATTCCTCTGATGTGTACATGACGGAGGATATCAGCGCTGAAGGACTGGTGAATATTTATGAAGCGCTTGAAGCGTCGCCTTCCGGCAAGATCGCAGTAAAACTTTCTACAGGAGAGCCGGGAAGCAATTATCTGCGTACGGACCTGATCGGAGACCTGGTGCAATCTTTTGATGATCCGACGATCGTAGAGTGCAATACAGCTTATGGGGGACGGCGGGCCAATACGGCTATGCATTATCAGTTGGCGGAAGATCATGGATACACATCCATTGCCGATGTGGATATTATGGATGAAAACGGCTCTATGACGCTGCCGGTAAACGGCGGCAGCAATTTGACAGAAAATTATGTAGGTGCTGATTTTGCTGATTATGATTATTATATTGTGCTGTCTCATTTTAAAGGACATTCTATGGCAGGCTATGGAGGCGCAATTAAAAATATTTCCATCGGTATTGCTTCCGCAGAAGGGAAAGCCCACATCCACAGCGGAGGAACAGGCACAAACATGTGGGGCGGTGAACAGGATGCCTTTTTGGAAAGCATGGCAGAAGCGGGGAAATCCGTAACGGACTATTTGGATGGAAATATCCTCTATATTAATGTAATGAACCGGCTGAGTGTGGACTGCGACTGTGACAGCAATCCGGCTGAACCTGATATGCACGACATAGGCATTTTGGCTTCCTTTGATCCGGTGGCTTTGGATCAGGCATGTATCGATCTGGTATACGCGGCAGATGACGGGGCTTCTCTGATCCAAAGGATTGAGTCGCGCAACGGACTGCATACACTGGAACACGGAGAGGCAATCGGACTTGGCAGTCGTACTTATGAACTGATCAATATTGATCGTTGACAGACAATCGGATATTTCGCAAATGTTTTTCTGCCTGTCTGAAAAAGGAAAATTTCTTCCTGGAAGGAGGGATGACGGATGACAGCTATCCAACGGGAGCTGATCTATATATGGTATTACTTTCAGGTGCAGCTGGAGCAGATTGCAGGCTGGTGGGTGCTTGGAATGACTGCGGGATCAGCAGTTTCCGTTTTTGCCCGTGACCGTATCCACCGGATTTTTCAATCTCTCCATGGGAGAAAAATGGGAGTTCTGGGCATTCCGGCAGCCAGTATCCTAGGAATCGTGTCGCCATTGTGTATGTACGGGACAATTCCTATTGCGGCATCTTTTTCCAAAAGCGGGATCCGGGACAGCTGGCTGGCCGCATTTATGATGTCCTCAATCCTGCTGAACCCCCAGCTGATCCTTTACAGCGGGGCGCTGGGAGGAAAAGTTCTGACCGTCCGGATCGTATCCTGCTTTCTTTGCGGGAGTTTGGGAGGGCTGATCATTCATTTTTTTTGCAGGAACAGGGAGTTCTTTTCCTTTAATGGATTTGATGAACCGAAAAATAAAGATACGGATCCGAGACTTTTGATAAGGTATCTGAAAAACCTTTGGCGGAATATAAAAGCCACCGGCCCGTATTTTCTAATCGGCGTACTACTCTCCGCGTTGTTTCAGCGGTATGTCCCGCCGGAGGCAATGACGGCTTTATTTGGAGGCAATGAGGCCTTTGGAGTTTTAATGGCAGCCACCATCGGCGTTCCTCTTTATGCCTGCGGCGGCGGAACAATCCCACTGCTTCAGCAGTGGCTTCTGGACGGCATGAGCATTGGGAGCGCAGCCTCCTTTATGCTTACCGGACCTGCAACCAAAATCACTAATCTGGGAGCACTGAAGATTGTCCTGGGATTTTGGCACTTTTTCCTTTATCTGATATATGTGATTGTATTTTCCCTGATCACAGGCCTTATTACAAACCTGATTGTATAGAATAAAAAGCACCAAAAGCGTTGGGCTCGTTACAAACGCTTTTGGTGCTTTTTTAGAAAATGTAGTTAGAAAACGTCATAAAGCAGGTTAAAATATCTGTTAATATTGTTAAAATACATGAAAAAATAAAAAATACTTACAAAATTTAAAAAAAATGGGTAAAATAGAAATAGAGTGAAAAATAATATGGCTGTATTTGGGATAGAAAGGATGTGAAACATGTTTCAAGCAGGTGATTTTATTGTTTACGGCAGCACAGGAGTATGTCTGGTGGAGAAGGTAGGGCCGGTAGACATACCGGGAGTATCAAAAGATAAGTTGTTTTATACATTAAGCCCCTGTTATGAATCGAAAAGTAAGATTTTTACTCCGGTGGACAATCAGAAGGTAGTAATGCGTCCGGTATTGAGCAGGGAACAGGCTTTGCAGCTGATCGACGGGATCAAAGAAATACGTCTGTTGGGCATTTCCGATGAAAAGAAAAGGGAAGAAGAATATAAGGCCTCTTTCCGGAAATGTGACTGCAGAGAACTGGTCAGGATCATTAAAACCATCTATCAGCGTGGAGAAAAGAGAAAAGCAGAAGGAAAAGATCACCTCTCAGGATGAAAGATACTTCCATATGGCGGAACAGAATCTGTATGGAGAACTTGCCATATCCCTTGGCATTGGCAGGGAGGAAGTCAAGCAATTTGTAAAAGAAAGAGTGGGATAAAAAATAGCCCGGGACAATATTTGTCCCGGGAGTTTTTATTCAGAAAAATTTGCGTCTTAGAATAAACCGTTTTGATGCACAGGGGTGATCTTTCCGATGTCATGTTCTACACAATCCCAGTGCTCAGCAAGTTTGCCGTCTTCTATACGATAGAGATCGAACACTTTGTTTTCCATTCCGTTGGCCTGCATGGTGCATTTGAAAAAGACGCAGATCAGGTCCCCTTCTTCGATGATATGGCGGATTTCCATGTGAGGCTTCATTGCGAGAAACTTATCACAGAATTTGATAAAACCATCTTTGCCGGATTCCGCCATAGGATTGTGCTGGATATAATCGTCTTTCATGTAATCATCCAGATGAGACAAATCCCAGTTATTAAATACTTCTTCATAAAATGTCCGAATCAATTCTTTATTTGACATTTTTGTGTCCTCCATTTTCATTTGCAATTTTCTATGATAAGATAATAAAACAGGAAAAATGAAAAGAAAAGGACAGAATCCGAAAAAGTGTAGAAAGTTTCGGAGAGAGGATATATATATGAACAAAAAACCAGGCGGTACAGAAGAGCTGATCAGGAACTCCTATATTGCTCTGATGAAAAAGAAAAATTGCATGAAGATCAGTGTACGGGAACTGGCGGAGAACGCTCATATTCAGCGTAGTACTTTTTACCGCTATTATGACAATATCAATCATCTGATCACTTCTCTGGAAAAAGAGCTGCTTGAGGAAATGGTCTTTTATATCCCTCCCTCTGATTTTGATATCCGGCATATCAAACCGCTAAAATCCATTGAGGCCTGGTTCCAATGGGGAATGGAAAATCGAAACACCCTGACAGCTCTTATGGGAGAAAACGGTGATCCGTATTTTGGAGAAAAATTCAAAGAAAAAGTCTGCGGAGACATTAACCGGATGATGGATTTTGAAGGAATGCCCCGGGATGAACTGCGGCTTTTTTGTGTGGAACTTACCTATTCGATTCATTTTTCTTTGCTGAAATTCGCCATGCAGCTGGGAAAGGAACGTTGCCCCTTTACTGCAAAGGAGCTTACCAGACTTTCCAACTACTGGAGAGTCTGCGCGTTGAAAGCAGAGCAGGAAAAGAAATTTCCGGTATCCATGGCGGAAAAAAGAAAGGAAGGCGGCATTGTAAATGGTAAAACAGGACTATCTGATGCGCATGATCAATGATCTGATAACAGGAATGGCCAAAATGCTTTTTCATACAGACATCAGAGAGGATGAGGAGCTGGATTTTCAGTCGGACACTCTGGGAGAGCAGTTTAAGGCATTACTGGATCTGGCGGATGAAGGAAAACTGGAAGAGGCGCTTGAGGAAATGGACAGGATTTTGGATCAGGGGCACATGGAATCTTTAAAAATGGCTCTGTACTTTTTTGAATATCTCAATCGCATGGATGAAGATGCACTGGAGGCCAAGGGTCTGGAAAGAGAAGACCTTCAGGAAAAAATCCTTGAGGCTGCGGACCGGTTCGGATACCGGAGTATGGCTGAAATGCTTTTATAGGAGAATAGATGCAAACAAAAGAAAATGAGTGATCTGCATAGGGCAGATCACTCATTTTTTGTTATTTCTTCCGGAATATCCGTATCAAGAAGGATTCCGGGATCTTCCAGGGCCTCATCCCTTTGCCGGCGCCTGGAAGAGAGCAGCAGATATTTGCGGATAGCGAACAAACCGCCTATGGCAAGGACACATAACAGTGTCTGCATGGGGTCTAAATGTTCTACTACCATTTGTCTTGCTGTGGCGAACAGTAAAACGTCCACAATCGTGTCCGCTGTGTGTTTGCACAACATACGGACAAACTCTACGCCTACGGCAAAGGTCAGGATACGGCTGAGAAAACCGGTGAAAAATCCGGTCTGCAGATCGCCAAGAGACATTTGAGTCAGATCCCGCAGCATCTGAATGATGGACAAAACGATCACGATCAGAATGATGATCGCCAGAGCCGCCTCCACATAGCGGCCGATAGCGGCAATGAAGCGCATAAAACGCCTCCAAGAAGGCTGTTTTTTCATAGAGATAAAATCCTTTCCGTATTTTTTGCAGGTCTCGGATATGTCTTTCCCAGATGTACATATTTTAGCATATATAGGCTGCGAAAAAAAGGCAGAATGTTCATTCCCCGGATTAACATTGTAAAATATGCCGTACCATAATATAATGGTGATAAATCAGACAGGAACGGCATGGCACAGTCCTGCCGGAAATCGGATTCTGGCTGAAAAACGCGACATTTTACTGGAGGTAAAAATGCTTACGATAAAAGATTACTGCCTTGCTGAAAGTATCCAGCAGGCCTACGAGCTGAACCGGAAAAAGCAGAATAAAATATTAGGCGGCGGAATATGGCTGAAATGCTGCCATTTCCCTATCCAGACAGCCATTGATCTGTCTGGCCTGGGGCTTGAGGGGATCACAGAAACGGAGGAAGGATTTGAGATCGGGGCTATGACGTCTCTGCGTCAGCTGGAAACACATGAAGGATTGAACGCATGTACCTGCGGAGCGGTAAAAGAAGCGCTGCGCCACATTGTGGGGACCCAGTTCCGCAACTGCGCCACAGTAGGAGGCAGTCTCTTTGGAAGGTTCGGATTTTCCGATGTGCTGACCCTCTTTCTGGGGCTGGAGGCTTTTGTGGAGCTGTATCCTACGGGGATTATACCCATTGGAGAATTTGCGAAAATGCAGCCGGATGACAGTATCCTGACAAAAATTTTTGTGAAAAAGGATCAGGGAAAGACTGCGTATCTTTCAGCCAGAAATACCAGCACAGACTTCCCGCTGGCAGCCTGCTGCGTTTCCTGGAAGGAAGGAACGCTGACAGCTTCTATGGGAGCAAGGCCTGCAAAGGCGGCTGCGTTTTCCAGAGAAAATGTCTGCCTGGAGGATCTGGAAAAGGAGGAATTTCTGGAGGAGTTTGCCAGAGACGCAGCTGCGTCTGTAAATTTTGGTTCTAACCGGAGAGCATCGGCGGAGTATCGCAATTATGTGACAAAAGTGCTGATAAAACGATGCCTGGGCAGTATAAAGGAGGGGGACAGATAATGCGGCTGCATATATGGATCAACGGAAAAGAATATACGGATGAAGTAGATGCGGGTATGCCGCTTTTGGAGTATCTGCGTTCCAAGGGATGTTACAGTGTAAAGCGGGGATGTGAGACTTCCAACTGCGGACTGTGCACTGTCTGGATGAATGAAACTCCGGTGCTTTCCTGCAGTGTGCTGGCGCTGCGGGCCATGGACAAACGGATCACTACACTGGAAGGCCTGCAGCCTCAGGCGGAAGAATTCGGCGCTTTCATGGCAAAGGAAGGCGCGGATCAGTGCGGTTTTTGCAATCCCGGATTTATCATGAATGTGCTGGCAATGGAAAAAGAACTGCAAGATCCCTCAGAGGATGAGATCAAGGAATATCTGGCGGGAAATCTCTGCCGGTGTACCGGTTATGCGGGACATCTGCGCGCTGTCCGCGCGTACCTTGGCAGGAATAAAAATTGAGACTGGCTGTAATTTGCCTTGCGGCGGGATACAGTAGACGGTTTCCGGAAAACAAACTGTTATATCCTCTTTCCGGCAAACCGTTGTTTGCGTGGGGGCTTGAGGCTCTGGAGACATTTGCCAGACGATGCGGCGGAACCGTATATACCGTGACCCAGTATCCCCAGATCATCCGATACTGTGAAAAAAAGGGACTGCCATATGCGCTTAATTGTCCGGATACCAATACCGGAAAAGCCTCTTCCATTAAAATGGGATTGGAGACAGCAAAGGACTGCTGGGACTGTTATCTGTTCCAGGTGGCGGATCAGCCGTGGATAGATCCTGATATTCTGGAGCGTTTCTGGATGGAATATCAGTCCAGCGGCAAAGGGATCGGCTGTGTCTGCGACAGGATGGGAGAAATAAAAAATCCGGTGATTTTTTCCTGTTCTTACCGAAATCTGCTGCTGGAACTTCAGGGGGATGAGGGAGGCAGAAAAATCCTGGAACAGTTTCCAGAAGACGTCTGGAAATTTCCGGTAAACAAGGAACATTTTTTTTATGATATTGATACAAAAGGAGATCTTCCAGACGAATAGGACATACCGGCCGGACATATAATTTTTCCATGAAGAAATCGAAATCCGGCGACTGGAAAAAGCAAATGGTACAACATCTGGAACTTCCGAAGGATCTGCTGCTGGGGGCCGTTCTTATCCATGTAACAGGGCAGAGTGAAATGGAAGTGGAAAATTACCGGGGAATCCTGTTTTACAGCAGAGAAAGGGTCCGCTTGTCTGTAAAGGAGGGACAGCTGGAAGTGACCGGGCAGGATCTGAATATTGAATACTACAGCAATGACAATATGAAAATTACCGGCTGTATCAGGCAGATCAGCTATCTTATGTGAGGAACTGCCATGATTCGTATTATCCGATTTTTGGACGGATATGTCCACGTACAGCTTACAGGATATGCCCCGGAACGATTTTTAAATTTATGCAGGAGCCGCCATATCCTGTTATGGGACCTGCAGCCTTCCGGACAGGGTTACGGATTCTACATCAGCATCCGGTCTTTCCGGCGGCTGAAACCTCTGCTTCGCAAGACAGGCACTAAGGTGCATATTACAGAAAAAAGAGGCCTGTTTCCTCTTGCTTTCCGCTATCGGAAACATAAATTCTTTTTGGTGGGGATTGCTGCGGCCTGTGGTATTCTGATTTCTTTTTCCGGTTTTATTTGGGACGTTGAGATAAATGGGAATTCCCGGTTTTCCGATCAGACCCTCCTTGGATATCTGGAAGAACAGGGCGCGGGGTACGGCAGTTTGAAAAACAGGCTGGATTGTGAAAAACTGGAATCTGATATCCGGAAGGATTATCCGGATATTATATGGGTATCAGTAAAAATACAGGGCACCAGACTGATCGTGGATGTTCAGGAAGCTGCCGGCGCAAAAGAAGACGGTGACGCCCAGACAAAGGGAACGGATCTGATCGCGGATTATGACGGGACAGTGGAATCTATTGTAACCAGAAGCGGAACGCCATGTGTAAAAAAAGGGGATATGGTGAAAAAAGGAGACATCCTGGTCAGCGGATGTCTGGAGCTGTTTGACGATTTCGGATCGGTTACGGGGTATGAATACTGTCATGCGGACGCTGACGTGCTGATTTCACTTGATCTGCCCTATGAGGACGTTTTCCCTGCCAAAGACACCAGATACAAGGCCACCGGCAGAACCCGCCGGCGCATTGGACTGGATGCAGGTTCCTGGAGGATGAGCATTGGCCTTCGGAAGAATAAATTTGAGGTGTATGATCAGATAACATCTCTGGAACAGGTGCGTTTTGGAAAGAATTTTTATCTTCCTCTGAAGCTGGAAATGACCAGGATCCGGGAACTGGTCCCCTATGAGCATACATACAGTGAAGAGGAAATTCAGGCGCTGGCAGGAGAACGGCTTGAGCTTTACTGCAGAAAACTGGAAGAAAAAAATTTTGAAATTAAAGGAAAAAATGTTAAGATAAATGCTGGCGAAAAGGAAATCTCTGTAAAAGGAAATCTGGAAGCGCTGGAAAAAGCGGAAAAAACCGGAAACACAGAGATCAGAACGCAAAAAAAAGAAGAAGGGCAGGAAGAAAATGGGATTGACACAGGAAATAATGGAAATTCCAGTTGAGCATATGGCCAATATATTTGGCCAGTTTGATTCATATTTGAAAAAAATAGAAAAAGCATTTCAGATCACGATTGTAGTAAGAGACGGCGATGTAAAACTGCTGGGAGAACCTTCTGGGGTAGAGGGAGCCCGGTATGTATTTTCTCAGCTGATCGAATTATCCAAGCGTGGGAATGAGATCACCCAGCAGAATGTAAATTATCTGCTGGATCTGGCAGCACAGTCTGCGAAGGTTTCCGTACTGGAAATGGATACGGATATTATCTGTCATACTATACAGGGCAAACCGGTAAAGCCGAAAACCCTTGGACAGAAAGATTATGTTCAGCAGATCCGGGATAAAATGATCGTATTCGGTATGGGGCCTGCCGGAACAGGAAAAACGTATCTTGCTATGGCCATGGCTATCACGGCTTTTAAACGGGAAGAAGTGAGCCGTATCATTTTAACCAGGCCCGCCATTGAAGCAGGGGAAAAGCTGGGCTTTCTTCCGGGGGATCTTCAGAGCAAGATCGACCCGTATCTGAGACCTTTGTATGACGCGCTGTATCAGATCATGGGAGCGGAAAGTTTTGTAAAAAATCAGGAAAAAGGGCTTATCGAGGTGGCGCCCCTTGCCTATATGCGGGGACGCACTCTTGACAACGCTTTTATCATTCTTGACGAAGCCCAGAATACCACGCCGGCTCAGATGAAGATGTTTCTTACAAGGATCGGTTTCGGTT
>CAKNLF010000057.1 GCA_930989305.1 uncultured Roseburia sp. | reverse complement strand
TGCTCTTTTGGACATCTGATCGATCAGGGTCAGTATGAGAAAGACAGCGATTCCCACCACATTATATAAAACTCTTATATGTTTCTTTTTTTCCATAATATTCTTTTTTACTGTCTGCAGGCAGACAATATACACCTCCGGAAATTCAATACTGTATTTTATAAGATTTCCTGAATCGCAGTCTGTATTTCATTGTCTGTTACATTTTTATTTATATAAGCATTTCCGATACGATTCAGTAAGATGAATTTTATTTTTCCCGCTTCCATTTTTTTATCTTTTTTAGAAGCGTTCAGGATATCTTCCCCGGACATGGGAAGGGAGATCCGACAGGGCAGGCCGAAAAGTTCCAGTCCATGACGGATTTCCTGATATTCCGCCTCTGCCAGGTCCCCGTAACGCACAGATAAAAAAGAGGCGGCAACAATTCCCAGGGCGACGCAGTATCCATGGATCAGTTTAAAATCCGACAGTTTTTCAATGGCGTGACCGGCTGTATGACCAAAGTTCAAAAGCGCGCGTTCTCCCTTTTCCTTTGGATCATTTTCCACTACCGTGCGCTTGATGTTACAGCTGCGGTATATCATTTCATGAAGATATTCTGTTTTCCGTTCCCGTATTTCTTTATGATGTTCGCACAGCCATCTGAAGTATTCCTGATCTTTGATCAGACCATGTTTTAATACTTCTCCCATGCCTCCGCAGAAATGTTCTTCCGGCAGATGTTTCAGCACGGAAAGATTCATATAGACCAGCTTCGGCTGATAAAAAGCGCCTACCATATTTTTGTACTGCTTAAAATCCACACCGGTCTTTCCGCCGATACTGCTGTCTACCTGGGAGAGTAATGTTGTGGGCACCTGCACAAAGTCAATGCCCCGTAAGTAGGTGGAGGCCGCAAAGCCGCACATATCCCCGGTAACACCGCCCCCAAGGGCGATCAGAAGGTCTTTCCGGTCAAACTGCTCCTCAATGAGCTTTTCATAAATAAGCTGGATTGTATCCAGGTTTTTCTGTTCCTCACCTGCATGAAAAACAAAATAGGAAATCTTTCCGAACTCTTTTTCAAGAACATGAACCGCTTCCTGTAAAAACAAAGCGGCTACATTAGAATCTGTAATAATGCAGAGTCTGGTTTTTTCAGAGTATCCCATTTTTTTTAATTCTTCAGGCAAACGTTCAAATGTGTTTTCAAAGATGATCTTATAACAGGGTTTGCCCTCATAATGAACAATCATTTCCTTTTCCATAATTTAACTTCAAATTCCTTTACTTTATTTTCTAACAAAAAAGCCAGCCGGTAAGTATTTCTACCGGCTGGCAGCTGATATCAGATATCTGTTTGAATGGATGATGAATCAAATGCATCCATAATGTTCTGGAAATCACCGGAAATGTCTACGGCAGCCGGCGTAACAATGAAAATAAAATTTGATATTTTCTGCAGATTGCCGTCAATGGCAAAACATGAACCGGATGTAAAATCGATGATCCGTTGTGCCACATCCAGATCAAGACCTTCCAGATTCAATACCACAGTACGGTTATTTAATAATGTCTCTGTAATTTCTCTTGCATCTTCCACGCTGGATGGTTTGATAACGCATACCTCCATTGGAACATTCCCCCCCTGCTGTGCTGAACGCCTCGACGGACGCATTGGTGTGATTTTAGAAGAAGTTCTCGGTTCGAGAGATCTGTCTCTCTCTTTCATACCGGAAGTCTTTCTTTCATAGAAAGGTTCTTCTTCCTCCACCGCTCTTTCTTTTCTGAAACTTCTTTTGCGTGCGGGCGCTTCGTATTCTTCATCTTCCATATATTCGTCTTCGTAAAAATCGTCTTCGTCATCTTCTGTATTCAGACGCATTGCATTTAACATTTTATCGAAAAAAGCCATTGTAAATCTCTCCTGTTCTTTGTTTTCTTATGGCTGTACATCTTTACAGGTTATAATTTCGTGCTCCGAATATCCCTGTTCCAACTCTTACCATAGTAGAGCCTTCTTCGATGGCAACCATATAATCGCCTGTCATTCCCATTGACAGGACATCCATAGATACATTATCAATGTTTTTTCGTTTTATGTCAACAGATAATTGACGGATTTTTCGAAAATATTCTCTGTTTTCTTCCGGATCCTCTACATAAGGAGCGATTGTCATCAAACCTTTGATCCGGATATTCGAAAGTTTTGCCGCTTCTTCTACCAGAGCCAGGGTTTCCTCAGCTGAAATTCCGAATTTTGTTTCCTCATGAGCAATGTTGACCTCGATCAGGATATCAGTAGTCACCTGATTTTTTACTGAAAGACGGCTGATTTCTTCTGCCAGACGCAGAGAGTCTACCGAATGGATCAAAGCCACATGGCCGATAAGATATTTTACTTTGTTCCGCTGGAGATGACCAATCATGTGCCACTGAATATCCTCCGGAAGTATTTCCTGCTTTTCCATCATTTCCTGAACTTTATTTTCACCAAAAGTACGGATCCCCTGGTCATAAATTTCCCGGATCATTTCCGCAGGTTTCGTCTTGCTGACTGCGATCAACGTCACCTCATCTCGTTTCCTTCCGGCCTTTTCGCAGGCTTTGGATATATTTTCTTCTACTTTTTTCAAATTTTCCTTCAGCATCTGTATCTTCCTCCTAATCAATCAATTCGCCTTCTGAAATTTCATTGCCGTTAAGAGCGATGTGGTCATACAGAGAGAGTCCGTAACTGGTTCCTGTCTGTAAAACAGAATACTCTTCGTTCTGGTCGATGATATCAATCTGCCTGAATACCGCGTATCCACGGTTGATATTATATACACCCTTCAGATTCGCGGTTTTGCTCAGGGTGTACTGTTCATCCGAATCGGGCTTTTGTATCACATCTCCCGTAGAAAGTCCGGCTTCATCTACATAGTAAGAAGTTTCCGTCTCATAATACAGATCTGCAGATACAAATTCTACAGATGATTTGCCCTTTTTATTGGTCACCTTTAAAACCCCCGGGTCTGTATCATTGTCACCGTAAGTGAGATAATCTTTCGGAATAACAAGAAATTCTTTTTCAACAATGGCCGTATTTGGTATTTTCAGGCCGCTGCTGCGGCTGGTATCCAACTCCAGCTCCACATATCTGTCAGAAATAAAACGGACCATAGAACTGTTGAAGGTTAAAACAAGATATTTCTGGCCGTCATATTCTTTTACACTTACTTCCGGAACCGCTGTGGTCTGATCTTTCCGGAAAGTGACGGATACATAATCTTCTTCTTCCACATCAGCAGCCATTTCATCGTCTACCGGCACCAGGATTTTCCAGTCTTCGCTCGTACAAAGTTTATACATAGCCTGTCCGGAAGAAACTTCCTCGCTGTTTTTCAGACTGTTTTTCTGATAAGAAGAAGGATCAAACATGCTGTCTGTAAAAGAATCTTCCGTCACATCTTCATAGCCGTCTGTATAAAAAGCAACTACCCCGTCAGTGGGAGCCTTTTCAAAAACAAACGTTTCATTTTTCACCGCTTCGTCTGTCTCGCTTTCCAGAGCGTTCAGCGCTTTTAGATACAGGGCTTCCTTTACCTGAGCGTCAATTCCGTCCTTGAAAGCGTACACATTGTAAAAGGTCATATCCGAGCATTCCGAAATATAAGTCTGGATCGTACTTTCTATATCCGCCAAACTTCCGGAATCCAGCTTGGTCCCATCGTTTCCCGCCGCGCTGATCTTTTCGGAAATACCTCCTTCTTTATCCAGTGAGCAGACAAGGTCGTTTTTGCCGGCTTTGTCTCCTTCTTTCATATAATAATTGACTGCTCCAGCGCTGTCTGCATATACAACGGTTTCATCCCGCAGGACCAGACCGGTATAAATGTTTTTCTGAGCGATCTGCCCTTTCTGGACTTCATATACGGCTATATGTTTATCTGTTGCGTAGGATATCAAATAGATGCAGAAATAAATCAATATAACCGCAAAAATAATGATACCGATATTCATATGAAAAGGTTTTTTATACCTTACAATTTTCTTTTTTCTTTTCATGAAACCACCTGAATATTTATTGAATAAAAAATAAATTACCGGAAATATTATATACCAAAGGAGGTATTTTTTGTATGAATACTAAAATATTAGATAATATATTACTGGCCCTGATTATTATCGGCGCAGTTAACTGGGGATTGATCGGATTTTTCCGTTTTGACCTGGTAGCATTTCTTTTTGGAGATATGTCATGGTTATCCCGGGTTATTTATGCCATTATAGGTATCAGCGGACTGTATATGATCTCGGTATTCGGGAGGATCAGATCCCGCAGAGACGATCTGTAAAAAGTCGTTTATACTGTTTCTGTGCAATAATAAATCAGGTGTCCTAAGCTTAGCTTAAGACACCTGAACCCTGTCATTATTATAATGAAATGATTAATTTTGCCTTTGCACATTCAGGCAGGTCCGCCTCATTTTTGGAAACGCTTAAAACAAAAATCACATTATATTTTTCGCTGATAATGTCCAGTTTTTCAATAGCATGTGTGATATCCTGTCCTTCCAGATTTGCGATTGTCAGGAAGCTGTCAAGATACATTTCCTGAAGATCGTAATCCTGAGATACAATACCGCAGATAAATCCGAGAAATTCATCACAGTTTGTGATAGGATAATCAGCAACATTGATCAAACGTACTTTATTGCTTAATTCATGCATATGTTTCTGACTTTTATCAAGATATACGATATTTCCTGTTGCTGTCTGAACAGAAGAATTTACCTTTTCTAATAAATATTTAGTTTTACCTTTTCCTTTTTCACCGGCAATAATTTGAACCATGACTTTGTCCTCCTACACCCTGCTGGCTTCTCTTTCTGTAATTACCTTTTATTGTAATATTTGTCAAAAAATCCAACAGTTTTTTATAGAAATATTATAGTATATCCATAATTAAAATACAACTGTTAATTAGAAAAATTAGAAAGTAACTGAGACATCAGCAGATACAGGTCCGAGCGTCCGTCAGCTTTCAGTACAATAGAAATAATAGGCTCATTCTTACTGTTTTCACTTAAAAGCACCAGGCAGTAGCCCGCCGCATTTGTAGTGCCGGTCTTGCCTCCGATGACAGTGACCCCTTTGGGAGTCTCTTCTTCACCCGACAGATATTTATTGGTATTCTTCCAGTCCTGGGTAACCTCCTGTCCATCTTTGTCCTTATATACAGCTTTATATTCTTTCGTATGGATCAGATCCACAAATTTTTCATTTTTTACAGCAGCGTTAAAAATGAGATACAGATCGTACACACTGGTGTAATGGCTTTCATCAGGAAGACCATGAGGATTTACAAAATGAGAATCTACAGCTCCCAGACTGCGTGCTTCCTGATTCATCAGTTCCGCAAAAGCCTCGCTGCTTCCGGATATGGTTTCCGCGATCACTTCCGCTGCGTCATTCCCGCTGCACATCATCAGGCCGTACAAAAGCTGTTCCAGCGTAAGCTGGTCTCCGGGCTGTATGCCGCATACGGAGGAACTGGGATCCAGTCCTTCCAGAGCTTCCTGAGAAACAGTGACCGTTTCATCCAGATCGCCGTATTTCAAAGCGATGTAAGCGGTAAGTATTTTAGTAGTACTTGCCGGATACAGTTTTTCATGAACATTTTGCGCGTATCCGGTAGTCTTTGTGGCAACATTAAATAAACCTGCTCCCTCAGCCACCTGGGTATACAGGTCTTTTCCGTCTGAATTTTCATATCCGGCTATGCACAGATCCTGGGCAAAAGCCTTTACCTCCGTATTTGTCTCACTTTCCGTAAGCCCGTAGAGCGCGGAGGTATCATAAATATCATACGCGTTTTCTAAATCGGCTCTCTCACTGCCGCATCCGGACAGGACAAGAGCCGGTATGGAACACGCCAAGATCAATGCTGTAAATTTACTTATACATTTCACGCCAGTCAAGATCTCCTCTGTCAAGTGCATGTATCAGCAATTCCGCGGTAGCCAGATTTGTGGCCAGCGGAATATTATGCGTATCACACAGTTTTGCTATTTCATGAATGTCCGGTTCGTTCCTTTTGGCTGTCAGCGGATCTCTCAGAAAGATCACCATGTCAATGGAGTTGCTTTCTATGGCAGCGCCAAGCTGCTGAATCCCTCCCAGGTTTCCCGGCAGATACCGATGGACATTTAAATTGGTTGCTTCAGAGACAAGCCTTCCGGTAGTACCTGTGGCAAACAGGCTGTTTCTTCCAAGGATTCCCCTGTACGCAATGCAGAAATTCTGCATCAGTTTTTTCTTTGTATCATGTGCTACTAAACCTACATTCATTATATGCTATCCCCCGATCCGTATTTTCTGGGCTGCAGTCCTACATTTAAAACAATCCCTATGCCGATAAACAGACTGACGATTGATGTAAGACCGTAGCTGACAAATGGCAATGGTACGCCGGTATTCGGCATCATTCCAGTGGCAACGCAGATATTTACAAAAGACTGAAATCCGATCCAGGCCGCCACACCGCAGCAGATCAGCCGTCCGGCCATTCCCTGCGCCCTGCGGGCAATGATAATGCACTCTACTACGATCAGTAACAGCAGACCAATCACGATCACACATCCTACAAACCCCAGTTCTTCTCCTACGATCGCAAAAATAAAGTCGGTCTGTGATTCTGAAAGGAAATTTCCGTTTTTTACGGAATTAATAGAATCTGTATTCAGTCCTTTTCCCCATATCTGGCCGGAACCGATTGCCATAATAGAATTTCTCTGCTGCCAGAAACCGTCGGAATATTTTTCGGGATCAATAAAAGAAAGAATCCTGTTATACTGATAATCCTGCAAAGGAAGGACATGATTTACAAGCAGGATGATTCCCACAATACTCAGCGGCACCGCGGCAGCTAATACCGTTAATACTATTTTATAACTTAATCCTGCAATAAACAAGAGTGTAATAAAAATCAACGTAACAATTATCGTTGTAGACAGATTGGGCTGGCTGAAAATAAGGAACAACGGGATGCCAATCAGTATAATAGATATACCGAGTATTTTCAAAGTATTGAGCGAGTCCTGAAACCTGGTAAAAAATGCGGCAAAAAAGCAGATGATCAGTATTTTGCACAATTCCGAAGGCTGAAACTGAAATCCGCCTATGGAAATCCACCTGGTGGCCCCATGGGAATCATCCCCGATCAGAAGGACCGCCGCCAGCATTGCCACGATCAGTAAATAAATGAAAGGCCAGAAACGCAGGATATATTTATAATCTATTACAGAAAACACCGCCATCATCACAAGGCCCAGACATACACCCATAAGCTGTCTGCTCTGAAGGTCCGCTCTGGCGCTTCCAACTACAAGTATACCAATAATACAAAGTATAAAAACATATGCAACTAATCGAAATCTGTAATCCCTTAACCGATACTGCTTGAACATAGTACTTCCTTTTTCTTATCTTCTTTGTTTCATGTTTCTGACAGGTATTGTGGCTTTGATGCAGGAGCTGTCCGCCTCCTGATTTTTACCGGGAGGCTCAAAACGGATCTGCATTCCCTTTTCATCAACGTCCAGATATTTGGATATACAGCGGATCAGATCTCTCTGGATTTTTTCCGTGATATCCGAAGTAAAATTCATTCTGTCAGATAATAAAAGTATTTTCAATCGTTCTCTGGCAATACTTCCAGAAGTCTTTCGTTTAAAAAAAATAAATTTTTTCATACGAAATCCTCCTATTTACGATGCCCTTTCCTGCGCTTGCCAAAAAAACGTTTTTTTTGTTTTAAATTAAGATAGGGAACTGTTTCCCCTGTAACCCGCCGGCTGATATTCATATAAGCCTGTCCCGCCGGCGTATCGCTTCCTACCAGCGGAGTTCCCTGATTTGTGGAGATCACAATGTTTTCATCATCGGGAACCGCTCCGATCAGGTCAATGGCTAGAATCTCAGAGACATCTTCTATGGACATCATATCTCCTCTGCGGATCAGATCCGGACGGATCCGGTTTACGATCAGCCTGGAATTCCGTATGCCGTTTGATTCCAGCAGGCCGATGATACGATCCGCGTCACGGATGGCGGATACTTCCGGCGTAGTGACTACCAGCGCCCGGTCAGCGCCTGCAATCGCGTTGAGAAAACCCTGCTCGATTCCGGCCGGACAGTCCAGCAGGATATAATCATATTCTTCTTTCAGTTCCTCAGTAAGTTTTTTCATCTGTTCCGGATTCACGGCATTTTTATCCCTGGTCTGCGCGGAAGGCATTAGATACAGAGAATCGTATTTTTTGTCCCGGATCAAAGCCTGTTTGATGCGGCAGCTTCCTTCGATCACGTCTACCAGATTATAGACGATCCTGTTTTCCAGTCCCATTACAACATCAAGATTACGCAGTCCGATATCCGTGTCGATCATCACTACTTTTTTTCCAAGTCTTGCCAGACCGGTACCTACATTTGCCGTTGTCGTTGTTTTTCCGACACCACCTTTTCCTGATGTCACAACAATCACTTCGCCCATGCAAAATCCTCCTGATTCTAAATACTGTTTAAATAGCCTTTTGTAACTGGTTCTATCATAACTGTATTATCTTTTGCAACTGCGATCTGAGGAACTTTGTTTTTCCGTTTCCGGATCCCTCCCCGTGTTCCTTTTGTGTTTTTCAATACGGCGTCCGCGATCCGAAGCTGGTCTGTGGACATATAAAGAGCACAGATAAAAGCGGCTTCATTTCCACCGGCTCCTGCGAAAGCATAGCCTTCCAGCCGTCCCAGCACTACAATATTTCCCTTGGAGATCACCTTTCCGCCTGGCAGGACGCTTCCGATAACGATAACACTCCTGTCACTTTCATATGTTTCTCCGGACTGGATATCTCCTTTGAAAAACTGACCGCTTTTCATTGTCTTTTCATCAGCGATCTGCTGGATACGTTCTTCGATATATTCATCCAAAAGCTCATTCTCATCCAGAATACATGCAATGCGCGCGCCGCAGCATTCCGATACGGTATTTATGATCCTGCATTCTTCTTCTGTGCTCAGATCTCTGCCGCTGAAGGAGATCGCAAATTCAGCGTCCCGGAAAAAATCCTTTGACTGAGTGAATTTTTCACCGATCTTCTCCAGCAGTTCTTCAAAATCCATTTCACGGTCCAGGACCAGATGCAGTCCCTTTTTTGTACTTTTTACTATTACCGGAAGTGCCATATCCATCCTCCCCTAGTCATTTACACTGTTTGAGGAATTGCCTACACTTGCGGCAGTTCCCGTAAGCAGATCCCCTCTTCCCTCTTTATTGAAATAGTATTCCATAACTTTTGCGGACAGATCCGCGGAATTGGCAGAAGTATAACCATTTGCGATTCTAGTGGCAATGGCGATCTGCGGTTTATCATAAGGCGCGTATCCTACAAACAGCGCGTGGTTCGGCGTATTGCTCTGCTGAGCCGTACCGGTTTTTCCGGCTGCCTGCACAGACAGTCCGTCAAACTGGGAATGTGTCTCAACTACCATGCGCATACCCTGATGGATCGCGTCCCAGGTAGAATCTGCTACATTATCCATTGTATTTTTTACAGAGGGCTCATAAGTTTCCAGTACATTGCCTTCCGTATCCGTTACTTTATTCAATAAGGTCAGATTGTACACGGTTCCGGAATTGGCCACTGCCGATACATAACGGGCCAGCTGTATTGTAGTATAATTGTTGTTACTCTGCCCGATTGCCATGGTAATAGGATATTCATCTGCGATCTTTGGACTGTATTCATCAATCTCCACGCCTGTCTTATCACCCAGTCCGTATTCTTCCGCATATTTTGCAATGGTCTCTACACCTTTTTCCTCCACATATCTGTTTCCGGACTGGCTGAGCCGATATGCCACTTCATAGAAGAAATAGTTGCAGGAATCCCGGATGGCTTCGGATACATTGATGCTTCCGTGGTTGGATGGAAATGCCCAGCATTTGGGACTTGGGCTAATTTTGGTAAACTGACCTTCATCCCGGATCTCAGTGCTGGGAGTGATCACGCCTTCTGTCAGACCTGCTGTAGCGGTTACCATTTTAAAAGTAGAACCGGGCGCTGTTGTCTGCTGGGTAGCGTTATTGTACAAAGGCAGAGATCCGTCTGTATTCAGCTGATTGTAATATGCCGTGTCCATTACATTGGCCAGACGATTGTTGTCATAGCCTGGATAGCTGACGCAGGCAAGAGTTTCCCCTGTATTGGGATCCAGGATCACACAGGATCCCGTACATGGGTTCAAAGCCAGCTGAGCCGGTGTGATCTCAAGGCTCTTTACTTTATTCCGGATAAAGGAATAGGAGCTGAGAGAACCGGAACGCAGTCCCTGATAATCGCTGTCATCCTTGGAATCCAGCACGCCCTGTTCATAGAGGATCAAACATAACTGCCGTCCGCTGATCTGATCGGACATGATCAGCGATTCATAGATCAGTTTGTCAAATTCCGAATCCTGTTCCAGCAGATCGCTGACAAAGGAAATAAGAGCGGAATACACTTCTTCGGAATCTGCGTATCGATCTGCGATATTAAAATGAGAAATGTCGATCCATCCCTCTTCTATGGCATGTTCCAGATACTCTCTTACACTGATGCTCTCGTTTCTCCATGCCTGGTACACATCGTCTGTAGAATCCACTTTATCTGTATCAAAAACCCCGTCGCTTTGAAGTGTGGAAACAACGTAGCGGATATAGCTCTGCATAGTGTCGGACAGATCTTCAAAGGCCGTATTCGAGCCCAGAGCCTGCTGAATCTCAGGAATCGCTCTTTCCTGTTCAGACAAAAATTTCTGATACACATCATGCTGTACTGTATCTTCATCCGCCGCCGCGAATTTCGTGCTGTCGATCACATTGTTGCTGATCAGATTTTTATAGGCATCGTAAATGGGTACAGTATTATTTGCGGATGAAGTCTGAACGGTGGTTTTTACATTTACAAGTTTGCTGTACAGAATCCCCGCCAGCTCTTGTTCCAGGAGCTGATAAACGGCTTTCTGCAGATCTGCGTCAATAGACAGATATACATCATTTCCGGGAGAAGATTCCTTCCGGTCTTTCACCTGGAGTACCTTACCGGTATTGTTTACATATACGGTTTCGCTTCCCTTCTGGCCCTTCAGCTGAGATTCCATTACTTTTTCAATTCCGGATCGTCCTACAATATCCGTAGACTCGTAGCTGTCATCCTCTTTGACAAGTTCCTGATATTCTTCTTCTGATACCTGTCCCGTATATCCGATAATATGAGAAAAATATTCCGCGTCATAATACACCCGCTTGGTATCCTCGGCTATTTCCACTCCCTGAAGTTCATCAGAATATTCTTTTACTGTAGCCACTGTTTCATCAGATACGTCAGAGGCCACAGGAGTAGTCACATACCGCTGAAAAGAGTTCTGGTTCAGGGCATAACGAAGAATCATGATCTTGAACCGGGTCTGCGCGTCATAGTACTGGGTATTTTCTTCGATCTCCTTTGCGCTTCCTGAAAGCGAAGCCGCCGCTTTTTCATATTCCGCTTCTGTACCTTCCAGCCGTATATCAAACCGGTCTGAGCTGCACAGATAATCTACGATCTGCTGAGCGGTTGCGGAGGCCTGATTATAACCCAGATCTTTGTCATATTTCAGATCATCAATTTTAGTATAGCCAAATACATCCGCCCGGAAACGCTGGAGAGAAGTGCCTTCCACCGTAAAGGCATATTTCCCATCCTCTCCCATTATAATGTCAAAGTCACTGGAAATTTCATCACCGTTTGACTCAATGATCTCTATCAGACGGGCAAGCTCCTGATTCAGAGCCTGATTTTTTTCTCTTGTACTGTTATAAGTGCCGTTGTCTTCAATGGTAACTGTATAGGACAGCTCATTGGAGGCAAGGAGTTTTCCGTTGCGGTCATAGATATTGCCTCTGGTACCCTGGATGGTACGTTTCTTTTCAATCTGAAGGGTATAGTTGTCCATATATTCTCTGCCGTTTACAATCTGCAGAACGAACACTTTCTGCAGCAGGATCACGGAAAGGACTATCATGACCACAAAGAGGACCGTCAGCCTGGATTTTATTATCTTGAAAAACAGATCTTTTAATGCATCAAACAAACTTTTTAGCACTCCTTTTTTCGATTTCTTCCAGTTTTTGATTGATTTTCAGAAGAATAAAGTATATTACTACAGCTACGATCATGGTATATACCAGTTCCGGTATCATAACATGAACAAAATAGTATCCAAACTCAAAACGTCCCCGGAATAAAAACATACCAAAATAAATAATGATATTAAATGACAGGTCGCTGACTGCCATCAGAAAGATCGGAAGCTTTACATCTTCGGGATAAAAGATCTTTTTAAAGATCCCGTTAATAAATCCTACATACATGTACAGCAGGGCGTAAATCCCCAGTACAGGTCCGAAGAACACATCCATCAGCAGCCCGCAGAAAAATCCTACGAACAGCCCTTCTTTTCTGCCGCGCATAAATCCAAAGGCGGCAGTTACTACGATCAGCAGGTTCGGAGAAATGGAAACAAAAGAAAGTCTCTGAAACACTGTGGACTGCAGTAAAAAACATATAATGATTGTAACCGCTATAAAAATTTTCCTGCGCATAAAATCCCCTTAATTATCTAAGGCATCGGAATAATCTTTTGTATGCTGGATGACCAGCACTTTTTCCAGATGCTCGAAATCTACCACTGTGGCAAGATAACCGGATTTGGTAAGCTTATTGGAATCTTCATTCACCTCTGTCAGGTATCCGATCGGGATCCCCGGCAGATATCTGTCACTGATGGATGAAGTTACAAGCTGATCTCCGGCTTTTGCCTTATTGTCCTTGTCACGCATATCCGAAACTTCCAGCTGCTGGCGCTCGTTCATAGTGCGCAGACTGCCGTTGACGATACAGTTGTCGGAAGTGGACAGGTTGGTGGCGCTTACATTGCTGGTATCATCAATGATCGCCCGGATCTTGGCATAGTTGTTTCCGGTATCCGTTACGATCCCTACCAGTCCGCCGTCGGCGATCACATTGTCACCGATTTCAATGCCATCTTTGCTTCCCTTGTCAATGAGAAAAGTGGAAAACCAGTTTCCGGTTTCTTTTCCCACTACATTTGCCGCCACTTTATCATACTGATCATAGCTTTGGTCAAGCTTGTACAGCTCTCTTAAGCTTTCCAGCTCATACTGTTCCAGTGAAACACGGCTGAGCTGTTCTTCCAGATCCGCGATCTGTTCCTTGAGCTGACTGTTTTCTTCCTGTAATTCCTTTTTGGATGCCAGATTATCCGCTCTGAGGTTCAGCGCGCTGCCGATCCGGTTCAGGCCTTTCTGCATGGGCAGAATCACTGCGCCGGCCACTTTTCCTACAGGTCCGGAAGAAACTTCCTTTGTGACGCTGCTGAAAATGATGATAACGCAGAAAACAGTCATGATCAAAAGTATATATTTAGTTGGAAATTTTTTATTTTTTTTCCTTTTCATAGATACCTCTTAGTTCTTATTTAAAAACTTTTGTCCGCATGCTGTATGCAAGATGTTTGAATTTCGCGTCTTTAATGACCTGACTCAGTCCTCTTGCCACACATTCATCCGCGTCCTCACATGTATTGACCTTAATATTGGTAAGTTCTTTAAACAGGATATCCAGCCGGTCGATCTCAGATCCGCCCCCTGTCAGATAAATACCGGAAGCGATAATGTCTTTGGCCAGTTCCGGCGGAACCCGCTCAAGGATCATTTTTATAGCGTTGCAAAGGGAGTTCATATTTTCTTTTATGGCGTTATAAACAGTTTCCGCTGTTACTTCCATCTGGATAGGCAGGCCGCTTACCACATCCAGGCCTACGATTGTCATAGTGCCTTCTGCTCCGGGCATAGCGCTTCCGATGTTTTCTTTTAACTGCATAGCAGTTTTCTTGCCGATCACCAGATTGAAATTTCGTTTCATATAGTTGATGATGGATTCATCCATACGATTGCCGCCGAAATGGAGCAGATTGCTCAGCACCAGGCCACCCAGTGAAATTACAGAAATCTCTGTGGTATCAGCGCCCATATCCACTACCATGATCCCGGTAGGCTCATTTACATCAAGGCCCAGACCGATAGCGTCCGCGATGGGTTTGTCACACAGCAGAACAGATTTCGGTTTATAGGGGCTTTTGTAAAACAGATCAAAGAACGCTTTCTTTTCCACTTCTGTAATATCTGTGGGAACAGCTACCACATATTCGGAGCCTTTGATATGGGATTTTGAATATTTTCCCAAAAAGCTTCCGATCATTGTCTGCATATTGTTATAATCCGCGATCACACCTGTTACCACAGGGAAAGACACCTGAATAGTTTCCGGAGCTTTTTCATACATGGCGTAGGCGTCATCGCCGAATGCGTACATCTGATTTTTATTTACGATAGCGATCGTATTTTTTTCCTTGAGGATCTGATCAGCGTGTTTGCTGTAGACCTTTAAATTGCATGTTCCTAAATCAATACCAAATACGTTAGACATTATGATCTCCCTTTCTCTATAGGATCCCCTGCTCCCGGAAACTGAAGTAACAGTTATCACCGATAATAATATGATCCAGCAGTGGAATTCCCAGTAATTTTCCACACTCGTTTATTCTTTTTGTAACAGAAATATCTTCCCCGCT